>JACDED010000118.1 GCA_013816615.1 Bacteroidota bacterium
GAGTTAAACTATAATACCTTATCTACCTATGATGATATTCCTCATGCCACTATTAATATGTTAGGATTGCCAATAACAAAAATGGCCGATTATGACCTTAACCTAACTAACGCACCTTCGCAAGCATTAAGTGGTCATTCTTCTTACATTAATTATACGCTAAACGATTCGATCACTAAAATAAATATCGTTAATAAAGACGGTTCAAAGGCTAATTATGGCATCCCGGTATATACCCGTAATGAAGCAGAACTCACAATTGGCTTGCCTTTTAATAATGATGGTAAGTACCTGACGGCTTACCCGCTCGAATACACCGATCCATTAAAGAACAAAACCGTTGTAGGAAATAAAACTGCTGAAAAATACGCGAGCTCGTTCTTACTTACAAGTAACACAACATTTAACTACATAGATATTAATAATAACGGCGTAGATGAGGCTGACTTTGGCGGATGGACAAAATTTGCTTATCACAAAGCATGGGGCGGTAACGGCGATTGGTACCGCTTCCGTACACCATACAATGGTTTGTTGTATAATGCAAACCGTTTGGTAGATAAAACCGATCAAACAGGTTCAATGTCGAGCGGAGAAAGAGAAGTTTATTTTTTAAAGAACGTTGAAACAAAAACACACGCGGCGTTTTTTATTACCAATAAAACAGTTATGTCTGTTGATTTTCCGCAAAGCGCCTACCCTTTTTTATATGACGCAACTACAAGTTTACCTTTAACAAATATTTTAAATGGTAGTAATGTTGATCGCCTGGACGGCCTGGATGCAGCAGGCATTTCAGCTGGTTTGGATCTTGCCGCCATGAGTACTACTGCAACCGGCACGCACAAGCTTGAAAAGCTTGAAAGAATAGTTTTGTTTGCAAAGAACGATGTTAGCAAACCTTTAACAAGCACTTTTTTTGAATATGATTATTCTGTAGCGCCGGGTATACCAAATACAATTGGCACAACTACCAGTACAAAAGGAAAATTAGCGCTTAAAAAAGTATGGACAGAATCAAATGGCATCAACAAAAGCCAGATCTCGCCTTACATTTTTAGCTACGAATATTATAACCAGTATCCATCTGAGCTTGTAAGCAAATATGGTTGGTTACAAAGCTTTAATGTATTGTCTAATAACGATGCTAAACAAAATCCTGAATATAAGCCTTGGCAACTTGATGCATGGGGTAACAATCAACCCAATGGTGACGTAAGGTTTATGAACATGCAGCATGGGGTATCTCAAACTGCTGACGGAAAATATCCTGCGCCTGACCTGAATAATTCAAATAATTTTGACCCCGCTGCCTGGCAGCTAAAACGTATTCAATTACCTTCAGGCGGCGAGATCCATGTACATTACGAGCAAAAGGATTACGCATCAGTACAGGATAAATCGCCCATGTCGATGGTAAGCTTACTTTTTGATGGTACGACAATGAATGGGTACAAATCTGATGAAGCGATCTATAAACTCAACCTTGCAGATCTTAATATTCCAAATGATCCATTGATTGTACCGAAATATCTTAAGAGCTTAAGAGATTATTTTTTAAGAGACAGGAATAAAATATATTATAAAATGTTCTATTGTTATTCAGGAGATGATCAGCCACAGCTGAATACTCCAAATCAACGATACGATTATGTAACAGGTTATACAAGTGTTAATGATATAAAGATGATCGGTACCGAAATATATTTTTATTTAGGGGATATGAGAGAAAGCATCTTTAATGAAGATAAAGGTAAAAAAGACAAGACCTTACCGAGATGGGCCTGTTATCAGCAAATGGCATCCAATGGTGGTAATAACATGGGGCCAAATGCAAACGATTATAAAGATGATGATTATACCGATCAGATTTATGGAACTCAAGGAACGGCTTTGTTAGCACCGGTATTAAGTGCTAAAGTAATTGCCCACACTTTCGCCAAAACAAAAATTAAAACCTTATCCATGTTTAACGATTGGGCTATGGGTAGAATAAAAAATCCTAAGAAAAGCACTACCTGTACATCCTTAAATTATTCAATGTCCTATTTAAAAGTGCCAACGTATTATGCTAAAAAAGGTGGTGGCATCAGGGTGAAACGTATCTTAACTTTCGATAAAGGTATTCAAACAGGCGACCCTATGTTGTTCGGTTCAGAATACAATTATGTTGACAAAAATGGTAATTCAAGCGGTGTGGCAGTTAATGAGCCATCTTCTGCAAGAGAAGAAAGCGCACTGGTACAGTTTCGTGAAAGGTTTAAACAAAAAGTAATTGATAAAGTATTAAATGGAAGAGACTCAAAAGTTGATGAAAGTCCTTTAGGAGAGAACCTTCTACCGGCGGCGCAGGTTGTGCATTCAAGAGTAGTAACTACAAACATCCATTCAGGCAAATCAACAACTGGTTTTGCAGTTAACGAGTATTTTACCTCTAAAGATTTTCCTATGGAGGTAGATTATACTGCTATTAAGAAAAAGCCCGGTGGTGGTGGCACATTTAAAAAATTTGCACTTAATTTACCAACCAACGTTATTAATTTAAGCATTAACCGGGCATCTGTTGCGCAGGGTTATTTATTTAAATTAAATGATATGAATGGTAAAGTTAGAAGCAAAGCCACTTATTCGGGCAATTATGTTAAAGGCTTTGATGAATCGCGGTACACCAGTAAAACAACCTATAATTATTCGCAACCCGGCGAACCTATTAAAGCACTTGTAATGGATCAATCAGGTTTTTTTCAGAAACAGGAATTGCGTGCTGGTACAGAACAGGACTACTGTATATTTAGTAGTACAGTAAACGAATTAAACCTGGAAATTAATTTCGAGATTGATCTTAATATCTCGTTTGGCGCTCCGCCTATAGGCATTACTCTAATGCCCACGCATTTTCCGAAAATAACTTTTGCAAGCAATGTGCTTAAGCAACATGCTACATCAAGAATTATTAACCAAACCAGCTTCCTGCTTTCAACTACAAATATTACCGACGGCGTGGCTCAAACTACCGAGAACATTGCTTTTGACAGGTATACAGGTGACCCTGTGTTTACACGTACCTATGATGGTTATGTGAGTAATAATAAAAAGATCTTTACCGAAAACTCTGGTTCACCCAAACAGGAGGGTTATTATTATGCTCTAAATATTCCTGCCAGCTGGGCATATCCTGCTATGAAGCCAGTGGGAACAGGCGGTGCAAGTAACTCCGCAAACTTTAACCAGTTAACAGCTAACGTTGGTAATGTTGTAACTTACAGTACAAATACATTGTACGATTATCTTTTAGTAGGGGCGCCCAACTCAACATGGTCACCTGCCGTAAATCCATTTGTAAATGTTGTCAGCGCCTCTGCAACTACATTTACCAACAACTGGTTTACTGCAGCTTCATTAACCGATTTTGTGGAGCCTGCAAACGCACCATTAGTTGTTACAGCTGTAGTTACTAAAGCAAACTCTTTTTATTATCCCTTGCGTTCGTATAGTTATAGAGAAAATGTTGCGAATGCAAATGCTGCTAATGGCCGTATTTATAAAGCGGGTATGATCACCAATACCTTTAATTTCTTTAACTGGTTATCTCCGACTACGCCAGCCACCCAATGGTATAGCGATAGCAAAGTAACACAGTATTCTCCTTATGGATATCCTGTAGAAGAAGAGGATGTGTTGAATATAAAAAGCGCAGCACGTTTTGGATATAACAATACATTACCTGTAACAGTGGCTCAAAATGCAGGCTTTAAAGAAGTAGCTTTTATTGATTTCGAGTTTGGTGGAGGGTCTTTATACACAAACGCTACTGCACACACAGGTAACAGATCATTTGAGATCTCGTTGCCAAGTAACAATGCATATGCTTTTGTTCCGTCATACAAATTAAACAGCGACATTGTTACCAAACGTGGTTTAGGCGTTAAATTCTGGTTAAGAAGTATTGCTTCACAAAACCTGGCAAATATTAATTACGGATTAAAAAATCCAAGCCCACAGGTTAAAGTAGTAATTGGTACTGTTGCTTTTAATACAAAAGCTATAGCGCAAACCGGCGACTGGACATTATACAGTGCAGATATAAAATCGTTTGGAGGCTTACAGGCAGGCAACTCGTATCCTATTAAGATCTCTTACAATTATTCAACATCCACCGAACAGGTTTTTATTGATGATTTTAGAGTAGCTCCATTAGATGCTTCTATGAATTGTTCGGTTTATTATGCCGATAATAAATTAGCGGCGCAGTTCGATGATCAGCATTTTGCAGTAATGTATGAGTACAACAATAAAGGCATGCTTACCCGTAAAAGTATTGAGACCGAACGAGGCAAAAAAACCTTACAAGAACAACAATACAATACACCGCTAATAAACAAATAGTTTTGATAAAGATGAAACCGGAATATTTAAAAATTAGTTTTACCTGCGTCTTAATGGCATTGATAGTTAATATGAATGCGCAAAAGGAATGTCTTGATGAAGTACTTGCACTTCTTAAAAAAGATATTACTAAACCCGACTCTGGTTTTCAAGGAAAAACTTTTTATACCAATTACGTTGTTAAAGTAACAGATTGGGATAATGAAATTGTAACATCCAATGTTAAAACATACAGTAAAGATGGTTACATGGATATGCAATCAGAACAGGCTAACGTTTACCAGGATGACAAAGAAGTAATGGTAATTCTGCCAACACAGCAGTTAGCTTTTTTAAATGAAACATCAAAGCAATTGAACAGCGTTAAATTTTCAGGTGCTTTCTATGAAATGAGATATGATTTTTTTAATACAAGTATTGTCGAGCGTTGCGATATCATTGGCGATACTAAGGTCATACATGCCAGGGTTGATCACACCAAGAACGACGAGTCGGTTAAGATAGATTATTTTAAATGCACCTATAATTTTAAAACTCAAAAAGTTGTTTCGCTGACCTTTGATTATTTACCCGAATATAAAATTAAACAATACACCATCAATTATATCGATTATAAAGAAGTGAACGGATATAAATTTTTGACTCCAAAGAGTCATTACTTTAATACGAATGGTAAGCCACTGGATAAATATAAAAATTACACTTTTCAAGATAATAGAAAAAATGGAAAACAATAAATTGTTATTTGATCAAAAAGGTTTTACATGGCAGAAGCTTAAGCTTGCTTTCTTAAGCTGGCTTTTTGTTGCAGGCGCCTATGCGCAAAATCCTTCTTATAAGGAATTTAAAACCATCTTTAATACCAATGCACAATTAGTAACCGGCGCATCCACAGTTTTTACCAATGTAAATCCGGTTGCCACAACGCCACAATTAAAATACAGCAACAAAAGCGCTGCAATTAATTTTAAGCTGGATCTTGGAGAAGATTACGTTAAGACAGCGGCTAACTGGAATTTTACAGTTACAGTAGATGTTACATATGTAATTGCAGCAGCTTCTATTACAAAAACATTAGAGATCACGCAAAACGCACCGGAGGTAATTAAAACAGTTGATTTACTAAGCGTAGTAAATTCAAATTCGGTTGGTACCTTGCCGGTATCAGTTACTATTAATTCTGTTGGCGTTACTATTTCACCTGCCAATCCATTGCTTCAGAACTTTATTAGTGGTAACAGAAGATTTACAGTATCTGTAGTGCGCGAGTACAATACAGATGTGCGTTATTCAACAAGCTTAATTGCAAATCCATTAATAATTAATCCCGTTGGCATTAATAACAGGTTGGTTAATTTTAGCTGGACAAATCCATCTTCTTTATCTTTTCCTAATTATGAAGTGCAGATACTTAAGTTATATAACAGCAGCAACTCATTTACAACTGATCTTAACCAAATTGGCAGCGATGTAGATTGGAACAGGGCATTAAAAGTAGAAACACAAAATTTTCAGAATTCAGTAAACCTCACAATGGCCGAAGGTACCGGGTATTATTTATGGCGTGTTAGACCCGTTGGTACTTTTTACGATGGGGGCATTGCCAATAGTGAAAACTATGGTTTGTGGAGTTACGCTTTACCTACATCAACGGTTAACACTACGTTTGTAAAAAATGTGTTGCAATCACCATCAAATCCTACACCTTATGCTTTTTATTTTACCGATCCGGATGAAAATTTAAATTGGATCTATAGCCGTGTATTTACCGAAGGAGATAATCAAAACAAAAGCAACCCAACAGGATTAAAATCAAGCGAGGGTATGAATTATGCGAACGGTTTATTAATGTCGCGTCAATCACAAAAATTCAACAGCTCCGAAAATACGAACATTGTATCTCAAACCATGATCGACTATTCCGGAAGGCCCGCATTATCTACCATACCGGTACCATTGCAGGGAAATTTAACAGGTTATAAGCTTGATTTTGTAAAAAACAATTCAGGTGCTTTATATACTGCTTTTCATTTTGATGATGACTCGAAATTAAATAGCCCTGATAAAGTTGATAATACAATTTCAAGCAACTATGCGTATTATAGTCAAAATGCAACCGTTGGTATTAACAATACAAACGTTCCTAACGCAAAAGGTTATCCATATAAACGAACATTATTTAAAAGCGATGGTACTAATCGTGTAAAAGAAGAATCGGGTGTAGGCGAAGCGCACGCTTTAGGTTTGCAAACCAATGGCCAGGGAAGAACTACAAGAATATTATATTGTACACCAAGCGAAGATGAATTAATAAGAATTTTTGGAGATGAAGCACCATTGGCAGAATCGGTAATTAAAACTATTACGATCGATCAGAATAATGTAGCATCTGCTTCCTATACTTCTAAAGAAGGTAAAACCATTGCAACAGCTCTGATATCTGAAACCAATACTAATTTAATGGGTTTAACACAATCGGTAACTCCACTCACAGTTACAAATACCATTAATAATAACGTTGTATCAAGCAATAAAATTGTTTCTTCTAAACGAATTGCTATTCCAACAAGTACCGCGACAGTAAAACTAAGTTATATCAATACGTCTCTAGCGCTAAATAGTGGCACCTGCGCAACAGGTAACTGTGATTTTAAAATGCGCTTTTACATTGTTGACCTTACTAACAATGTTACATTTATTAGCGATGCTGTTTCTTCTACTACTGTTATTGATGAGTTTGTACCAACGGCTGGCTTTTCTTTTCCGGCCACGTGGATGTTTGCAAGCCAATCGCCAACAGTGTTGCCAAACATAATGCCAACCGGTGCTACTTTTGACCAGATAACCCTGCCATTAGGTGAATACCTATTCGTTAAAGAAGTTTTTTCTCCGCGTATGCCAAATTATGCAGATAGCTTGATCAACTCTCAAAATGAAAAAACAAAACCTTTAATTGATGCCTTGCTGGATAAAATGAAAACGGTAAATAGTAACACTGCTTCAACGGCATTTAATACGTTCATAAGTGGTTTACGTTGCCGTTTGGATGCCTATAACTCTATAACGCCACCCTGTGTATTGGCTAATACTATTACTTCTGATAGTATTTTAAAATATCTTTCGGTAGATAAAACGGTTTTACCATCAACTTACACGGTGCCATTCTATCCAACATTTAGTGTATCTGCTATTACCAGCAACTCTGTAGATCCAACCTTGAATGATTTTAGTATTACCTCGGGCTGCTGCGGGAAGATACAAACATCTATTCCCAAACCACCAATATGTTACGTTTGCGATGGTAATCCACAACCTTCATTGCCATCACCGGCATCCAATATAAATGCTATGATAGCTGCCAATAAAGCGGTGGTTTATCAAACCGATTCTATAATTCGATATGGGTTTAATGATTTTATTACGCATGGTGGATGGAGTATATTAACTTATACCAACAAGCTAGATGCCATCAACGATCTGGTGTATCATGAATTCATATTATTGTTTAAGAATCGCCTTGCAAGCGAAGGCCTTGATAGCACAGATCTATGGAAATATGTGCCCGGCCATAATTTTACCAGCTTAAAGTTAATGCTCTCAAATATGCTGTTATCTCAATATTATATCGGTAATGCAGTTAAACACAGCGGTGTTTGGTACGCGGCAACATACGATCCGGCAACCAACGGTTATAACCTAACCACAGCTGTATCGGCGTTAAGCGGCCTATCATACAATTACGATTGCAAAAAATTATTTGAAGCGTGGTACGCAAATCTTGAAGTAATAAATAATTTTTCGGTTGGAGGAAACGATAATATATTGGAAAAATTCAATGATAGCGATGGACCAAACTCAGGGCAACAGAATGGTGATGATGATGAAAACTGGAAGGTAAAGAACAAGATAGTAAAAGCTGTTTTACAAAAAGCTGTAGGCACAGAGATGGAAGAGTTTAGTCAAAAGCCAGGAGGGACAATTACATCAGGACGTAAAGAAGCGGCTACCAGTTTTATAAATTTATTTATGGGTGAAGTTGGCAGTAAATTTTATTCCATCATTGATGGTGGCTTTCAGCCTGATTATATTGCCGCAGGTGCAGCCTCTATAACACCGGTTGAATTTGACCTAACAACTGTCAGCGGATTATCAACCCCAAGCAACGTTACACTGCAAACATCTCTTCCTTTTGGCGCAACAACTTACACTAATATTGTAAGAGCGTTTAGTGTAACATCGCCAACTACTGCTAATCTTAGTGTGGTAACAAACACCGCTGTAGGTTGCGGATCATATAATGAAATGTATTATCCCTACATTCTTAAGCCTGAATGGCAATTCAAGTACTTTCATTACAATGTGTATAGTGATGCTACGCCTTTTATTTCGAAAGGTAATCTTATCCTGCCTAACCAGGTAGAAATTGATCTTCAGACCAACTATAACCTGCCTACTAGTTACATTACAGGTACAACTACTCTTTGCCAAACACCAACAGCATATAATTATTCTGTTTCTGGGGTACAAACGGGTACTTTTAATTTTACGCATGTTAACTGGAGCTCAGGGCAACGCCAGGCGTTCTATGACCGAATAAAAAGTGCACCAGTATGTCCTAATGACAAAGGCGTTACTCTGCCCAAATATTCAGCTCCTCCAAGCTGTCCATCTACAAAAGCAAGCTTATATACTGAAGCGCTTAAGCAATTAGACGAGACGATCAACAATGTAAATACAAGGAAAGGTGCGATAAAATCGGCTCTACAAAATGAGCTGGTGGCATCATGTTATACAATTGTGCCATGTAAAACAGCTTCAGCTCCTGGCATTATTTCAGACCAGGAAATTACCATTATGGTAGATTCAGTGATCAATAAAACCAAAGCGCTTGCAAAAGCAATACGTTTAAGTTTGGTAGCGGCTGTAGGCAGCAACTCTAATACAGCGCCAACAGGTTGTACCCCTTATGGGGCATACACAAACAGTTATGGAACATCGAACTGTAATCTTCCAACATGTACATCCTATACCTGTAACGAGATCGTGTTGGATAAATTGAACCAGCTTTCTACTATTACAAGTGCAATACTGGATGTAAAATTATTTAGAGACTGTGATCAGAAAATACTTAACATGATAAATGGCGGATCTTTTTTACCGGATATAGCAGCGGCAACAGGTGTTGGTGTAACAAGCCCATGTACTACAAAAACACAAAAGCAGTGGAAGAATGCAAATTGCCTTCCTGAAGATACTAATTGTGGCAATTACGTAGAGAAAAAAACATGTTCTCCTTCTGCTTTTAAAACTTATTCCGGAACCTATACGATAACAGCTACCGGTAATTAAAATATATATTACAAAAAAAATAAACACACAAACATATATCATGAAAACAACAAAAATAACATTAGTGATGCTGGCAATTTTTGCCTCGTTTGCCATTAAAGCGCAAAGCCCGGAAGGCGTTTCAATAAAAAAGAATTCGAGTCCGCCACATCCTTCAGCAATGCTTGATGTAGATGCGATGGATAAAGGAGTATTAATTCCGAGGGTGACCCTAACGGCAACAAATGTTGCTTTACCGATAACTAACACACCAACAAATGGTTTAATAGTATTTAATCTAAATAATGTTTATACCAGCACTGCTAACGTAACCGGTTTAACAGGGCAGGGATTTTATTACTGGCACCAAGTAGGAGCGCCGGCAACGGGCAAATGGGTAAAGTTGTTTGATGGAGGTGGAGGCGCTGCTGGGAATGGCGGTTTTATTCCGAAAGTGTCATTCACAACAATGCAACAATTAACCAATGGAGTTACAGATGCTGATCTGGGATCTATGGTGTTTGTAACTACCGAAACACTGGTACTGATGTATAATGGTGGTGCAGTGGGCTCAACTATTTTTTATCCAACTACAGTTGGCGGTGTTAAACAAAATTTCACGGTTTATGGTATGTGGTATTTATCAAAAGTGCCGATTTGTGGTTCTTATCAACCAAACTTAGGATACGCATGGAAATATTTTAATCATTCGCCATTGGGTATACCTGGATCTATTCCAAATCCGAGTGATACCCAGACGGGTGCGACTTGTAATTGAGAAATATAAAAGTGTAAGTTATTACGTAGAAGTATATA
Source organism: Bacteroidota bacterium (assembly GCA_013816615.1). Taxonomy (GTDB): domain Bacteria; phylum Bacteroidota; class Bacteroidia; order B-17B0; family Aurantibacillaceae; genus Aurantibacillus. The sequence goes on from JACDED010000118.1 coordinate 10,531, forward strand.
GAAGTAAAGAATAAACTTAGATAAAAAATTAAAATATGAGTTGTTTACGCGTTGCTATAAATAATTTTATAAATAAAAAAATTATTTTGCTATCTCTCTTGCTAATTGCCGGGAGAGTACAGTCACAAAGTTGTTTTTCAAACTCGCAAAGCGGTTGTTGTTCAAACCTGGTTATGAACATTAGCCCCACAATTACTACAGCAGGTAATCTTGCTACCGTTGTCTTTACACCAACTCTTACGGCTATTAACCCAACTTTAGGTTGCAGATCCGCTACATCAGCTATCACCTATAACTATGGAGATAACAGTCCCGAGCAAACAGTTGCAACGCCCTCAAATTTTAATCATACCTATACTCTAACTAACGCTTGTGTAAGTAATACTTTTGTAATCAAAGCCTGCATAAAAAATGAAGATATTGGTACGCCTGCTAACTCATACGTATGCGTTAAAGAGTTTACTATTACAATTCCTGCAGTTACACCTTTAATAACTATTACAGCTTCTTTAACAGCTTGTAAAACTTTTAGTTTTGGTTACAGCGGCGGCCCTTTAAATAATGTGCAATGGGCATTTGGGGATGCTTTGCTTAGCCCCGTTATGGCTAACAACACAAATACTGTTAGTCACACCTACGCTGCCGGAGGTACCTATGTTGTAACTTTAATGTCCGAAGGTTTTGAAGCCTGCCCTTTATCTTACACTACAGTTACAGCAACCGATATAGGGCCAATAAATTTTACACATACTCTAAATAATGTTTGCGATCCAAGTGCAGGCATTGTTTTAAGCATAACAAATTATACCAATACAATTAATTACAATTGGCTTATTAATAATATGTATGTTACAGCTACAAGCCAAACAGCAACATACACCAACAATTTAACGGTTGTAAATAACACCATCATATTAGTGGGTACTGCTAATAATTGCAGCAGCCAGATATCAAAATTAGTAAGTGTAGGCACTGCTACTTCCGAATTAAGCTTTGGATCTAATACATTATGTGTTGGTAGTTTTTTATCTGTTTACGGCGTTAATCCCGGTGCAGAGTTATATCAATGGAATATCATAAAGCCGGGCAACATTCCCGAAACCCCGCAAATAGGAATGGTACCTTATTATATGTTTAATACTCAGGGAACTTATTCTGTTAGTTTATTTACGCAAAATACATACACGGTTAATAACGTAGTTACCACCTGTACGGCACAAACACCTGTGCAGCAATTTACAGTGTATGCCATGCCAAATCCAACGTTTGCTTTTGTGCCACAATCTTGCAATGGTTCTTTATCAATTACTGTTCCAACATCTACATTTAATTCTTATAATCTTAATTACGGAAATAATACAGTTTACAGCGCTAACGCTACATCAATTCCTGTAGGCCAAACCAATACAACGTACACAAATAACAGTGTATATACAGTAAGCTTAACATTAAGCAATAATGGTTGCGCGTCAACGTATACTAATAATTTTTATGTTTCCGGTATTGCAACCTTAACGCTTAACTGCGAAAAGCCATTTATTTGTCCTGGCGGCAGCACGGGTATAACAGGTATATTAAATAATATTCCGCCCGCATCAGGAACAATTATTTATAACTGGACGGGCCCTAACGCTTTTGTAGCCGCTACTCCAAACATAAATGTTAACACAGCCGGCATTTATACCCTGGTTGTAACCGGCGGAATTTCATGTCCCTTCAGTTATACATTAACACAAAGTATTTATAACCTGGCACCATCAACAGCCACACTTATCAGTACCTCGCCGCTTACATGCAGCTCTTTAACCACATCGGCGGTTATACAAATAAGCACGCTTTTGCAACAGCAGGGTTATTATATTAATAATGTTCTAACACCGGCAAATCCTTTAGCGAACGCGCCTTTAAATGTTAATGTAAATAATCTTGTTGAAGGCGTAAATTACATAACTATTAAAAACGCTATCGATCAGTTATGTACTGGTGGATTGGGAGTTAATATTACAAGAGATAACCCACTATTAACAGTTACCGCAACTAACCCTACCGGCTGTGCCGCAAATAATTTAGGATCTGCTTCTGCTGTTGCAGGGCCTCCTGGTGGTACCATTAGTTGGTATACACTGCAAGGCTATAATACAACCGCTTTTGCCACAGGCGCCAACTCCGGAACTTTATCTTCCGGCACTTATATTGCCGAAGTAGTGAATGGCTATTGTAAAACAACAAAATATTTTAGCATTACGCCTCCATCAATTAACTTAAGTAAATCAGGTCCTGCAGGTACTTGTCCTACTAAATCTGTAAGCATTGTGGCTAATGCCGTATTTATTCCAAATACCGTTAGCAGCTCTTTAACTTACAGCTGGTTGAAAGTGTCGGGTATTACCAGCACGCTCATAACAACAGGCGCTTCTAATACACAAAGCTTAGGTGCCGGCAATTACAGCATAAATGTAGTAGCTGCAAATAGCTGCTCGGCTTCTTTAACGTTTAATGTTTTACAATACAGTCCTGTAGCTATTAATTTTAATATTAATGAACAAACCTGTACTCAAACAGGCTATGTACAGGCTAACGTATCGGGGGGTGACGGAAATTATAATTACCTATGGTATGCGAACGCTGTTTTAAATAATACAGTTACAACTAGTACATATGATCTTAATAATATTGCAGCACCTCTTACGCTTTCGTTAACTGTTAATGATGGTTCTAATTGTACGGCTTCATCACCAACGCCTGCATTATCATTTCAACCACCGCAGGTAGTAACATTGCTTAACTGCTCGGGTACAGGTAATACAAACGCTACCAATATAAATGGCTGTAATATCAGCACCTGTTTACAGGGCGGTACTGCCCCTTACACATATGAATGGTATAAGGTTATAAATACATCCAAGGTCGTACAATGGAATTTTTACATGAACGGCTCGCAGCTTATTGCCGATAATGGTACACAAACCCTTGTAGTTACTCCGCCAACCAGTTCAGTGGCATTAACTAACTCCATAACTACTTTTAATGTTACAGACTCTTTGGCAACAACGGTAATGTATCCTGCGTGGTATTTTCCAGTCTCGGGTACTGCGGTGCCTAAGCTTAACTCATTTGGTACGGCCGCATTAGGATCTGTTACTGCCACAAGTACAGATGTTGCACATTATTACTCTGTAATGGAACCAATAAAATTAACTAACCAGGAAATTTTTATAGCTTCTTACAGCGGGCCAAGTGCTCAACAATACAGCAATGCAAATTTTACTTATGGTAACTATAAGCTGTATGTAACCGATGCAAAGGGTTGTAAATATTCTTTTACCATTGGCACACTTACATTTCCTAAGCCCAGCACATTCCCTGTTACTTTTGAATATGTTTGGGGCATGAAACCATATCCATCTACGCCGGTAATAGCCGATAATAACATGCAGGATGATATGGTGGAAGCGGCGAATGAAATAGCTGAAGATCTTGGTGCCTGCCTTCAAAAACAAAGCAGAGAGCTTAAAAGAACTTTAGATACAAAGTGTACCAGTATCACACAATTAAAAGATGAGCTGCAGGTTAAATATGATATTACGGAACATCATTACACTCTTTATTATTACGATCGCGCCGGCCAGCTGACTAAAACAGTGCCGCCGCAAGGTGTTGCACTTTTAGATCTAACCAATATAGGTCTAATTAAAACCAAGCGGGCTACAGGTTCTGGTGGAACATTATTGGTTAACTCTCATACAATGGTTACCACTTATAATTACAATAGTTTTGGACAGTTAATGGGTCAAAACACACCCGATGGCGGAAGCTCTTCATTTATTTACGACAGTAAGAACCGTTTACGCTTTTCGCAAAACGCGAAACAATTAGCAGCAGTGCCGCCTGTTTTTTCTTATACAAAATACGATGAATTGGGTCGTATCATCGAAGTAGGAGAGAGCAGTACTATTGGTACGCTAAGCTTCGCTACGCCTGCTGCAGTGGTCAACCTGGCTACTTCAGATAATACAGTATATCCACAAACAAATAACAAACAAATAACAACCACTGTTTATACACAAACCACGGCGGTTAGCTATTACGGTAAACCGCAACAATTTACACAAAACAGGGTAAGCTACTCAACCATCGACGCTGATCCTGCGGTAACAGGCGACGAACATATTACCTATTACAGTTACGATAGCCATGGTAATGTGGAGTGGTTGGTACAAGATCACCCGGGAGGTATTGGTAAAAATTACATCGCTTATGAATATGATCTTGTAAGCGGCAAGGTGCTACAGGTTAGTTATAATAAAATGCGCCAGGATAGATTTTACCACCGTTACCAGTATGACGCAGAAAACCGTTTAACGAATGTGCAAACATCGCGCGATGGTTTAATGTGGGATAACGATGCCAATTACCAATACTATGCCCATGGTCCGTTAAAACGCCAAACACTTGGCGAAGATCACGTACAGGGCCTTGATTATATTTACACCATACACGGATGGATAAAATCTATTAACTCTCCGTCTTTATCAGCTAACAATGATCCGGGTGCGGATAACACGCCGGGATTCCCTGCAATTGGCCCCGGTATTACACCACAACAAAAAACGGCTGCTGACAGAAACGGTATGGTGCTAAAT
>JACDED010000119.1 GCA_013816615.1 Bacteroidota bacterium
TCTGTTTAAAAAAGATTTTCCCCATTTAAAAATTAATTCCATAAAATACCATTCACCTTTTTCGTACGTTATTAGCGGGGGTGTTTCAAGAAGTGCCATGCTTCCGTTTTTTATGTATAATTTCGTGAAAGCAATGGAATGGTTATTTTCACCATTATCAAAACAATTAGGTTTATTTTGTACTATTGAAATAGAAAAAATTTAGTGGAACAAACAAGACGTACATATTTTAATGATCTGGCCAAAAAGCGCAAACAACGCGGTTTTAGCAAATACTATTGGAAAGAAATTACCAATTACACCAATTATTTTTCGCACGAGGATAGCTCTGTGCTAGAAGTTGGCTGTGGCAGTGGCGATCTTTTAGCAAACATTGCAGGCTCTAAAAAAGTGGGCATTGATTTTAGCGAAGAATACATTAACTGGGCAAAAGAAAAACATAAAGACAAGAACATTGAGTTTTTGGTAATGGATGCCAACAACATTCAGATCGATCAAAAATTCGACTTAATTGTTGTCAGTAATTTAATTGGCTTTGTAGATGATATTCAAAATGTATTTGAGCAGATAAAAAAATGCTGTCACCCAAATACAAAAGTAGTTGTACAATTTTATAATTCGTTTTGGGAACCGCTTATTAAATTTTCAGAATTAATTGGCTTAAAACAAAAAACACCAACACAAAACTGGTTAAGCACACGCGATATTAATAATTTATTATTTATCTCCGGCTTTGATGTTTACCGCAACAGTAAGCGTTTGATCATCCCTTTCTTCTTCCCTATTCTATCCTTTATCTTTAACCGTTATTTAGCAAAGTTCCCATTCTTCCGTTTTTTTACACTGAACATTTACAGCTTTGCAAAACCTTTACCTGAAAATAACGAAGAAAAATATATCGAGAAATATTCTACCACTGTTGTAATTCCTGCGCGTAACGAAAGCGGTAATATTGAAAATGCTATTTTACGTTTACCGAAATTTGGCAAACACATTGAAATTATTTTTATTGAAGGAAACAGTACCGACGATACCTGGCAAAAGATCCAGGAGATCCAAAAGAAATATGCCGCTACACATGATATAAAAATCGGACAGCAAAAAGGCAAAGGTAAAGGCGATGCTGTGCGCGAAGGTTATAGCATAGCAACCGGTGATATTTTAATGATATTGGATGCCGACTTAACAGTACCACCGGAAGATCTTCCTAAATTTTACAATGCTATTGCCAGCAACAAAGGTGACTTTATAAACGGAACGCGTCTTGTTTATCCTATGGATAAAGAAGCCATGCGCTTTTTAAATTATTTAGGCAATCACTTTTTTAGCTGGGCATTTACATGGTTATTAGATCAGCGTTTTAAAGATACTTTGTGCGGAACAAAAGTGATGTTCAGAAAAGATTACATAAAATTAATTAAGAACAGGAAATACTTTGGAGAGTTTGACCCTTTTGGTGACTTTGACCTTTTGTTTGGCGCGCATAAATTAAATTTAAAAATTGTTGAAGTACCAATTCGTTACAAAGAGCGTACTTATGGCGAAACAAATATTTCACGCTTTAAACATGGTGTAATTTTATTACGTATGTGCGCATTCGCCAGCAGAAAATGTAAATTTATTTAAGATCATGCATGCTTAACAAGGTCATATAATCCTGCAACAAAATTATTGCGCTGATTACATCAACAGTTTCTTTATCTCTTCTGTCTTTTTTCTTTAAGCCGCCCATTAACATCGTTTGATGCGCCAAAGCACTTGTAAAACGCTCATCATAGCGGTCTATTTTCATTTCAGGAAATTTGCGTTGCAAATGTGTTACAAAGGGATCTATAAAACGCGCGCTATCACTTTTATTGTTTTGTAAAGTTTTTGGTTCACCAACAACAATAATATCTACTACTTCTTTTTTTAAATAATCTTCTAAATATTTGATCAGGTCTTTACTGTGAACTGTTGTTAAACCGCTGGCAATTAAACGCAGGCTATCCGTTACCGCAATACCAACGCGTTTGCTACCATAATCTATCGCTAAAATTCTTCCCATTTACAGATCTAAAGTTACAGATTAAAGATAAAGGATGCAAGACTCAAGACGTGAAGGAACACTCATTTGACAGATCAAAACGGATTACCTCGGATAAAGAATCAGTGTAAACCTGCTCGATCCGCACCATCTGCGTTCTATTCACGTAGAATAATAAACTTTAACTAATAACAATTCGCTATTAACTAATTTCGTAATTTAGTTTTATGATTAAAAAGATCGGAATATTAACTTCAGGTGGCGACTCGCCGGGCATGAACGCCTGTATTCGCGCGGTTGTACGAACAGCATTATATCACAATATTAACGTGATAGGTTTTTTAAAAGGATATGAAGGCTTAATAGATAACGACTTTATTGAGTTAAAGCGTGAAAGTGTTTCGGGCATTATACAAAAAGGTGGTACTATCTTAAAAACTGCACGAAGTGAGCGTTTCATGAAAGATGATGGTGTTTTAAAAGCAGCAGAAAATTTAAAGAATAATAATGTGGATGCCATGATCATTATTGGCGGCGATGGAAGCTTTAAAGGCGCGATTGAATTAGGCAAACATATTTCTATTCCAATAGTTGGCTGCGCTGGTACAATTGACAACGATCTTGTAGGTACAGATTTTACGATCGGTTACGATACGGCAATTAATACTGTTATTGAAGCAATAGATAAAATAAGAGATACGGCTGAAAGTCATGATCGTATTTTTGTGATTGAAGTAATGGGACGCGATGCCGGGCTGATAGCCTTACGTACAGCTATTGCAAGTGGTGCTGAAGGTCTATTGGTTCCTGAAATAAAACATGATACAGAATCGCTGGTTGAAAAAATGAAGAACTGGCGTAGCACTAAAAGCAGTAAAATTATTGTTGTGGCAGAAGGCGATCAAAGCGGCGGCGGATTTAAAGTAGCAGAAATGATCAAAAAAAACATTCCCGAATTTGATGTGCGTGTAAGTATTCTTGGCCATATTCAACGCGGTGGCAACCCAAGTTGTATGGAACGGGTAAACGCAAGCATTGTTGGATACAACGCTGTAAAAGCTGTAATGACAGGTCATACTAACGAGATGGTTGGCATTATCAATAAACAGGTTGTTTATACACCTTTTACAAAAGCCGTAAAACATCATCAAAAATTAAATAAAGATCTTGAAGAGTTGATAGAGATATTGAGTAGTTAGAGTGTGGTCGTTGAGCTTGTCGAAACGCCACTTCGACAAGCTCAGTGTTCGATATATTCCAAATTTTTGTTAAGGCCTGTAACTTTATACATGGTTTAAACGTTTTATGCTAAAACCTTAACCATGCGTAAAATAATTTTATTCTCAGCTGTTATTATTTCTTTTTTAGCTTTTGGCTTTATCTCTTTAGGAAAGATAAAAATTCACAAAGGCGGTTCGCAACATAAAGACGGCGATATCATTTTTATCGTTAATCCTTCAGGACAAGGAAAAGCCATACAATTAGCCACCAAATCAAAATATACGCATGTAGGCGTTATCTTTTTTGAAGAGGGTAAAGAATATGTGTATCACGCTGTAGAGCCTGTTATGAGAAGCTCTCTGTCAGGATTTAAAAGCATGAGCTTGGATGGTTCTTATGAAATAATGAGGTTAAAAGATCAATCTGTTCTTACTAAAGAAGTTGTTGCAAAAATGCTGGCAGATGCAAAATCAAAATTGGGTATACATTATGATATGGGTTTTAGCTGGGATGATAAAGAATTATATTGCTCTGAATTTGTTTGGAAGATCTATCACAAAGCTTTAAATATAACTGTGGGCGACTTAAAGCCTTTAAAAGAATTTGATCTCACACATCCTGCCGTTAAACAAAAAATGGAAGAACGTTATGGTAAGAACATTCCTATGGATGAAAAAATGATCTCGCCCGGAGACATGTACAATTCAGCTCTTTTGGAGAAAGGTAATTAAACAGTAATGCTTAAAAACGCAAAAACTGCTGCTGCATTAATAATAGCAATTGAGAAAAGTGAATTTGAATTTTGATTTAAATTGTAGGTATAAAAAATTATTGAAAAGAAAATTAAAAAAACAGACAAGAATAAAATAGGGCTCGCACTTTGGATCCTATAATAATTTCCGGATGTATTTACAAAAGCTTTAATTTCTCGCTGCAACAAATAATCTTTACCAACTTTAAAGGTTGAATATTTTTGTGGTGTTTCAATAAACTCATCAACTATTAATTTATAATTTCTGCCCTCTACATCAATCATATTCATATCTTCAATTACCCGGTGCCCATTCTTATCGATCTTATCATCAAAATGAACGACCACATTTTTTGAATATCGCAATTGATAATGGCATGGTCCGTAAAAAGAAATTACCAGTTCGCAAAAAATAAAAAAGCAAAGAATATTAAAACAGTTAAGATATTTAAACGTTTTTGTTTTTTTGAAACGTTGAAGCTTGTTGTGTTCACGGATCTTTTTTATTTCGATCAGTTCGGCTACTTCCTCCGATGTTAAAGGGATACGGGGGGCTCTTTTTTTTCCCTCTTCCTTCATTTCAAATTTATTTTGTCATCAACAAGGTAACTGTTTCTAACAGGGCTGTTTCTTAAAATTAACTCGCCAATAAAACCGGCTAAAAACATCATACTGCCAATGATCATACAGGTAAGTGAAATATAAAAAGAAGGGCGCTGTGTAATTAAACGCGCCGGATGATGGCTATACGCGCTATACAGTTTACTCACACCTAAATAAATTGCAAAACTAAAACCAACCATAAATAACAAGGTGCCAACCAATCCAAAAAAATGCATTGGGCGCTTTCCAAATTTTGAAGTAAATGTAATAGTTAAGAGATCAAGAAAACCATTTATAAATCTATTCCAGCCAAATTTACTGGTGCCATATTTACGCGCACGATGTTGAACCACTTTTTCGCCAATATTACCAAAGCCCGCAGCCTTTGCCATTACGGGTATAAAGCGGTGCATTTCACCATACACTTCAATACTTTTTATTACTTTCTTTTTATAGGCTTTTAAACCACAATTCATATCGTGTAGTTTAATACCGCTGATCAACCTGTTAGTTGAATTATATAATTTAGAAGGAAGATTTTTTGTGAAAGCATTATCATAACGTTTCTGTTTCCAACCGCTCACCAGATCAAAACCATCAACAGTGATCATCTTATATAGATCAGGAATTTCATCAGGACTATCCTGTAGGTCAGCATCCATGGTAATTACAACATCACCCTGCGCTTCTTCAAAACCTAAATGTAAAGCAGGGGACTTGCCATAATTACGACGGAATTTTATTGCTTTTACGTTTAAATTCTTTTGTGATAAACCTTCAATTATCTGCCACGAATTATCTTTGCTACCATCATCAATAAAAATAATTTCGTAAGAGAAATTATTCTCCTGCATTACTTTTACGATCCAGTCGTGCAATTCCGGTAACGATTCCTCTTCATCTTTAAGAGGAATGATCACTGATATCTGGCAGGTTGAATTCATTAAACGGTTGCTTCGGTGTATTTAGTCATAAAATCCATAGCTGTTTCAACCATGTCCGAACTACCTAAAAATAAAGGTGTGCGTTGGTGCAATTCTGTAATTGGCACTTCCATAATACGTTTATAACCTGTAGTAGCTTTACCTCCGGCTTGCTCAATAATAAAAGCTAAAGGGTTACATTCATATAACAAACGCAATTTACCTTTTGGAGATTTTGTGGTTGTTGGATAAATGTAAACTCCTCCAACAATCAAGTTACGGTGAATATCTGCAACACCAGAGCCAATATAACGTGAAGAATACGGCCGGCCTGTTGCTTTGTCTTCTTCCTGGCAATATTTAATATATTTTTTAACACCTTCAGGAAAATGTAAATAATTTCCTTCGTTCACCGAATAAACATTGCCTGCTTTTGGTGTTTGTAATAAGGGGTGCGATAAACAAAACTCGCCGATACTTGGATCTAATGTAAAACCATAAACACCTTTACCGGTTGTATAAACCAGCATACAGCTTGAGCCATAAATAATATATCCTGCAGCAATTTGCTCAGTACCGCGTTGCATAAAATCTTCAATAGTACCGGGGCCACTTAACGTAACACGGCGATAAATAGAAAAGATAGTTCCAATAGAAACGTTCACATCAATATTTGAAGAACCATCCAATGGATCCATGGCCACTACATATTTTGCATTTTTAGAGATCTCAGAATCAATAGGAATAATTTCATCATTCTCTTCGCTGGCAATAGCACAAACTTCACCCCCTGCTTTTAAAGCGGCAATGAATTGTTCATTTGCAAATACATCCAGTTTTTTAACACGTTCGCCCTGAATGTTGGTATCACCCGTCTCGCCCAATATTTCAACCAGTCCCGCTTTTGTTACTTCACGGTTAACTATCTTTGCTGCAATACCAATATCACGTAATAAACGTGAAAGCTCACCCTTAGCAAATGGAAAATCGTTTTGTTTTTCAATAATGAACTGACCTAATGTTTTTACTTTCATTCTTATGTATTTAATTAAAAACCAAAAGTAAAAAAATTAATGAATAAAGCGTAACTAAATCCGGGTATTTACAAGAAAATGGGGGTTAAAAACTTAAAAATATTTCTTTAAGAACTCGCGCCAGTCGCTAAGATTGGCTATTACCTGTAATTGACGGTATTGATAATGGAATTTTTCTTCGTCGGTTTGAGAATTAAGGATATTGATCCTGTATTTATCAAAATTAGATAACGCAAACCTCTCTTCAGCAGTTAATTTAATACCGCTAAATTCTTTATCACGCAGGTCGTTAATGCTTACAACAAGACCTGTTGATTTTTTATTTAAAAGGTTGGTTATGAAATCAGATTTAATCTCCACAAAACAAATATAAGTGATAGCCCTCCTTCAAATAAATTTTTTCGCCTATTATACTAACATTCGACTGTTAATTGCGCTAAAAAGCCGTTTAAAATTTATCATATAATTTGTTTCCTTTTCTTTTTAGCTGCAACTTCGTTAAATTTTTTTGCCATAAATAGTTTAATTATGCCTGCAAAATTTGCCTTGTTTCGTATAAAATAAGTGTAAACAATTTTACAACATAAACTTAAACGGGCTTTTATTGTTAGACGATTTAATAATTTTACACTTATGATCTGCCGAATTATAATATTTTGTGTTATAGTTTCAATTTCTTCACAATCAAAAGCTCAGAAAGCTTCTAGGCAAGAGCTATGCTGGGCTATATGGCATCCTTTTGCAGCTTTAAAGATGAAGAAGATAAAGAAGCAAGCAACACTAATTTACAACCAACCTGAAATAAAAACAAGCCTGGATAATTATAGCAGCGGCGGAAAACTGGATGCTTTCAGACATACTTTTTTTATGGCTGCTTTTGCTCAAAAGATAAAAACAAAAAAACTCAGGAAGCTTGGCATTGCTCATGAAAAAGGAAATTACCACCAGTTCTTAAAACGCGAAAAAGAAAACAGCGAGGTACCCGATAGTTTAAGTAATGCAATGGACCTTGCCAATAATGAACTGGGCTTTACAATTGGCTCGGCAAATAAAAATGTAAGTTTAGAAGAATTGAAACAAACAGTGATAAAAGAAATTTTAAATGGAAAGGCTTTTATTTTAAAAAGAAATAAAGAAGGTCACTTTGTTGATTGTAATAATAATTTGATAGATCCTGCAGCTTATTCGGGAAAATGGTTTGTACCTAAATGTTTGGTGCCTTCAAAATAAATTTAAAATATAAAACAATTTTTTTCGCTTACTTTTTGGGCGCCCGGGCGGGCTACTACAGGCTTCGCTATCGCTCCGGTTGGGCGAGAAAAACCTCGCCCGAACTAAACCTTTTGTATCCCTGGCGCTGCATTTCACAAAAAAAGATTCATTTGCCACGAATTTCACTAATATGGGTTTTATTATTTATGCTTGATTTAGTGTGATTTTTAAGTGTTCAAAGCATAAATGCTTTGAACACTAATTTCACTAAACGAAATTGAATTTTATATAATTAATTTTGTGGAATTAGTGAAATTGGTGGCGAATATATAAGCAGTTTTAAAACCTAAAAAGATTGTAACTGATCGTATGTCAATTTACAATTGATCCATTCACCATCTAAATGTGATTGATATTTTTTATAGAATTCGATGGCCGGTGTATTCCAGTCTAAAACCTGCCACTCCATACGCCTTACCTGTTGCGCTTTGGCAACTTTTACTACTTCGTTAAATAATAATTTGCCATAACCATTCTTACGTTCATTTTCGGTAACGATAATATCTTCCAAAAACAAACATTTTCCTTTCCAGGTTGAATATTTGTAATAGTAAACAGCAATACCAACAATCACATTTTCTTTTTCAAGTACAAAAAAATCGAAGATCTTATCTTTGCCAAAACCCCAGTTTGTCATTTCGGCAACCGTTACCTGTACTTCATCAGGCGCTTTTTCAAAAACGGCCAATTCCCTTACCAATTCAAGTACACGGGGAATATCGTTTTGTGTTCCGAGCCTTATTTTTGCTAACATACTTATTGCGAGAATTTTTTCTTTAGAATAACTTTTTGAAGAATGCGTTTAATAATTAATTCAGCCAGTATCTCTTCAAAACTAAATGTATTATTTTTTAAATTATAATTTTTTATTTGCGCTTCACTTATATCAATACGATACAATAATGCCTGCAACTGCGAATTGTTTTTAAATAAAGGTTGTAGCTCCTTTACAATAGCTGTTTTTAAATGTGGCAGATCTGCGTACAGATCATTAATAAAATCAACACTTAAACTACAGCTGCTAAAATCTTTTTTTAATTGTGTTTTAAAAAGATCGAACAAATTTTGCTGCACCAGGTAATTATTTACATCTAATTCTTCCATGTTTTTATTGTTTTAATATTAAACGCTGAACCGGTTTTTTATGGATGATATGTGACTCTATAATTTCTCTTACATCCTCTTTTTTTACACCAACATAAAATGTGCCTTCAGGATAAATAGCTACGGTTGGCCCAAAATCACAAATCCCCAAACAACCGCTTTTATTGGCGCGTGTTTTTAAATTTACCTTCAGATCTTTTAATTGCTTTTTAAATTCTGCAACTAATTCTAAACCGTGTGTTTCGCCGCAGCTTAATTTTTCTGAACCTGTGCGTTGATTGGTACAAACAAAAATATGAACATCAAATACCATAAACAATTAGTATATTAACCTGTTAAAATATAAAGGTATGGCAAAAATATTAATAACGGGAGGAAGCGGTTTGCTTGGGAAAACAATTTCTGAAATTTTATTAAAAGCCGGTCACCAGGTTGCCTGGTTGAGTCGTGAAAGCGGAAATTACAAAGGCATACAAAAATATAAATGGGACCTTTCAAAAAATTATATTGATGAAAAAGCATTTGAAGGTGTTGAAAGCATTATACATTTAGCCGGCGCACCAATTGCCGATAAACGCTGGACGGACGCCTACAAAAAAGATATTATTGATTCGCGTGTAAAAAGCAGCGAGTTAATATTTAGTTACATCTCTAAAAATAATTACCCCATTAAAACCTTTATTGGTGGCAGCGCTATGGGTTATTACGGTTCGTTCATCAGCGAAAAAATTTTTACTGAAGAGGATGAACCCGGAAATGATTTTTTAGCAGAAACCTGTATGCGTTGGGAAAAAAGTTACGCTCCTATTATTGAAAAAGGAATTCGTACAGCAATTATTCGCATTGGTGTTGTATTAAGCAAATACGAAGGTGCTTATGCAAAAATGGCTCCTCCCTTTAAATTAGGATTTGGCGCAGCCGTTGCCAGTGGTAACCAAAACTTTGCATGGATTCATATTAGCGATATTGCCCGTTTATTCGTTCATGCTTTAGATGATCAAAACATAAATGGAATTTATAACGGGGTAAGTTCTGAATCTATAAATAATAAAGAATTTTCGAGGCAATTGGCTAAGAGTTTTAATAAGCCTTTTTTTATGCCCAATGTACCTGCTTTATTATTGAAGCTAGCCATGGGTGAAGGCTCTATAATGGTTACAGGTGGCGTTAAGATCAGTAATAAGAAAATAAAAGATAGTGGTTTTAAATTTGAGTTTGAAAGGGCGCAGGAAGCTTTACGCTCGTTAGCAGCGGGTAATGAATCTTAAACTTTTGCAGTGAATCTTGAATCCTGTACTAGTATAGCCACTTTAGCTGCTTTACATCCATGTAGTATGGTCTGTCGTTCTTATCTTTCAGCCAAAGCATGCCTTCATCGCTAACTCCGGCTATATACATGGTTTTTACGATGCCTTCGATCTCAAAATCCATCCAGTTATTCAGACGGAAAAAATGCTTTAAATATTCGGCTTTTATCTGATCGAACTTATTATTTTTTAATTGCAGGTAATATTTTTCAAAGTGTTTGCAAAGCAATTGTAAAACATTATCTATATCTACTTCCTTACCTAAAGCAAGCTTTAAAGAGCTGGCATTAAAACCTTCATCAAAAATAGTTTGATTTACGTTAAGCCCTATGCCTACTACACTCCAGCTTAGTTTTGAATTTGTTACATGATTCTCAATTAAAATACCGGCCACCTTTTGTTTGTTTACCAATATGTCATTAGGCCATTTGATTTTTATGTCAAATTGGCTAGTATCTAATAACTCGGCCAACACGTCATAGCAGGCTAATGCTGAAATCTGGTATAAATAATGTTGATTTTTAAGGTTTAAAAAAGTAGGCTTAATAACAAGCGAAGCCGTTAAGTTACTAGTCTTTTCGGTGTTCCACACGCTTCCCCTCTGGCCTTTACCATTGGTCTGTTCTGCAGTATGCACCACAGTGCCTTCAGCGAGGTTAACGTTCTTTAACATCTCTATGGCATAAGAATTGGTACTATTAACACGTGGTAAAAAAATAATATTTCTACCCATAAATAATGTTTCCATTAAACCAAATAAGATTAAATTTGTTGTTTACTGTAAACCTAGTAAATTTAATTTAAATTCAAGCGACAAATACGATAATATGGCCAAAATTCCGGTTAAAAAAGCTGCAGCTAAAAAAACAACTAAAACTGCTGTTACAAAAAAAGAAACCAAAAAAGCTGCGCCTGCTAAAAAGGCTGTCGCTACAAAAAAAACAAACGTTAAATTAGGCTTTGCTGCTGTTTCTAAAAAAAAGGTAAAAGCTAAAGCTGCACCTGCTAAAAAAGTAGTAAAAAAGAAAATTATCACTCCTGAAGAGAGAGAACTTCGTGAAGCTAACCTTATAGCCAATTCTGAAAATAAAAAGAAAACAGGCAGCAGTACAAAACGTCCTAAAAAAACTTCTACTCCTAAAGAAACTACATCATTATTAGATGCAATTGTTGAAGGTATGGAAGATCGGAAAGCAAAAAATATTACCATTTTAAATATTAGCAGTTTGGAGAACCGTGTTACAGATTATTTTGTGATCTGCGACGCCGACAGTAAAACACACGTTAACTCAATTGCTGATAGTATTGAAGATATGGTTATAAAATTAACCAACGAAAAAGCATTTCATTCAGAAGGACACCAAAACAGCGAATGGATCTTAATTGATTACATTAACATTGTGGTACATGTATTTTTACGCGAAACCCGTGAATTTTACAATATTGAAGGTCTTTGGGGCGATGCTGAAATTACAACCATTAATTAAAATATTACAGATAGAAAACTAAAATGAGCGACGAACAAAATACAGAACCTACACAGAACGATTCGAACAATAAATCCAATTCGTCTGAAGAGGAAAGAAAGAAGCAATTTGAGCGCATGAAAGAAAAATTCAGTCGCCCAAACTCTAATTTTGGAGGAAATAAAAGCGGCGGTAACAGCGGCAATAATTTTTACTGGATCTACGGTGTAGTTATAGCAGTTTTATTATTTATTGTTTTTTACGGTAACGGATTTACACCGCGTTTAGCAGAAGTAAGCCAGGGTAAATTTTACCAGGATATGCTTGCAAAAGGTGATGTAACCGATGTTGTAATTGTAAATAAAACAATTGCCCGTATTTACATTAATCCTGATAGCGCTTCAACACTTAACCGTTACAAAAATCCAAAAGATGGTCGTGCCCTGTTTGAAAAGAACTACAAAGGCCCGCACTTTTTTATTACCGTTCCATCTATTGATAATTTAATGCTAGGAATGGAAAAAGTGCAGAACGAAGCAGGCATTCCAAAAGAAAAACAAATTTTTGCAAGAAGTATTGAAGAAACCAATTGGATGAGCGATCAGTTACCCTGGTTATTGCCAATACTAATTATGGTTGTACTTTGGATAGTAATGATGCGCCGTATGGGCGGCGGCGGCGGAAGCGGCGGTCCGGGCCAGATCTTTAACATTGGTAAATCAAAAGCAACTTTATTTGATAAAGACTCTAACGTTAACATTACATTTAATGATGTGGCCGGATTAGACGGTGCAAAAATGGAGGTAATGGAGATCGTTGACTTTTTAAAGAATCCAAAAAAATATACTGATTTAGGTGCAAAAATTCCTAAAGGTGCTTTATTAGTTGGCCCTCCGGGTACCGGTAAAACCTTATTGGCAAAAGCTGTAGCAGGTGAAGCAAAAGTTCCTTTCTTTTCATTAAGCGGATCTGACTTTGTGGAAATGTTTGTAGGTGTGGGTGCAAGCCGTGTGCGTGATCTATTCAAACAAGCAAAAGAAAAAGCACCGTGTATTATTTTTATTGATGAGATAGATGCTATTGGCCGTGCACGTGGTAAAAATGCTGCTGCCGGTGGAAACGATGAGCGTGAGAATACATTAAACCAGTTATTGACAGAGATGGATGGTTTTGGCACTAACAGCGGTGTAATTATTTTAGCTGCAACAAACCGTGCTGATATTTTAGATAGAGCTTTAATGCGTGCGGGCCGTTTCGACAGACAGATCTATGTAGATATGCCTGACTTAAATGAGCGTAAAGAAATTTTCCAGGTGCATTTAAAGAAAATTAAAATTGATGAGAGTGTACAAATAGATTTTCTTGCAAAACAAACTCCCGGTTTTAGTGGTGCTGATATTGCAAACATCTGTAACGAAGCTGCTTTAATTGCTGCACGTTCAAATAAAAAAACCGTACAAAAACAGGATTTCTTAGATGCAGTAGATAGAATTATTGCAGGTTTAGAAAAGAAAAATAAAATTATAACACCAATGGAAAAACGTGTAATTGCTTTTCACGAAGCAGGACACGCAACTGTAAGCTGGATGTTAGAACATGCTTCGCCTTTGGTAAAAGTTACAATTGTACCGCGTGGCCGCTCGTTAGGCGCTGCATGGTATTTACCGGAAGAAAGACAGATCACCACCACCGAACAAATAATGGATGAGATCTGTGCGGCTTTAGGCGGACGTGTTGCCGAAGATATTACCTTTGGAAAAATAAGTACAGGCGCATTAAGTGATCTTGAAAAAATAACCAAACAAGCCTATGCATGTATTGTGTATTATGGCTTGAACGAAAAGATCGGTAATATTAGTTATTACGACAGTTCGGGACAAGACAATATGTTTAGCAAACCTTATAGCGAAAACACTGCAAAAACCATTGACGAAGAGGTTAAGAAAATGATAGACATTGCTTATGCAAGAACAAAACAGATCTTATTAAGTAATAAAGATAAACTAACTCTTTTAGCACAAAAATTATTAGAGAAAGAAGTTATTTTTAAAGAGGACTTAGAAGAAATTTTTGGTAAACGTCCGTTTGATAAACACGAAGAAGATGTAAAACCTGTAGTAGAAACATTAATTCCTCCAACAGTTTAAGAATACATTAAGCACTAAATATAAAGGCGAACCGGAATGGTTCGCCTTTTTTTATTAGTATGTCCTCCTCCACCCTTCGGGCACCTCCTCTGGAGAGGGTGGCACGAAAGCGGCGGGAAAGGAATGAACTTGTTGATATTTTAACTGTTATAACAATAAGTAAACGATATTAACTAAACTAAAATATATTACGATGAGCAAATTAAAAAAAGGTGATTTCGTTAAATGGTTATTTGGAGATTCACCCAAATACCAGATAATAGCAACAAAAGAAGAACCACACGTTACCGAAGAAGGTGAACATATTAAAGTGGAGGAAGGCCACGATTTTTTGATTGTGCAAACACCTATAGAAGACGGTAAGTTTGGCGGCTTTCAACACGTGCCTGCGCAGCATCTAGAGTACATAAATTAATTGAGTAGCATGCGCTAAACTAATTATTTCATAAACCCCAACACATCTCTATACGCCTTCCCTCTTCTATTATAAAACTGGCCTATCATTGGGATGTGCTTTTTACGTTTGTAAATAATTAAGGGCGCATTGGGCTGATACTTTTTTAGTTCAGAATAAAAAATAGCGTTGAGCTGGGTTATGGCCGGATAGGTTTTACCACCAAGCAATACTAAGAATGGAACTGTGTTTTTATTTAAATAATTAATAGGCGAAAGCTTTTTCCATTGCTCAGGGTGGTGAGAAAATACTTTTGTATAAATACTATCTTCAGCGCTTTTTGATACCGTTAAATATTTATGCATATCCAAACCAAAGGCATCAATTAAAATAACGCCATGTATTGGATTACGCATTTTTAATTTTTTAAAATAACTATCATCGGTTGCTACTAATGCCGCTAAATGCCCCCCGGCTGAATGGCCTGATATATAAATGTTATTTGTAACACCTTTAAATTCAGCAGCGTTCTCTTTTGTCCATTTTATACCAAATTCAGTTATTAAGTAGTCCAAATTAAATTGTTAAAAACATACCTAAATCCGCATATAGACATGACCTTTTCGCTCGAT
>JACDED010000120.1 GCA_013816615.1 Bacteroidota bacterium
CTTGTATGGCAATTGGCAAAGCCCCTTTAATTGGCCTGATCTCCCCGTCCAGCGAGAGTTCGCCCATTATTACATATTCGTTTATTGTTTCTGAAAGAATTTGTTCGCTGGCAGCTAAAATTCCCACGGCAATTGTTAAATCGTAGGCAGAGCCCTCTTTGCGGATATCTGCTGGTGCCATATTAACAGTTATTTGTTTACCTGGGATCTTATAACCATTTTGTTTTAACGCTGTATCTATCCTGTGATGGCTCTCTTTTACAGCGCTATCAGGTAATCCCACCAAATAAAAATTAATCCCGGTTCCAATACTAACCTCAACAGTAACTTTGGTAGCGCTGATGCCTTGCACTGCATACCCAAATGTTTTCACCAACATATATGCAAGTTAGCCAATTTATCTAATATTTAATTTTTGAATTTTTAATTTTTTTTGTAGGTTTGATTAAATTATCCCCAAAATGAAAAAATTACTACTGGCGGCTTCGCTTTTTTTTACATTGACTTCTTTTTCTCAAGAAAAAACGATTGAACTGAACTGTTATAACAAATGGGCTGCAAAGTTTGAAGACCGCGGCGCCGATGATGTAAAAGATGGGGTTTATGAAGATGTGATCATTTCTATACGCCAGGGTGCTAAGGCCGTTTGCCATAATGGTAAAGCCGAAGTAATGAAAGGTAAATTGACAAAATTTTATACTTTATTGAGTGATGGCACTTATGAAGAAGTAAAAAGAACATGGAAAAACGCTTCAAATGAAAATGTTAATATCATTAATGGCATTAGCAAAAGTATGATTTCGGTTCATAATGAGCTTATTAATGTTTTATGGCCTGCAAAAATAAAGCCTAAAAAAGCAAAACCAACAATTGCTCCCGACCCTACTGACGATTAAAAACTTTATGTAAGAGGGAATATGAAAGATGTAATGTTTTTCAGAAATTTCCATTTTACATCCTACGTTTTCCTTTTTCCATTAAATAGAATGACACTTTTATGACAAATAAAAGGCAATTATATACCATCTTTGCGGTATAATTGGAGTCTTTTAAAATAATAGCTTTTACTCACAAAAACCTGCCGTTCGACCTGATCGGGAAGTTACATTTGAACCAGGACGAGCAAACTACCGTTTTAGGCGCAGTAAAATTAAATTTTGGTTTTGATGAGTTTTTATTTTTAAGCACTTGCAACCGTGTTGAACTTTTTATTTCGAGTCAACATGAATTAACACCGGTTTTTATTAAAGAATTGATCTTGTTTTTAAACAGCCGTTTAAACAATGTTGAAGCAAATACTTTATCAGAAAATGCAGAAGTATATTTAGGGGATGACGCTGTTGAGCATATTTTAAAAGTAGCGTCTTCTTTAGATTCTTTAGTAGTTGGTGAAAGAGAAATTATTACACAGGTACGTAAGGCTTACGATTTTTGTAATATGTTGGGGTTGACCGGAGATTTTATTCGCCTGTTAACCAAACAAACCATTGAAACCGCAAAAGATATTTATACCAATACCGATATTGCAAAAAACCCTGTATCGGTTGCTTCCTTAGCTTATAGGCAATTACGCGATCTTGGAATTAAAAATGATGCGCGTATTGTTTTTGTTGGAAGTGGCGAAACAAATACAGTATTGGCAAGTTATATGCAAAAACACAAGTTTGCCAATTTTGCAGTGTTTAACCGTTCTTTAGAGAACGCGAAAAAACTGGCTGCTACTTTAAAGGGCAAAGCATATGAATTAAAAGCCCTGCCTGATCTTAAAGAAGGCTTTGATGTGCTGATCGTTTGCACGTCAAGCAGCGAACCGTTAATTACAAAAGCAATTTTTGACAAGTTAAATAACAACGAAACTTCTAAAAAAATAATAATTGATCTTGCGCTACCGGCAAATGTTGAAGAAGAAGTAGCAAAAAACAAACTGGTACGTTATATTGATATTGAATCGTTAAAAGCGCAGGCTGAAGCCAATTTACAACTTCGTAAAAATGAAGTTGAGAAATGCGAACAGATCATCAAAAATAAAACGGAGCAATTTCGCTGGTTGCATAAAGAACGCAGAATTGAACTGGCATTTGGCGAAGTGCCAAGACAAGTAAAAGCAATAAAAGATCTTGCTATTAACGAAGTGTTTGCAAAAGAAATAAATCTTCTTGACCCAAACAGTAAAGAAGTTTTAGAAAAAGTACTTTCATATGTTGAGAAAAAATACAATGCTGTAGCTATTAAAACTGCGAAGGAATTGTTATTGAAACCAAACGAATAATTTTTGTTGTGTATATATGTAAAAGAAAAAGCCCCTCTGCAAATTGCGAGGGGCTTTTTGGTTTAACCAACTGATTAATTAATGTGCAATAATTATTTTAAAAGACTTTTCATGTGTTTGATCTTTTACTTTTAAAAGATACGAACCGTTTGCAAAATTATGTATGTTCACACTATTACCAGAATTTATTTCTCTTTCAAAAATTCTTCCTAAAGCATCTATCAAATAAATTTTCGGATCATTCCAGGAATCAAAATTTAAATTTAAAAACACTTTATCAGAGGCGGGAGTTGGATAGACTGATTCTGTGACTTCTACGCTGTATTGTTTGATAGATGCAAAGCGGCTGAATGTGCTGTAGTTTGAGTAATATTAATACCATCATTCATTACAGCGCTTTGAACATCCAGTTTATATCCCGGAGCTCCTGTACCAATACCAATATAACCTGCAGGAATAGTACCCATGCCTCCACTTATAAAAAAACGGTTAATGTTGCTGCTGACATCATAAATTGCAAAATTTCCTGCACCTAAAGCATCGCCTGCGCCAAGAGAAAACATGCCCCAGCTGCGGCCATTAGTAGTGGCGTTCCATAAATGTACACCAACCGCGCCCGAACCTGTTTGTTTGAGGCGCAAACCATCGCTGTATGCTGTGGTTACTAGATCTGATTTATAGCCGGGAATATTTGTGCCAATACCCACATTGCCTGAGTTTGCATTATTGATATGTGTGCCGTTTGTAGACCATGTTGTTTGCGCGTTTGCAATTGCAGTTAAAGCCAAAAAGGTCTCCTAAAATTAATTGTTTTTTCATAATATGTTTTTGATTGATGCATCAAAACTTCTTTTTTATAGTTTTAAGTTCTTCACCCAAATTCACATCCTGATTTTTATACAAGTGGTTAAATTCCTGAGTATTTAATTTTATCGTTCATCCATTAATGCCGCATAATTTATTATCATTGTAATCCATATAATAAAGAGCGCGTGCCCAAAATAAAATATACCAGTTTTTTCTTTTTTATTGTTTTTACAGTAGTATGTAAGTCTCAAAACACACCACAACCTGTTGCGAAATTTTCTTTTAATGAGAAAAATGAAAGTGATGAAGTAAATAAAAGAAAGGCAAAATTAATTGGTGTAAAAAATACTTCAGATAGGTTTGGTAACGACAACTACGCGGTTTTTTTATCGGGCAACGAAGAAAGTTACATCAATCTTGGCAATTATAAAGAGTTAAAACCTAAAACCGGTAGTATATCTTTATGGATAAATATTGAGAATAGAATTCGCTCAGGCACAGGGCCAGAATACAATCCTATTATCCTAACTAAATCTACAGCATTAGAAGACTTTTATGAAGCCTATGCAATATATTATTTTCTGGACACACGAAAACTTATTGCAGTTTCAATAGAAGATTCTATAAAAGAAGTAGCGCTCTTTTACATGAAACCTATTGTGCACGACAATTGGTACCACATTGTTATGGCTTATGATGATAACTATTCTTTACTTTATGTTAATGGGGTTTTAGAAGACAAACATCCGAAAAAATTCGAAACGCGATTTCTTTCAGGCGATTCGGTTTTAGTTGGCAATACGGGTAGTAAAAAAAACCAAAGATATTTTAATGGCACTATAGATGATATAGAGTTCTACGACAAGGTTCTTAGCTCAGAAGAAGTACTAAGATTATATGAATCGCCTAATCCTAATCAAAATAAAATTATTTTAGAACAGTGCTTATTTATTGCCTTCATTCTTTTAATCATTATTATAATTCTTATATTAATAAGATCTTATATCAAATCTACTTTAAAAAAAGAAAAACAACGCCTTGAATTGGCTAATTCGCTTTTAGAAAATGAGCTTCGTATTAATCGTGCATTAATGAATCCTCATTTTATTTTTAACTCTTTAAATACATTAAATCATTATATTCTTACCAATAATAATGAAATAGCCAGCGATTATCTTGTAAAATTCTCAAAGCTGATCCGTAAAATTTTAGACAGTAATATGTCAGATACCATTTCATTAGAACAGGAAATTGAATTGATACATGGCTACCTGGAAATTGAAGGAATGCGTTTTAAAGAGGATATTAAATATGATCTTTCAATAGATCCTGCAATTATACCATCTACCATAATCATTCCAATTATGATGGTTCAGCCCTTTGTTGAAAATTCTGTTTGGCACGGGCTGCGTGATAAAAAAGGAGACAAAATAATCCGGATAAAATTTTCTCAAATAGATGAAAAATATATTGAATGTATAATAGATGATAATGGTACAGGCAGAAAAAAGAAAGAACCAAACGCTCTTGAAAAAAAATCACTTGCAACCAAATTTGTTATGCAACGGCTTGAGTTACTTAATAAGATCCATAATAAAAATTGTAGTTTGTTTATTATAGATAAAGAAAATGGGATGGGCACAATTGTAAAAATTATTTTACCAATTTTAAATAAATAAGAGTATGCGCTTACGTGCTATTATAATTGACGATGAAGAAACAGGAATTGAAACCTTAAAATTTTTGCTTGAAAAATATATCAGCGAATTAAAAATAGTAGCGCAAACTACCGTTGCAAGTGAAGCAATAGAGTTAATAGAAAATTATATGCCCGAAATTGTTTTTCTGGATATTAGCATGCCCGAAATGGATGGTTTTGAATTGTTAGAAAAATTAACCTGGAAAAATTTTAATCTTATTTTTACTACAGCGCACCAGGAATACGGTCTTAAAGCATTAAAAGGCGGAGCTATTGATTATTTACTTAAGCCTATTGATTATAAGGATCTTATTATTGCGATAGATAAAATAAAAAATAAGGCAGCGTTGCCAAAAAACATCCTGGCCGAAATAGATAGTATACCGGTAAGTAGTTTACAACAATTACCAGCAAATAAGCTTGCAATAACTTCAAAGGATGGCGTTGAATATATTGACGTGACCGAAATTATAAGTCTCGAATCACAATCAAATTATACACTTATTTATTTAACCGACAGAAAAACAATTTTAACGCCAAAAACTTTAAAAGATTTCGAAAATCAATTATGCAACAATAAACAACATTTTATTCGAGTACACAATTCGTATATTGTTAATTTACACAAAGTGCTACGATATTTAAAAGAATCTGAAGATATTATTATGGTTCATGAAAAAAAATTCCATTATCAAAAAGCAGGAAAGAGGTTTTTTTTAAATGGCTTGAGTTATAAGAACAAAACTTTTGCGATTTGCAATGGGCTTTTTATTTAATTAACTCTTAATTGGTAATAGCTTCTTATCGGGTTAGTTATTTTAACCATAAACTTAAGCCGCGTTACAAATTATGCTAAAGACTTCTAAACTTATTTTTTTATAACAAATTTTTGAGAACGTAAATAATTTCCGTTGGGGCCAAAGATTCTTAAAAAATAAATCCCGTCAGAGGTGTTCTTACAACTTATTTCAAACGTTGTATCACTTATTTGTTTTTTATCATAGTTTATTTTCTTGCCCAGCAAATCAACTATTTCCAAAAAATCTTCATTTATCGAATTAATAATTATTTTCCCGTTAGACGGATTTGGGTATACACTTAAATTATTCCCGTTAAAAGTTTTGGCTTCAATTGCCGTAGCAAATACATCATCACAATTGGGAGAACGTGTGTAAAGATCGGAGATTTCTGCGACCGTAAGATCCCTGTTATAAAATCTAACATCATCAATTCTGCCTTTAAATGGTAAATTAAAATTACTCTCGTTAGTAACCCCTAAAAAAACAGTTTTATTTGCCTGATAGTTAAATAAAACCGAGTGCGGTGCAGATCCCTGCAGTATACCGTTTACATATAACTTTACAATTGTATTATCAATAAAAAAAGCCACATGATACCACGAGCCTATAACCGGTGCTATTTGCGAATCAATTTGTGGTGCATAGGTGCAGGTAGAATCGCTTTTACTTAACCGGAACGCTTGTTGATTTGCGGCCCAATTATAATATGTAATTAAAGAATAAGCTTCAAAATTACTTGAGCAGGTATTCTTGGTATAAACCAGGTATTGTTCGGAAGGTAAAGAATCTATATAAAACCAACCCGAAAAAAACATGGAGTTCCCTTTTAAGCCAGGATGGTTTGGTAATTCGATAAAACTAGAAGTATTGCCCTGTAAGCTATATGCTGTATTTGCAAACCCTGTGTGTCCGATTGCTGATGTTACATTGTGTAGCGCACCGTGTAATGCGGGTCCTGTTGAAGCATAATTATTAGCATTCATATCAAGCGGGTAACAGGCCTGAAGGCCGTTTAATAAATTTTGAGCAGTTGTGCCAATAGTAATATTAACTAAAATCAATAAAATTATTTTTTTCATACTTCGGGATTAATGTTTTTAAAATTATAAATAAATAGTGACTCTCAACAAACAAACAACAGTTTGTATCTAATTTTTTTTATAAGTGGTATGGTTTATTGAGTAGTTGAAATAAACTATCCTTGGATGAATGAGCGCTTTGTTTAAACTAAGCGTTATTTGTTCATAAACTTAGCTGACACTTTTACATTCATCTTAATTAGGAACAAAAAATGAAAGAATATCGTTTTTTAAAAATTTTAATACTACTTAAAAACTATTGAATAATACAGTCGAGGTACTTTTAAGAAACTCAAGCATTCTTTGTTAATTAACCTTGACTATTTTATAATAAACGTTTTCTTTTTTACTAAAAGTAACACGAATATAATAATTGCCGGCCGGCTGATTACTAAGATCAAACGTATTTTCGTTACCAGTGTATTTTTGTTGCGCTAATATTTTACCGGCATTATCCATTAAATAAACGGTTGTATTTTTATTTTCTTCTTCATTATCTGCACCCGCTTTATTAAGGCTAACACTTACAGCATCTTTTGTTGGATTTGGATAAACGCTGAGACCGTGTTTCATGGCTGTTTCCCTATCTTCATTCATTTGTTGGGTACTATCCTGATTGGGAAGATTTGGATTAAACCTGAAATTTAAACCAACAAACACGCGCTGAATCCGGTTGCCATTAGCGTCGTATTGATAGCTAACCGAATATTGTGATTTTACATTTAAAAAAATAAATGAGAGAAGAATTATTAAAACTGTTTTCATGATTGATTATTAATTGTATTGTTTATTCCTAAAATGCCATATATTAAATCGTCTTCAAGTATAACTGACTTCTCACGAGGATAAATCAAAATAAAATAAATAAATTTATTTTTTTTGTACAATAAAAAATGTAGGTTAAGTGTTTTATTTACTCCACTACTTAAATCTAACTGATCGTTTATGACTACAAAATCTCTAATAGCGCTTGCTTCATAACGTACACTTAAAGAGTTTATAAAAAAATTATAATCTATTATTGAATCGCCTATTATATTTTTATTTAACATATTATTGTCACAGCTAATAAAAATTCTGTTTATTAAAGAATCGCTATTTGATGCCTGATAAAATTTGACACCAACTTTTTCGTTCCCATTATATATAACATCTGGAGATTCTTTCAAACTACTATTTTCTATTTTCACTATGCTATCTAATGAGCTATCACCTTGTATATTTACTTTATGTACAATTATTTCGAATTTACCCTTGTACGTATAAAATAAAAACGGGTGCTTTTTTTTAGAAATATTATTATCCCATAACACCCAATCCTTTTGCTTGAATTTTAGTAGATTTTCATACTCATTAATAGCATTATTGATTTTGCCTTTTCGCTCTAAATCTGTAAAATCATTTTCAGTATAATGTTGAAAATTTGGCATTACACACTGTTTTATAAAAATTAAACATACAATTATGATAACAATTATGATAACAACAAATATTTTTTTATTATTCATATCACTTCGCAAAACCAAAAGCAGGGGCAACAGCAGGAATTAATGTTGGGCATAATGCACCCAAAACAATCGCACATGCGCCTCCTTGTGTCCATCCACCGGCTCTAAATCCAAAATTTAAAGAACCACCAACCCCATTATCGCCTCTGTATGCTGTGGAAAATGTATATTTAAAATCTCTCGAAAAACTAACGCCATATCTCCAATTATTTACACCAAAGCTAGTGCCAACACTTCCAGAATTATTAACAGTGAATCTTGTTGTAAAAACATTTACTGACATGTCTTTCGCGACAGTTGTTTCTCCATCTTTTGTAATATTAAAGTTAAACAATTCTTGTTGTCCTAACTGATGATTCATGTTAAAAGTTACATCATAATAATCAAAAGCTTTTGATGTCAAGTGATAATAATTTTTTGTATATAGAATATTTGTAAGGGTTGTGCTGACATTTTTTTCCGGATTTGATGGGCCTGAGTTGGCATAAGCCCAAATATCATAACTAGGTTTGCTAAAATTACCTTTACCATCAGTAACAATCTCGACCTCGGGCAATAAGATACCAACACCCCAACCAATTGGAAGAGCGGCGAAATTTGTTTTATCGTTTTTCTTTCCTTCATGTACGGAATTTAATGCGTTATTTTTGCTACCGGTATGCATCTCAGAAGCTAACAACTTAGCATTAATTCTGAATATATGCTCCGGAGGGCCAAACATTTCATTACCATATGAATTATTATAAGGAT
This sequence comes from Bacteroidota bacterium, assembly GCA_013816615.1. Taxonomy (GTDB): domain Bacteria; phylum Bacteroidota; class Bacteroidia; order B-17B0; family Aurantibacillaceae; genus Aurantibacillus. The sequence goes on from JACDED010000120.1 coordinate 8,913, forward strand.
TGCCATCAAAATTAGGTCCCCAAATGGCAGAATTACCACCATCATTTACATTTTTGTTAGATCTGCTACCAGGTGTTACCAAATTTCCAAGGCCACCTTTATGAGCGCTACCAGCACCTGTATTGCCCCATAAATTTTGAAATTGATAACCACTAGGATCAGTATACTTTAATGGATTATTTAAACAATAACTATATTTATTATAAGCCTGGGTGCTTTTGTTGTCTTGTAAAACCGGATCAACACTGAGCATGCGACCTAGTTTAGGATCATACAATCGACCATTCATGTTTATTAGATCAAAATCTTCCAATGCTTCGTGACCAGTATAGCCCCTTGTTAACCAGGTTGGCAAACTATTAAGACTGCTATATAACCATGTTGTCGCATTTCTTCTTCTACCCCAGGCGTCAAAATTTTGTTCTGCAACCACGTTTGCAAATTTATTAGTAAGCGTTAAAATACTACCAATATGATTGAAATAAGGATAATAAACATTTTCGCTTACCCCTTGCTTAACATGCAAAGCGCATAAACCGTTTGGTGCATGAATATAATTAACTGATTGTGTAATATTACCGTTATTGTCAAGTTCTATTTCAGTTTCACTAATGTAAAGCCTGCGTTTTATTGTAAGGCCATTTTGAATAAATTCTGTTTGCATACGGTCTTTTCCAGGACCATAAGTCACATCTAATTCATTTATGCCTTCGGCAATGTGTTTTACTTTATCAAATAATGTGTATGTAATATCTTGCTGAATGTTGCTTATAATATTATTTGCATTACCAACATCCTTAACCTGGTTATGTTTAAGTGGATCGTAAATCATATTTCCTGCGTCAAATTTACTGGTAATATTTCCTTTATTATCAAAGTTAATGGTTAAAGGATTAATACTATTTAATTTTGTCTGATTAAGCCTGTCTAAATTATCATACTGAAACTCTTCAATGTTTCCTTTAACATTATCTGTTATTTTTTCCAAATTCCCGGTTTGACTATTAATATCTAAAACCAAGTTTTGAACATTTCCTGCAATAATGCTTTTTGGCATTCCAATGCCGTTATAAGCATGAACGGTTTGAATGTTGTTTCCTTTTGTATATTTAGTATAATTACCGAAATGATCTAACTCATCGGCACGCCACAATAGATCATTAGTGCCATCCTGAACAATTGTGGTTGCATAGCCAAGGTTATTATAATTTCGTTTAATAGTAAAATTATTAGGATACACTTGTTTTGTAAGTCTATAAAAGTTATCGTATGTATATTTATTAGAATATGTAACAGAGTTTATTTTTTCATCAGACTGTATTACTCTTCCAAAATTATCATAAAAATAAGTAAATTGGGTACCGTTTGTTGTAAGAATGTTGTCAATTTTACCTTTACCATTACCACTATTTATATATGTAAAATAATAACTATCAAGGCCAATAGTTTCCGTAGTCATACGTCCTAATACATCATATGCGTAACTGTAAGTTGTGTTTTTAGCGTCAAAAAAACTCATCAGTTGGCCAAAAGCATTATAATTATATTGTTTGGTTCCTGAATTTTTTTCTATTTCCTGGTATAAAAAATCAAATGGATCGTAATTCATTTTTTTTATTACTGCGCCGTTTAATTTTGTCTCATTGAGTTTTAAATTGCTATAATATGTATAATCTAAAGTTCCGCCATTATCAGTGGCTGCAATAAGCATATCTGCCTTATCTATTTTTTTTGTAGTAATCTTTCCTGCAGGATCTGTAGTTGTAATTATCTTTTCGCCAGTGGAAGTTACATAATTATATGCAAAATTTGTAGTATTATTAATTGTTCCATCGTTTACATTAACAGACAGTAACTCATTTAAGTTAACGCTGTAATTATTTGTTTTTATTACTATAGGAACACCGGGTGAAGGCGGTACAAAAAACGGACCACTTTCTTTTTTCACATTACCATAAATATCATAGTCTATAAGTTCTGAAACGTTGCCGTTAAAACCTTCAACATCTGTTTTAACTTTGCGGTTATCAAGATCATAATAAATTCTTTGCATAGGGGCTCCTAATTGCTTTATTTCAGTATAATAAATGGTAAGGTCTGGATTTACAGGGTGTGGATCTCCCGACTGAACGTTTGCCGATGTATACCAATACATATTAGTATTTGTTGAATTACCATTTGGGTCAATTATTTTTGTAAGCCTGCCAAAAGCATCATAAAACATGTTTGTTGTTAACCCATCAATATCAACAGTTTTTAAAGGCGCTCCGAGCTTGAAATTATAATCAATACTCTTCTGGTAACCCAGTGCAGAAAGTTGTACAGTTATAAACCTGAATTTTGAGTCATATTGGTTAATAGTTGTAATGCTGGTTGGTGAGCTTGGATCGTTAGGTGCACTTATAACACTTTGTAATAACGATCCAGTATTTGAATCGTATGTTTTTGTGGTAACAATAGATTTTTGCGTACTAATATCAGTTGTTTCTGTATTAACATGTCCTTTAGTAACATCATAATTGTAATTAACTTGTTTAATCTGAAACGGGGTTACGCCTGAATAAGAAGTTTGAGTTGTAATTATTTGAGGTTTGTTTACCATCCATGACCCCGCATTTACATAATTAAGATAATCAGTAATAACTTGTTTTTTACCGGGGATTATTGTAGATGATTGAGTAACATTGCCATCTATATCGAATACTTTGCTTGTATTAGTTGTAATGTTACGTATATGATTGGTTTCGGCAATATTGGTTAACCGTACTTGGTAGCGCTTACGCATAGATTGACCCAAAACACCTATAACATTTTTATTTACAACATCGTAAGTATAAGTTGTAGTACTTAGGATTTGTGCCGCAGAAAATGTTTTATTCTGATAAGGCAGTTTAATAAAATAGTCTGGAATAATTGTAAAAGTTTCTATCGAAGAGCGATTAGTAAGATTATCCACTTTAGTAACTTTTTTAAAACCGAGAAAACCTTTTCCTAATTTATTGATTAAAAGATCTTCGTAAAAATAATTTACCGTTTCACTTAAATAACTTCCGTTTAAATTAGCCGCGTTTGTAAATGTCATAGCTGTAACTATCTTACATGGATAATTCATACGTACCGTAGGGTAATTATGAACATCATTGCTTTTTGTATAGTTTGTTTTTGCAGTGGTTGAATATGCAAAATCAGTTCTTTTATTTAAACCATCCACAACACTGGTAAGAGATTTTGTTCCATATTTATCCTTAAAGTAAATTATTTGAAATATTGGGCCGCTTAAACATGCTTTTCTATAAATAATATCATTATATCCATCACCGTCAAAATCACCCGTGCTATAAAATGGAATATCACTTGGATTTTGGTCAAACATATCATCCGGATCCTGGTTTGGATTAATGCAATTTGCAACATTGTTGGAATTTCCATCATAATCATAATCGCAATAAGGATGTAGGTAATCTTTATTATTTGGCATACCACAGAAATTATCATTTCCCGTTCCAATAACACCATACGAAGTAAAGGGAACGTTTTTGGTAATGTTTTGGCCAAGAATTACTTCGGCAGTAACATTTAGGTTTGTATACGTTTCTAATTTTACAAGATCAGAAATACCATCGGCATTAACATCCAAGCCTAAGAATTTTTTCTTTAAACCTCTTAATCCAATATTATTACAATTTTGCTGTGCAGTAAACGATTTTCCTGTTCCAAACGAGATGCTTGATTGAAGGCCTGTAATAAACGGATGATTAATAAAATCAGTATAACCATCTCCATTAAAATCTCCACTAGAAGCGTGATCAGCAGGAAAAAGACTCGAAGCAACAGGATAAGCTGCAATTTCTTTAAATGTTAGATTACAGGTTTCGGCAGTTTCGATCGAGTACACTCCAACATTAACTTCCAACACTACAAATTTAATATTTGTTGCGCTTTCGGCATTTTTATATGCAATTAAATCTGTCTTTCCATCACCATTATAATCAACGGCAGAAAAACCTGAATAATTGTTCAGACTTATTGGGGAACCCCCGCTTAATTGTGTAACCAAATTTGCAGAAGCAATTTTATGTATTGAATAAAGTTCTGTTATGCCTGTGAAACTTGCTTTTGCCGGATCTTGAAAACTACTAAAGAAAAATAAACACACCTCTGAAGTTGCATCACCAGGTTTTTTAAAATATGTAAGGAGCTCGGATTTACCATCACCATTAAAATCCCCCATCGACATTGAAGTACTCCCTGGTGGATTTGAAACTAAAACGTTACTATTACTTGAATTAACAGAGTTATAAAATGAAGATGAGCCCGGCATCCGAAATGCAAAAAAATTATTATCACAAGAATTATTGTGAGATAATGGTAAGGTCATAGGACTTAACATATTTGTTGTCGGATTAAATGTATATGCTATTACAGCTGCATAATTGTTATTTGTTGCTTCACCATACACAAGATCCATAAAACCATCGCCATTTATATCTCCAATTTCTATTGCGTTAGGATTTGCATGTAACCCAGACATATAACCATAACTCGCACTATATGCCGCCGCGTACTTTGGTGCAGCGGGATTTGACGGACCTAATTGTTCAAATTGAGCTTGTTGAAATTCTTGTCCGTTATTTGTATTTAAGAATAATTTCCATGAGTCATACATCTTATAACCATTGTTAGGGTCAATTGTTCCTAAAATATGGAATTCGATAATGTCTGTCTTACCATCATTGTTAAAATCTGCAGTTATGTAATCTTGTGTAGGGGATAAACTTGTTGAACCTGATTTTAACTGAGCGGCATTTTGTGTAAGTTTTGGTCCGCTATTATTTCCATAGGCAAAATGAGTAGGATTAAGGTTGGCACCATTACTGGCAATTTTAGTAACTTCGCTTAAATAGTTGAAATCTTCATAAGCATATGTAAAACTGTATCTGAATACTGATACGCCTTCGCAAAATGTTTCTATTTCTCTTAACTGTAGTTCTTGTTTAACAACATCGTCATAAAAATATTTTGTCTTAGGATCAAGTTTATTATTATAATAAAATTTAATTGAATTATATGGGACCTGGCCAGAGGTTGAATTTCCTGTATATTTAATTTCTTTTAATGCAATTTCATTGTTTATGTTGTGATAGAAATATTCCATGTAATTTCCATAATTATCATAAATCTTATTTATATACCAAGCGTAATCTTTTGTATTTGTAACTATTTTTTTCAATGAACTATTTACGGAGCTGTTTCTTCCGTATTCCATTTTTAATCCGGCCTTAGTTTCCACCACAAAATAACTATTTGCGGCATCGTATGTTATTTTTGAAAAATTATCATTTTCTAAATTAAAAGTATTGGATGATGACTGCTCTGGCACTAACTTAACACCATCCATATAAAGGGGGCAAACAACATTCCCTGGGGTAGCGGACCAAAACGTTGTACAGTTAGGGTCCATTTGACTGATCTTATTATCACTGAAAATATTTCCATGCTCACGTTTTATTACTGACACCCCACCAATACTCCAACCTAAACCTAATTGATTGTCCGCACCATTACTATTATAATTAATACTTATATCAGGTGACACTCCATTTGTTCCAGGTGGAATATCTAATTTTATTGAATAGTTTGCCGCTCCATTTAAATCAACATTTGGCATACCATCTAAAGTTCCTACTTGCAGGTTTTTATCATGTGCTGGTAGATTATTAAAATTGTTGGGGGATGAATTTGCAGTATTCTGAATTATAACATTCTTATCAATAAACAAATGTCCTTCCCCTATCCCTGTTGGGGTAATACCAAATTCAGTTATTAAGTAGTCCAAATTAAATTGTTAAAAACATACCTAAATCCGCATATAGACATGACCTTTTCGCTCGATATATTTTTAATTTCATCTGAAATAAAATCGCTTATTTGG
>JACDED010000007.1:0-25650 GCA_013816615.1 Bacteroidota bacterium
GAATGGGCGCCATTGTAATGGATAATTGCGAAATTGGCAGCAATACTATTATAGCAGCAGGTGCTGTGGTTACCGAGGGCACAATAGTACCAAGCGGTTGTATTTATGCAGGTGTACCGGCAAAAAAAGTAAAAGATATTTCGCAGGAATTGATCAACGGCGAAATTGACAGAATAGCAAATAATTATTTAATGTACAGCAGTTGGTTTAAATAATACAACGTTCTTTTTGCAATAATTTTTGTTTCCTCTCGTTTTTTAATCATTATACGTTTAACCTTAAAAATGTTTTATATGCAACGCATTATAATCTTGGCCCTGTTGTGCCTTACGGGAAGTATGGTTTCACAAAATTACCGGTATTATAAACCGGGACAGAATTTTTCTTCAACCGAAAACGCTTGTCTTGTCATTAAAAATGATAAGCGAACCTCGCTCTTTTTTAATGATCTTGATAAATACGCATCCTTTAAAGCCATTAAACTGGTTGGGTTTAATAAACCGGATTTTGATATGGATTCGTTAATGAACATGGTAGATGATATTATGGGGCCAAAAGTTTTGATCCTTGAAAATTGCAATCTATCGGGTCTTACCGAGCCATTAACCATGTTCAACGAATTAGAGGAAGTACATCTTTTAAGTAATTGTATTTTTGACGAAAACAGTTTATTCGAACTCTTAAAAGATTGTCCGGTAAAAAAAATATTCCTGCAAAAGCGTGATATAGACCTGGCAACAGACAGTTTACATTTATTAAAAGATCTTATTTCATTACAGGTTAGCAGTAATAATTTTTTTAATACACCAAATAAAACAGAGAGGATCCAATTTGCTTTTAATGATAATGTGCATACGGTAGATCTTGCTTATTTTGGTAATTTTTATAAAGAGAGCAAAAATAAAAATGTGGTAATAAACCATGCTACGGTCAAAAACAAAAATTTAAATAATGTGCAAATGGCTTGCATCAAACAACCAATTCCGGGAATTGATATAAACGATACGGTTTATAATTTTAATGCAGCTTCGGGCAAAAAGATCTTATACGAATCGGGTAGCGAGATAACCGTTGATAAAAATGCCTTTGTAATATCGAACGGAGAAAATTATACCGGTGATGTAAAATTATTTTATCGGGAGTTCAGAAACCCTGTAGAGATAATGCTTTCAGGCATTCCCATGTCAACCAAAGTTGGCGATAAAATGGAATTATTTAAAAGTGGTGGTATGTATGAAATTAGTGCATACGATGTAAACGGCGATCAGTTAAAAGCAAGGAGCGATACATCTATCAAAATAAATTTTGCTTTAACAGATACTTCAGAAAGCTTTAAATTTTATTCATTAAACGATAATGGTAGTTGGACAACAACAGATGTTGCGGTTAAACCTGTAATAACAAAAAAAGACAAAACTCAGAATGATGTTACAAGAGCGGTAACCGAATATTATGGTTTTTTAATGAGCCCCCTAAGAAACAGGCCTGATACAACAAATTATGAAGCACGTTTCTTAGATAAAAATTATCTCTACACATATCGAAAAGATAATCTTGAAGTAAGAAATGATTCTACAAGATATTATACAACTTCCACAGGCGTATTTGGAAAAAAGAAGACCAGGACTAAAGCTTTTTTCAGGATCAAATATGTAAAGCAAACAAAGAATAAGGAAATTATTTTTACGATCGTTAAGGCAAATAAAAATAATTATGATATTCCCAGGCATATTCTGGCTTTGCTTAACAGAACATATCTGTACACCGGAAATCTAACAAAAGAAGAATTTAGATCAACCTATAATCGGCAGCTTTTATGTTGGGATCTGAGATTGAATTCAGTAGGAAACGCTATTGATCTTAATATTAAAACTGATAAAGCATATATCAGTCTTAAAGGAAAAGCAGTTACACTTATGGATGATGGAACCTGTTATGTTTCCAAAAAAACAAACCTACTTTTATGCCGCGCTGTTCAACGTGGTATAAGTTTGGAAGCGAAACGTTTTAATAGAAAAGACAAACCCTATGCAAACAAGTATAATGATATGAATTTTAGTGTTTTAAGAGGACAGGCAAAAGATCTGCTGGCTTATAATTATTCTAAAAAATACCAGAATAAAGAAGAAAAGAAAATGGATTTTACAGCCTGGAAATCTTACGTTAAAAATATGTTCCCTGATTATTATTACAATGCGTTTCAAAATGACAATGAAGTTGGGAATGCACTTGTGAAAAGTGGTTTAGGCGTAAAAAATATTGATTGTTATATTCATAGCGGGCAAATGGAAGATGTTTTTGTTAATTATAATAAGGATATAGATAGTTTATCTGACGAATACAATGCTATTCTCTTTAAAAGTATTAATACAAGTTATCCTATCTCTAAAAGTTATACAAGTAACTCGCTTGCCGGATATTATTTTAAGAAAAATGAAAATTATATTGTAAGATTTTCAAACAATGGTTTTATGCAGGTAACAAAGCCCGAAGAATTGAAAGAAATTAAAAAAGGCAACAACATTAATATTGCTTACCAGCAACAACACAATGTAAAAAACTTAACAAGTAAAGATATTACCAGGTTGATCTTAGATTAAAAAATACTGGTATACTTAAAAGCCCTAAAGAACGACACACCTTTGGGGCTTTTTGGTTGAAAATAAATTTAAGAATTATTCCCCTTTAAAATCAGGTTTACGTTTTTCTAAAAAGGCTTTTACGCCTTCATTGTAATCATAACTATTGGCAGATTTTACCTGCACATCACCTTCCATTTTTAATTGCTGCTCTAGATTATTTGTAGCGCTGGCATTTAATAAACGTTTTGTAAAACCAATAGCTTGCGTTGGCATAGTAGCAATTGTAGTTGCAAACTCTAAACTTTTTTCTACAAGCTCTGCATCTTCAAATAATTTATAGATCATGCCAAAACCTTTTGCATCTTCGGCACTTAACTTATCGCCGGTTATCATTAAGGCACTTGCTAATTGTAAACCAACTAAACGTGGCAATGTAAATGTTCCGCCACTATCAGGTATTAAACCAATTTTACTAAAGGCCTGTATAAAGCTGGCTGCTTTTCCTGCCAAAACAATATCGCAAGCCAAAGCAATGTTTGCGCCCGCACCCGCGGCAACCCCATTAATAACAGCAATAATTGGTTTTTCAATATTTCTGATCCTTAAAATAATCGGATTATAATGTTCATCAACAATTTTTTTAATGCCCGGTCCGTTCGGGTCAATCGCTTCTGCAAGATCTTGACCTGCGCAAAAAGCTTTTCCTGTAGCGGTTAATATAATTGCTCTTACAGTTTTATCTTTTTCGGCTTTATCTAACTCTGCAATTAATTGCAAAGCCATTTCGCGGTTAAAGCTATTAAATTTATCAGGTCGGTTTAATGTTAAAATTAAAACGTTGTTTTTTTGTTCAGAAAGTATAAAGCTCATAATCGATAAATGATTTTAATTAAACCCAAAATTGGCGTAAGTGATGATCGAGGTGCTTGGTTTGTAAAACATCCCATTCTTCGATCGTCATTTCACCAAAAAACGGATGAGGAGCTTTTATAATTCCTTCCGGTCCGCTTTTGTGAAAATGTTCTATTGCCTCTATTAATTTTTTCTTTTCAGTTTCAAAAACACGTTCATCAGTTATCATCGCCTCTCTAAAAGTTGGGATGTTTTTGTTGAATTGTTTTTGCTCCATGATCTGTCTTTTTGCACGCCTTCCAAAAATCAGTTTAATTATAGGATTTACCTTAGGAACCAATTTTCCTGAAGCAATTTCCAGAGGTCGTTGGCAATGCGTTAACATTTGCCCTACATTCATTTTTCCCCAATTAGCTTGCGATTGAGGCGTTAATTGATTGATCCTGGTAATAAATTTTTGTGCGGCTTCAGGCTTAAATAAACTTTCCATTTTATTTTTTTGGTGATATAAATTACGTAACAATTAATTTTAAATGCAAAATTATTATTCATCCTTATTAAACTTTATTATATTTATTTAGTCTACCTAAATATGAAAAGAATCTACCTGAGTTTATTATTTATTATTTGCCTTTTTATTGTAAAAGGCCAGTCCTTATATTTTCCACCTTTAACAGGTTCAGTCTGGGACACAATGTCGCCGCAAAGCCTTAACTGGTGTCAACAAAGGATCGACTCCCTTTATAATTATCTCCAGGTAAAAAACACAAAATCATTCATTATTTTAAAGAATGGAAAAATAGTTTTGGAAAAATATTTTGGAACCTATACAATAGATTCCACTTTTTATTGGGCTTCCGCAGGTAAAAGCTTAACAGGTTTTTTAGCGGGTGTTGCGCAACAAAAAGGATTTATCAATATAAATAATAGCGTATCACAGTACATTGGTACCGGTTGGACAAGTGCTCCGTTAGTAAAAGAAAATTTAATTACTGTAAAAAATTTATTACAAATGACGAGTGGATTGGATGATGGCCCCCCAGCACCATGTGATAATGAAGACACCGCTAAAACATGTTTGCTATACCAGGTAGATGCTTCAACCCGCTGGGCTTACCATACGGGTGCTTATAAAAAAACACAGGATGTATTAAGTGCATCCTCAGCATTAAATTTTAATACGTTAACCACTAATTGGATCAAAACTAAAATTGGTATGGATGGATTTTGGTTTCAACAAGTGTATTATAGTAAAGCAAGAAGTATGGCACGTTTTGGCTTATTAAATTTAAATAAAGGTATTTGGGCAAATGATACAATTATGAAAGATTCGCTTTATTTTAAAGACATGACCAATTCATCGCAAGGCTTTAATAAAGCTTATGGATATTTATGGTGGTTAAATGGAAAAACTGATTTTATGACTCCGAGTTCTCAAATTGTTTTTCCTGGAACTTTAATGCCAAACGCTCCATCGGATATGTATGCTGCTTTAGGAAAAAATGATCAAAAAATTTATGTTGTTCCAAGCCAAAAACTTGTTGTAGTTAGACAAGGCAATAGTGCTGGAGGTTTTAATTTGGCCGCATCAGCATTTGATAATGTATTGTGGGATTATATAAACAAGTTGGTTTGCAGCACAGCATCAATAAAAGAGTCTGATCTTGAGGAAGCTATTTCTGTTTTTCCTAATCCAGCAAAAGACTTTATTACAATTAAATCTGAGATCAAATTAAAATCTGTTTTACTTACAAATTGCTTTGGTGATACCTTTAATGTGAAATTGATAAATAATACTATTGATGTATCTCAAATACAAAAAGGCTTGTATTTTTTAACGATCACTTCGCAAAATAATACAAGCCTTGTAAAGAAGATTATTATTAATTAAAAGTCGTTACTTAATTGATTTGTTGTTTTTTGAAGAATTTCAAAGGCATTTTCAGCCATTAAATTCTCTTTATCTAATGTAGGATTGATCTCTACCATCTCAAAACAAACAATTTTTTTGCTTCTCATGATGTAATAAATAAGATTTCCAGCCTCTTTTTCGGTAATTCCGTTAGGAACCGGCGTGCCTGTTCCACTCGAAATACGCGAATCCATACTATCTACATCAAAGCTTACATATATAATGTCACAATGATCAAGGTAGTTTAAGGATTCAATGGCAACACGCTCTACAGCCTTCTTTCTTATTTCCTGTAAGTTAAATACACGTACTTTGTTCTTTTTGATCAAATAATCTTCCTGGGGCTCAAAATCTCTTAAAGCAATAAAAACCAGGTCAGTATAATGAATTTTAGGACAAATACCACCTAAAGTCTTCAATTTTTCCCAATATTCAATGGTTTCATCATCAGGTTTATTTTGCTGCCTATCTCTGTTATCTTCATTTAAAACACAGGCAAGCGGCATACCATGCATATTGCCACTAGGAGTTGTGTAGGGTGTATGAAGATCGGCATGAGCGTCGATCCATATCACTCCAAGCTTCTTGTCTGGGTAGGCCATTCTTATCCCGCTTATAGTTCCAAGCGCTGAACTATGATCGCCGGCTAACACTATAGGTACCTGTTCGGCCTTTAATGTTTTCTGAATTTCTTTAGCAATGCGCTCGTTAAGGTTATATACGCCTTTTATGCGTTTAGCGTAGTCGTGTACAACCGGTTCAAGCAACAAATTGTTCTCATTTGGGATCTCTACTGATTTGTAGCGTTTAAAAAAAGCACTTCCAAAATCTAAAGCTGCTATCTTAATAGCATCAACTCCCATACTTGAGCCTCTTGTTCCGGCTCCGATTTCACTTTTAACTTCAATAATTTTGATGGGTTTTATCATAAATTTAACTTATTATTAATAATTAGCCTTATTTTTGCCTTAAGCAAACAACTTACTTTGGTAGCTGTTTAGTAAAAGTAACTAACTTACATTTAAAAATGAATAATCAATACTCAACCCTTATTAACCAAACATTTAACTTTCCACAGGAAGGTTTTGATGTTATAGATGATGAATTACAATTTAATGGCATTCCTTTAATGGACATCATTAAACAATACGGTACGCCATTAAGGATCAGTTATTTACCAAAAATAGGCTCCCAAATCCATAAGGCAAAACGGTTATTCAACGTGGCCATGGCTAAGGTAGATTACAAAGCTAAATATGTGTATTGTTATTGCACAAAAAGCTCACATTTTAGCTTTGTGCTGGACGAGGTGCTCAAAAATGACGTGCATCTTGAGACTTCATCGGCATTCGATCTAAACATTATCAAAGAGCAGTTCCAAAAAAAAGCGTTGAACAAAGATACATATATTATTTGTAATGGATATAAACGCACTGCCTATAAGCAAAACATAACAGAATTAATTAACGAAGGCTTTAATGTAATACCTGTTTTAGATCATTTAGATGAAATAGATTATTATAAAAAACACAGCAAAGCAGATAATTTAAATCTTGGCATCCGTATCAGTACTGAAGAAGAGCCATCATTTACTTTTTACACCTCACGCCTTGGTATTCGCAGCAGCGAGATCATGAACCTTTATAAAGAAAAAATAAAAACAAATCCAAAGTTTAGTTTAAAATTGTTGCATTTCTTTATAAATACAGGTATTAAGGATACTATTTATTATTGGACAGAATTAAATAAATGTTTAGAGATCTATAAAGCTCTTCGCGAAGACTGTCCAACACTTGATTCGTTAAACATTGGTGGTGGTATGCCTATTCGCACCTCTCTTGGTTTTGAATACGATTACGAATACATGATCGAAGAAATTGTTGAGCAAATAAAAGTTTTCTGCGACCATAACAATATTCCTGAGCCAAATATTTTTACCGAATTTGGATCTTATACTGTTGGAGAAAGCGGCGCTACTTTATATTCGGTGGTTGATCAAAAACAGCAAAATGATCGTGAGACCTGGTATTTTATTGATAGTAGTTTTATTACAACGCTTCCTGATACATGGGGCATTAACCAACGTTTTATTTTATTGGCCATTAACCATTGGGAAAAACCTTATGGCCCTGTGAACCTGGGCGGTATGACCTGTGATAGTATGGATTATTATAATACCGAAGCACACACCAACCAGGTGTTTTTGCCTTTGATAGATAAGAATCAAAAAGAGCCGCAATACGTGGGGTTCTTTCATACCGGGGCTTACCAGGAAGCTTTAAGTGGTTATGGTGGCACACAACATTGTTTAATTCCCGCACCAAAACACGTATTGATAGATCGGGATACAGATGGAGAAATTACAACACGTCTTTTCGCAAAAGAGCAAAGCTATAAGAGCATGCTTAAAATATTAGGCTATTAATTTTTATGTAAGATGGAAAATGTAAGATGAAAACATTACATCTTCCGTCTTACATTTTACATTTTACTTTTTTTTAGCAACATTTGTCTTGTTAACTTCTTCTTTAAATCTTTCTTAGAAAAGCTGTTTTTCCATTAGCAACTGCCTTTCTTATTTTATAACTTTACCACTTATTCTTTATTTTTTTGTATGGCTTTATTTGACTTTTTAACCCAGGATATTGCAATTGACTTAGGAACTGCAAACACAATTATTATTCATAATGATAAAGTTGTAGTTGATGAACCCAGTATAGTTGCAGTTGACAGAACTACAGGAAGAGTTATAGCCGTTGGTCGCCAGGCACAATTAATGCATGGTAAAACACACGAAAATATAAAAACAATTCGTCCGCTAAAAGATGGGGTTATCGCAGATTTCCAGGCGGCAGAAGAAATGATCAAAGGTATGATCAAAATGATCAATCCCGGAAATCGATTTTTTAAACCATCATTACGTATGGTAATTTGTATTCCAAGTGGCATTACCGAGGTAGAGAAACGTGCGGTTCGAGATAGTGCAGAACATGCGGGCGCAAAAGAGGTATATATGATCCACGAACCTATGGCAGCTGCAATTGGTATGGGCATTGATGTGGAAGAGCCTATGGGAAATATGATCATTGATATTGGTGGTGGTACATCTGAGATTGCTGTAATTGCATTAGGTGGTATCGTTTGTGATAAATCAACACGTATTGCGGGTGATGATTTTAATGCGAATATTGAAGAGTACATGCGTCGTCAGCACAATATTTTAATTGGTGAGCGTAGTGCTGAAAGAGTAAAAATTGAAGTTGGTGCTGCTATGACGGAGATCGATAACCCGCCAGCAGACTTTGCTGTACAAGGCCGGGATCTTATGAGTGGTATTCCTAAAGAAGTTTATATTAGTTATGTTGAGATCGCACATTGTTTGGATAAATCAATATCTAAAATTGAAGAAGCGATCTTAAACGCGTTAGAGATGACACCGCCTGAATTGGCGGCGGATATTTACCGTAAAGGAATTTTTATGGCTGGTGGTGGTTCGTTATTAAGAGGTTTGGATAAACGTATATCAATGAAAACAAAATTACCGGTTCACGTTTGTGAAGATCCTCTTCGTGCCGTTGCCCGTGGTACCGGAATTGCACTTAAAAATGTTCATAAATTCCCTTTCTTAATCAAGTAAACAGCTTAAGCGCATCGTAGCTTTATAGAGTGACACTTTTGTTCCACTCGCTAATAATTTAACACGTGAGAAACTTACTTACCTTTGTAGTAAAACATCATTTTATATTTATTTTTTTGTTCCTGCAAATGATAAGTATATGGTTTATGGTGCAAGATAACGGTTACCAGGGTTCGCAGGTTTTAAATTCATCCAACAACGTTGTAGCGGGTATTTATACAGCAGCAGCAAATACAAAAGATTATTTCGCATTAAAACAAGAGAACGATAAACTCGCTTTGGAAAATTCTGTTTTAAGAAATTTTTTAAAATCAAATTATTCTATTTTGCCTTTACGCGAATTTAAAAAGAACGATACATTGTATAAACAACAATATTCTTTTATGAGCGCTAAAGTGGTTAACTCTTCTGTAAATAAACGCCGTAATTTTTTAACGCTAAATGTAGGGGCTGAGCAGGGTATTGGACAAGATATGGCTGTAATGAGCAGCGAAGGTATTGTTGGTATTGTTACAAATGCATCAACTAACTTTGCCAGTGTTATGAGTATTTTGCATAAAGATATTCGCGTTAATTGCCAACTGAAAAAAGATGGAAGTTACGGTCCTTTAATTTGGGACGGAAAAGATTATCGCTATTGTTTGTTAACGGATATTCCAACACACGCAAAAATGAAAGCCGGAGATACAGTTATTACCAGCGAGCTTTCAGGTATTTTTCCCGAAGGTATCATGGTTGGCTTTGTTGAGAGCTTTGAGCGAAGACAGAACGAAAGTTTTTATACCGTAAGAATAAAATTAAGTGCCGATCTTAAAAAAGTAAATCACGTGTATGTGATCAAAAATAAATTTAAAAAAGAAAGAGATTCATTAGAGAACTTAACACAAAAACAAGTTGACGACTGACATAGCTAAAAATATTTTTCGATTTATATTACTGATATTGGTTCAGGTGTTGATCATTCAAAACATTAATCTGTCCAGTTACATCATTTTATTGCCTTATGTTTTGGTAATTATTTTATTACCATTCGAATTGTCGCGTGTTACTGTTTTATTGATCTCTTTTTTTCTTGGTATCTGTATCGATTATTTTTTCGATTCATCAGGGCTGCATACTTCTGCCTGCACGCTAATGGGTTTTAGCAGGCATTATGTTTTAAAATTCATTTCACCACGTGATGGATACGATGTAGGCGTACAGCCAACTGTAACTGATATGGGTTTGGCCTGGTTTTTAAGTTATGCAGGCACGTTGATAGTTATTCATCATTTTTATTTTTTCTTTATTGAAGTGTTTCGTTTTTCCGAATTTTTCCGAACTTTTTTCAGAGCAATACTAAGCAGTATCGGCACCTTTGGTTTGGTGTATCTTATCCAATTCTTATTTTTTACAAACCGTAAAAGGTCATGAGTATTAATTCACAACAACTCGGTAATAGAAAACTGATCATTGGCGGATTTTTTTGCCTTGTGGTAATAATTTATTTATGCCGGTTATTCTATATCCAGGTAATAGATAATCAATACAAATTAGATGCTGAGAAAAATGCATTTCGTTACATGACCGAATATCCTGTGCGCGGATATATTTATGATCGTAAAGGAAAACTATTAGTGTTCAATGCCCCCTCTTATGATCTTATGGTTATTCCGCGCGAAACAAAAGGTTGTGATACCATGGGCGTTTGCGAAGTATTACAAATTACCAAACTCGAATATTTAAAGCGAATGAAAAAAGCCTGCCAGGCTCCAAATTCACCAAGGAAGGAAAGTATCTTTGAGAAACAAATGTCTGCGCAAACATACGCAGCCTTGCAGGAAAAAGCGTATCGTTTTAAAGGCTTCTTTGTTCAAAAGCGTACAGTAAGAAGGTATCCAAAGCCAATTGCCGCGCATCTTTTAGGGTATGTGGGTGAGGTAAGTAAAGAGCAGGCAGAAAAAGAAGCTTATTATAAAGAGGGTGATTATATCGGTATTACAGGGCTTGAAAGAAGTTATGAAGAAGCATTACGCGGAAAAAAAGGAACTCAAATTGCTATTACCGATGTGCATAATAAAGTGATTGGTCGCTACATGGAGGGCAAATATGATACATTAGCAATTGCCGGCAAACCTTTGTATTGCAGTATAGACAGAGATCTACAGGAATACGGAGAAAAATTAATGAAGGGTAAAAAAGGAGCTATCGTTGCTATCGAACCTTCAACCGGAGAAATTTTATGCCTTGTTTCAGGCCCGGCATACGATCCAAATTTATTAGTGGGTGGTAAAGAGCGTTCAAGAAATTTCACAAAATTATATTACGATAGTATAAACCGGCCTTTATTTAACCGCGCACTTACGGCCATGTATCCTCCCGGATCTATTTTTAAATTAATTGATGCATTGATAGCGCAAAACGATGGCTTAATAAATCGTAACACCTCCTTTCCTTGTGCAATGGGATATCCGCCAATGGGTGGTAAACCAAAATGTCACGCACATGGTGGTGGTAAAAGTTTAACCGGTTCCATTGCCGTTTCTTGTAATTCTTATTACGCATATGTTTTCAGAGAGATCGTTGATCAAAGAAAGTACCCCAATTTTATTGATGGCTACAACCACTGGCGCGATATGGTGAAAACATTTGGGCCGGGTACACGTTTAGGAACCGATCTTCCTTATGATAAACCGGGTAACGTACCTTCAGTTGAATATTACAATAAAGTTTTTGGAAAGAACGGTTGGCGCAGTAACACAATTGTGTCGTTAGGAATTGGCCAGGCAGAATTAACCCTTGTGCCTTTGCAAATGGCAAATGTAGTTGCAACTATTGCTAACAGAGGATATTTTTATACACCGCACAGCGTAAAAGGTGTAGGTATTGATAAACATCTTGATAAAAAATTTAAAGAAAAACATTATGTTGCTGTGCAGGATCAAACAGCATATACAAATGTGATAGATGGTATGCAAGGTGCTATGGAGCCCGGCGGCACAGCATTTACAAATCGTTTAAAAGATATTGTGGTATGTGGTAAAACAGGCACCGCTCAAAATCCACATGGTAAAGATCACGCTGTTTTTTTAGCATTTGCGCCACGCGATAATCCAAAAATCGCAATTGCTTGTATTGTTGAAAATGCAGGCTTTGGTAATACCTGGAGCGCACCTATTGTTACGCTTATGATGGAAAAATATTTAAAAGGAAAAACCGAAAGACCTGAAGTTGAAAAAAGAATGTTAGAAGCAAATTTAATTGATGCTAATAATTTAGCCGATGCTAAAAAGAAAAAAATAAAAGATTAATGGCACGTAATGAGAATAGTATTTTTTATGGTGTTGATCGGGTAACGCTCATCGTATATGTACTATTGGTATTTATGGGTTGGTTAAATATTTATGCTGCCGTTTATGACGAAGAGCATCAGAATATATTTGATACATCTCAAAAATATGGTAAGCAGCTTATCTGGATTGGTGGAGCAGCAGTTATAGCATTTAGTATTTTATTAATAGACGCCAATTTTTATACCGCGTTCTCTTATGGATTTTATGGATTTTTTCTTTTCATGAATATCCTTGTTTTATTTTTAGGAAGAGAAGTTAAAGGAAGTCACTCCTGGTTTAGATTTGGCAGTGCGGGTATTCAGCCTGCCGAATTCATGAAGTTTGCTACAAGTCTTGCCCTCGCAAAATTTTTAAGTAATCAGAATATTGTTGTCAACCAACAATTTCGCTTGCGTATAAAAGATCTTATCAAAAACTACAAGAATACTTTTATTGCTTTGCTTTTTATTGTTGTGCCTTTGATCCTAATTATCAAATTGCAAAATGAAACAGGACTTGCCATTGTATTTGTATCTTTTATAATTGTTTTATATCGTGAAGGCTTAAGTGTGGGCTTTTTAATTTTTGGTTTATTAGCCGCTATTTTATTTGTGGTAGCATTGATCGTAACAAATATTACAGGCCTTTTAATTACTATGGCTGTAATTGCATCATCTGCTTTTTTATTCATTAAACGCAGTCGTAGAAATTTAATTGCTGTAGTTGTAGCCTATGCACTTGCGGCAGGAGTAGTACTCGGCACGAATTATGTTTATAATCATCTCGAAGATCATCAAAAGACAAGAATTGATGTGTTATTAGGAAGAGGAACTGTGGATCTTAAAAAAGAAGGTTATAATGTAAACCAGGCTAAGATCGCTATTGGCAGCGGTGGCTTTTTTGGGAAAGGTTATTTGCAGGGAACTCAAACCAAATACGATTTTGTGCCGGAGCAGGATACTGATTTTATTTTTTGCACAGTGGGCGAAGAGTGGGGTTTTGTTGGCAGCACTGTAGTTATTTTTTTAGAATTATTTTTGATCCTCCGGATTATTTTTTTATCAGAACGTCAGCGTTCCGATTTTAGCAGGATATATGGTTATGGTGTAGCCTGCGTTCTGTTTTTTCACCTTGCTGTAAATATTGGTATGACCATTGGTTTAATGCCGGTAATTGGTATTCCACTCCCTTTCTTTAGTTACGGAGGCTCTTCATTATGGTCGTTTACTATTTTGCTTTTTATTTTTATAAAGCTGGATGCTAACCGTCTTCTTATTTTAAGGTAGTTTCTTTATGTAAAAGCTTGCTTTAATTTGTTATTTTAGCGGGCATTTTTAAGACTAAATAATAATACGCAGGAAGTAGCGTTATATTAATTAAAGAATGATTTTTTGAAATTTAATGAAGGCGTTTGCTTTACAACATAAATATTTTTTATTTATTCTTTCAATATTTATTGTTTGCGAATTTATTGTAAATCCTATAGGCAATTTTCCTTTAAACGATGATTGGGCATATGGTAAAGCTGTTTTTATTTCTGTAAATAATGGTTATACAATTGGCGATTTTGGCGCCATGACCTTATTTACCCATTTAATTTGGGGCATAGGCTTTGTAAAGATCTTTGGTTTTTCATTTACAGTGCTGCGTATTTCCACTTTAATTTCTGCAATTATTAGTCTCTTTTTTCTAAATAAATTAATAGTAAAGATCTCAAATAATCAGCTGCTTGGTTTTTTTGCCTGTTTGTTATTATTATTTAATCCTTTGTATTTTAATCTTGCAAATACCTACATGACGGATGTTAACTTTTGTACCTTATTAATTCTGTGCTGTTATTTCGCTTTCGATTTTTTTAAAACTAAAAAAACAAAATATATTTTCTTTTTCTGCCTGTCTTCCATAGGCCTTGTACTTATTCGCCAGTTTGGTATTGTTGTGCCGGTTTGTTTTTTTATTGCCTGTTTGTTTTTAAAAGAAAAAAAAGCAATCATTTCATCAATACTTGTAGTTATAATTGTTTTGGCAGCTTTAAAAGGATATGAAGCTTTTTTACGTGGAATTATTTCTCCTGGCGCTGCCTATAAATTTTCAGGTTCTATCTATCTTTTAAGCGCAAAATTCTGGCAAAACTTTTTTGATAATCTTGTATTAAAGTATAATATCATCTTAATTCATATTTTAATTTATTGTTTTCCTTTGGCAATAGCTTATTTTAGTTCTGTTCTTAAGGCAAGTAATAAGTTGCATGCTCTAATTGTGTCCGTTCTTTCTTCGTTAGGTGTTTATTTTTTATTCAATGATACGCACTTTCCTTTCCATAATATTTTAACCAATATGTCTCTTGGGCCCGAAGTGTTTTATGAAGGTAGGGGACACACATATTCAGAAAATTTCGAACTCATTTGTGAAATTGTAAAATATGTTTTTTGTTCTTTTACATTAACAGTGATTGTTCTTGGTTTAGTGTTTAAATTCAGAACAAAAAAGCAGTGGCGTTTACCATCGCCTCAGATTTTATTTTTTCTGGGCGTATTCGGATCCTACATTTTTACCATTCTTATTACAGAAAAAGACGCTTACTTTGACAGGTATCACCTTCCAATTATTCTTGTTGTGATACTTTTATTAGCCTTTGTGAATGCTACATTTAAATTCAACTACAGGTGGATGATCTTACCTCTTTTGTGTTTTTTTTATGTTTCTGTTTTTGGCACAAAAGATTATCTCGCACTTAACAGGGCAAGATGGGAGGCTGTAAACTATATTAAGTCCAAAGCCAATGTAACTACCGAAAAAGTAAACGGGGGTTTTGAAGTAAATTGCTGGAATGACGGAAAAGGTAACTGGTGGCATGACTTTGGTAATATGGCCAGTTTTGATTACCTGGTGCAATATAGGGTAGAGCCTGAGTTTAAATTGCTTCATTCGTATCCGTTTCAAAGGTATTTTCCTTATAAAAAGGATACTTTAAATCTTTTTATGCGGTATACCAAAAGCTCGGTAGCGCAATAAAGCTTTTTTGAGGCCTTTTTCCTGGAAATTTGCAGATGTTGTAAAAGCCCTTATAAGTCTTGATATTTTTACTTTATTTCACTTTTTAGATTAAGGGTTTTTGTTATTTTTACCCTTTCAAAATGGCACAAAAATCAAACAAATACGTTAAATGGCTTTGGATACTTTTTCTTGGTCCATTTCTTCTTCTTTTTACAATTGTAACACTTACCGGAATGGGTGCGTTTGGTGCTTTGCCGGATGTAGAAGAACTTGTTAATCCAAAAAATAATCTTGCAACTATTGTATATAGCGGCGATATGAAAATTTTAGGAAAATATTATAGCGAAAATCGTGTTAATGTAAACTTCAATCAACTGGATAAGGATATTGTTGAAGCATTAATTGCAACTGAAGACGCGCGTTTTTATGATCATAGTGGTGTAGATATAAAAGCATTAGGCCGTGCTGTGGCCGGGGCTTTTATTGGAGGTAATAAAGGAGGTGGCAGTACCGTTACACAGCAGTTAGCTAAAATGATGTTCCCACGTGAGAAACTAACCAAGTTTCAAATGGTGTTTCGTAAAATGAAAGAATGGATCATTGCAACACGTCTTGAAAAATATTATACTAAAGATGAGATCTTAGCATTGTACTTAAATAAATTCGATTTTTTAAATTTAGCCGTTGGTGTAAAATCAGCATCTCAAATTTATTTTAACCGCTCGCAGGATAGTTTAAATATTGAACAGGCCGCCATGTTGGTGGGTATGGCAAAAAACCCTTCCCTTTTTAATCCTATTCGTTTTCCTGAAAGAACACAACAAAGACGAAATGTGGTTTTAAGCCAGATGGTAAAATATGGTTATTTATCAAAGCAAAAATACGATAGCTTAAAAGTATTGCCCTTAGATCTTAGTTTTCATCCCGAAGATCATAATGATGGATTAGCGCCTTACTTAAGAGAATATTTGCGCGACAACTATTTAAAATCATGGTGCGAAAAACATATCAATCCCGAAACAAATAAACCTTATAACGTTTATAAAGATGGTTTAAGGGTGTATACTACTATTGATTCGCGTATGCAAAAATATGCGGAAGAAGCAGTGTTTGAACACATGCACGATCTTCAAAAAATGTTTGACAAAGATCTTCATACAAAAAAGAATGCACCTTTTGCATGTAATTTGTCTAAATATGAGATAGCAAGTATTATGAGATCTTCTATGAAAAGAAGCGATCGTTTTCGTGCGGCAAAAAAAGCCGGCATGAGTAATGAAGATGCTATTGCAACTTTTTATAAACCGGTAGATATGACGGTGTACAGTTTACGCGGTGATATAGATACCGTTATGACGCCCTTTGATAGTATAAAATATTATAAAGGATTTTTACAAACAGGCTTTATGGCTATGGAGCCACAAACCGGTTATGTAAAAGCATGGGTGGGTGGTATTAACCATAAACATTTTAAATACGATCACGTAAAAGTTAGTAAGCGCCAGGTAGGTTCAACATTTAAACCTTTTGTATACGCATTGGCAATACAGGAAGGTTATTCTCCATGCCACCAGGTGCCAAACGTTAGAACCTGTATAACTTTGCCTGATGGAAAAGAATGGTGCCCAAGTAATTCTGACGGACCAAACGATAAGAACAATGGCAAGATGCTTACATTAAAAAAGGCGCTTGCAAATTCAATTAACTATATCACCGCCTGGGTAATGAAGCAATACACACCTCATGCACTTGTTACATTGGTAAAACGCCTGGGTATTACTTCTGAAATTCCCGAGGTACACTCCATTTGTTTAGGCACTGCAGATATAAGTGTTTTTGAAATGGTTGGTGCTAATTCAACATTTGTAAATAAAGGCACCTATATTCAACCAACATTTGTTACACGTATTGAAGATAAGAACGGTAAAGTGTTAGAAGAATTTATTCCTACAACAGATGAGGTGTTTAGTGAAGAAAAAGCCTATACAATGATACAGTTAATGCGCGGAGTAGTTGACGGTGGTACTGGTAGCCGTTTAAGATCGCGCCATAAATTAATGAACCAGATAGCAGGTAAAACCGGTACAACTCAAAAAAATGCAGATGGTTGGTTTATTGGCCTTACACCTGAGTTAGTAGCCGGTGCATGGGTTGGCGGTGAAGATAGAAGCATTCATTTTAATTCAATGGTTGAAGGTCAGGGTGCTACAATGGCTTTACCTATTTGGGGAAAATTCTTTAGCAAAGTATACGCTGATCCAAAATTAAAAGTTAGTAAAGGAGAATTTCCAAGGCCAAAAAACCTGAATCCGAATTTAGAATTGGATTGCAGTAAATATGATGCAACAGATAACGATGGGTCTGAAGAGATAAATGAATTTGATAACCTAAAAGAGTAATATATGATCAATAGAGTTGTAAAAAATGTTGAAGAAGCATTAAAAGATATTAAAGACGGAAATACACTTATGGTTGGTGGTTTTGGTTTGTGTGGTATTCCTGAAAACTGTATTGCTGAGCTTGTAAAAAAAGGTGTTAAGAATTTAACCTGCATCAGTAATAATGCTGGTGTGGATAATTTTGGTTTAGGGTTATTACTTCAAACCAAACAAATAAAAAAAATGATTGCAAGTTATGTTGGTGAGAATGATGAATTTGAACGTCAAATGCTGAGCGGTGAATTAGAGGTTGAATTAGTACCGCAAGGAACTCTTGCTACACGCTGCATGGCTGCCGGGTACGGTATGCCCGTTATTTTCACTCCTGCCGGTGTTGGTACCGAAGTAGCTATTGGAAAAGAGACCAGGAAGTTTACTTTTAATGGTGAAGAAAAAGAATATTTAATGGAAAAAGCTTTTGAAGCCGATTTTGCAATAGTAAAAGCCTGGAAAGGTGATACTGCCGGAAATTTAGTTTTTAACAGCACCGCACGTAATTTTAACCCTTTGATGGCGATGGCCGGCAGAATTACAATTGCTGAAGTTGAAGAGCTTGTACCCGCAGGCGAATTAGATCCTGATCATATTCATACACCGGGAATATATGTTCACAGAATTTTCCAGGGACAGAAATACGAAAAACGTATTGAGCAAAGAACTGTTAGAAAGAAGTAATTTTTTTACACTGATAAACCTGATCAATAAAATTTAAACTATTGTTTGTACAGCTAAATATTAAAAATGACAAAAGAAATTTCTTTTAAAAAAATATTTAGTGGTAATGGAAAGCGCAGCATGAATTTATTTTTGCTTGCCTTTGTTATACTGTTGTTTTTTGTAAACGCCTATAATTTAACTCTTTTAAATAGGTCTTCAATAACGCATCAATGGCGACAAAACGACTGTTTGTCCATTACTAAAAATTATTATGAAGAGGGAATGGACTTCTTTCATCCAAAAATTCATTTTCAGGCGAATAAAGATGGAAGTGCAGTGAGCGAATTTCCTATTTTAAATTATACTGTTGCCTGCCTATGGAAAATTTTCGGCGAGCATGAATTTATCTATAAGTTGCTTGAATATTTTATTTTTATTCTTTCTATTTTCTTTTTATTTAATTTGCTTCTTAGGTCAAAGGCCTCTTTTTTGTTCTCGTTTTTTTGCGTAAGTTTTTTTCTTACATCGCCAATGCTTGTGTATTATAGCTTTAATTTTATTGCAGATGTGCCGGCTTTGTCATTAGCAATAATTGGTTTTTGTTTGTTATACTCTTTTTATGAAACACGTTTTGTAAAATATTTTTATTGGTGTTTGTTTGTTTCAACACTTGCTGTTCTTATAAAAGCCAGTGCTGTTATGCCTTTTGCCCTTTTATTATTTTTCTCTGTAATTGATGTTTTTAATTTGAACAAATTTTTTAAGACTGAAAAATTATTCACAAAAAAAATACTGCCACTTTCTTTTATTCTTTTAGCTGTTATACTTATTGTTTCCTGGTATAAATATGCCGTGTATTATAATGGAGATAGTTCAAATGGTGTTTTTCTTTTAACGGTATTACCTATTTGGGAAATGCCTGAAGCTGCAATAATTTATAATTTTCAGGCACTTTGCAATATTCTATTCCCAATATTTTTAAGTAAGCCAATGTTCTTTTTGTTTTTCTCGGCAGTTATTTTTGTTTATGCCAATTTTAAAAAATTAAATGTTTTCTTAAAGTATTCTTTTGTGTTTGCAACCTTGTTCTTCGTTTTTTATGTTTTATTCTTTTTCCAGGTATTTACCGTTCATGATTATTATTTAAATAATTTAATGATCTTCCCGGTTATTACTTGCTTAAGTGTTGGCTATATTGTTTTTAATAATGAACTTAAAATTGTTACGGATAATCGTTTTTTTAAAGCATTTGTTATCGTGGTGGTTATTTTAAATTCATTATATTCTGCCGCTTTCTTTCGTTTAAGAACGATAAAAGATGATAAACTGTGTGCGTGGTACCCTTTCCTTTCTAAAGAAGAAAAAGGCCTTGCCGATTTTTTAACATGGTCGTATGGTAACTCAACAAAACCTTTAGAAACTATTACCCCAGCTCTTAGGAAGGCCGGCATTGATAGAGCGGACAGGGTGTTGAGTATACCTGATGAAAGTTTTGATATTACCCTTTATTTAATGGATCAAAAAGGGCTAACATTATCCGCGCCAAGATTTGCAGATTCTACACTTGTTAAAAGTGTTCTTGAAAAAAATATTAAATATGTGGTTGTAAGTAACCCAACAATTAAAAACGATCCATCTTTTAAGGTAATTACGGATAATTTTTCTTTTCTCTTAAAGAAAGAACATGTAGAGGTTTATAAACGTAAAGAATAGAAGCTAAATGTTATTTAATTCATTACATTTTTTATTCTTTCTTCCAATTGTTATTGGTTTATATTATCTGTTGCCACAAAAATTCAGGTGGATGCTGATCTTTATTTCCAGCTGTTATTTTTATATGGTGTTTGTGCCAAAATATATTCTTATTCTTTTTTTAATTATTGTTGTTGATTATATTGCAGCACTTACAATTGAAAGGGTACAGGGGCGGCTAAAACTATTTTATCTTATTGCCAGCTTAACTGCAAATATTGGCTTACTGGCTTTTTTTAAATACTTTAATTTTTTAAATGAAAATTTAGTTTCTGTATTCTCATTATTCGGAAGGGAATTTCATCCTGTTAACTTAAGTATTATTTTGCCAATCGGGCTTTCATTTCACACATTTCAGTCTATGAGTTATACCGTTGAAGTATATCGCGGCAGGCAAAAAGCCGAAACCCACTTAGGGTATTTTGCAAACTATGTTCTTTTCTTTCCGCAAATGGTTGCCGGCCCAATTGAACGCTATGAAACGCTTGGAAATGAATTAAAGAATGTACATAAACCATTGTACCAAAATTTTTCAGATGGTTTTAAATTGATCTTATTTGGTTTGTTTATTAAAATGGCCGTGGCTGATAATATTGCTCCATACGTTAACCAGATATATGCTGATCCATTAAAATATAATTCTTATGAAGTAGTATTATCAGTTTTTTTATTTTCATTTCAGATCTATGCCGATTTTTTCGGATATTCTACTATCGCTTTGGGTTGTGCAAGGTTATTAGGAATTAATATCATGAATAATTTTAAAACGCCGTACCTGGCAAAAAGTGTTTCTGAATTCTGGTCACGTTGGCATATTTCTCTTAGTACATGGTTTAGAGATTATTTGTATATCCCTTTGGGAGGTAATCGTGTAAAAATTCCAAGATGGAGCATTAATATTTTAATTGTTTTTATGATAAGCGGTTTGTGGCATGGTGCCGGCTGGACCTTTGTTGTTTGGGGCGCCCTTCATGGTATAATGCTTTTACTGGAAAGATACTTTTCGGTGATTTTTAAATTTGAAATAAAAAAAGAATGGAGTATATTAAATGCTTTTTTGGTTTTAAAAACTTTTGTTGTTACTTCCTTTATCTGGATCTTTTTTCGGGCAGAAAATTTTCAAAAAGCAAAAGATATGATCAAAGCTATTTTAAGGAATCATTCTTTTCAATTTGCTCATTTAGAAATTTTATTTCCTTTAATATTTACAGGTTTAATCATCCTTTTTGATGTTTTTTTATACAATTCGCGCTTTGATTCTAAGCTAAATACACTTAAAACTCCATACAGGTGGGCCTTTTATACTGTTTTATTATTTTGTTTAATGGCCTTATCAGGAACACAAAAGTTTACTTTTATTTATTTTCAATTTTAAATGGCAAAAAAAATTATCATAAAGATCTTAATGCTGATAATACTAATTATTGGGCTGGACCTTATTTATAATTTTACATTATATAAACGCGATCTAAATGAAAAATGTGAACAGATAGTGGAGGTAAAAACTAAACAAAAAAATACCGATATTTTTTATTTTGGTGAATCATCAAATTTTAATATTCGCGAAACCGATTCAATTAAAAATAGTATTTCTGAAATAACTGCTTTCTTTTTTCCAACACTTACCTTAACTTCTATAAATAAACCGGCAACACATGCAGGTATATATAAAGAGTGGTTAAAACAAATTAATGTAAACGAAAAAAAACCTAAAGCAGTT
Organism: Bacteroidota bacterium; assembly: GCA_013816615.1. Taxonomy (GTDB): domain Bacteria; phylum Bacteroidota; class Bacteroidia; order B-17B0; family Aurantibacillaceae; genus Aurantibacillus. Next base: position 21,859 of record JACDED010000007.1, read on the forward strand.
ATTGTTACTTTAAATATGCGATCGTTCGATGCTGCATGGATACATTCCCGCCTCGAAACACAATTGCAGGAATCAATTGTTTTGGCCCAGTCTTATCCAAATATAATTAATCGCTTCTTACTTTCATTACAGGCTTTTGATAACAAAACAGAACAACAACGTGAGGCCGAAATGCTTAAAGAATGGGAAACAACACCTTTGATTTTTCCTTTCCCTTTTAAATATAAAACCGTAAGAGAATGGGATAATGGAATAGCGCAGGGAACTTACATAAAAGCGGATGGAAGCTGGGATCATGATAAAATAACCCTTGCCTGCCATTATGTAAAAGGATATGCATTTAATATTCACGATAACAATCCAAGAATAAAGGATTTTGATGAAATAGCCGATTGGTGTAATAAAAATAAAGTGAGTTTGTATTTAAATTTAATGGCCGAAAATGTTGAATACGCAGATAGCTTAGTTGGTAAAGAATTAGTATTTTTAATGAAACAAAACAGGGATTATTTAATAAAGCGATATCAAAAAAATAATTGTGTTGTTGTTGACAATTTGGAGTTGGTTGATGGTAAAGAATTTACAGATCAAAACTGGACAACCGAACATTATGGATATAAAGGCAGAATGATAATTGCAAAAAACGTAGCTAAAGCATTAAATAAACAATTTGTAAAAGAATATAAAAACGCATACTAATATGTTAGATAAAAACGGAATAGCAAAAAGAATAGCAAAAGAAGTAAAAGATGGTATGTTTGTAAACCTTGGGATAGGTATTCCAACATTAGTTGCAAATTATATTCCGGAAGGGGTGAATGTTGTACTTCAATCAGAGAATGGGATCCTGGGTATGGGACCTTTTCCTTTTGAAGGAGAAGAGAGTGCGGATCTTATAAACGCAGGTAAACAAACTATTACATTACTTAAAGGCTCAAGCATTTTTGATAGCGCTATGAGTTTTGGAATGATCCGTTCGCAAAAAGTAAATCTTACTATTCTTGGTGCTATGGAAGTAAGTGAGAATGGTGATATTGCTAATTGGAAGATTCCCGGCAAAATGGTTAAAGGTATGGGTGGTGCAATGGATCTTGTTGCAAGCGCAAAAAATATCATTGTTGCCATGCAACAGGTTAATAAAGCCGGACAGTCTAAGTTTTTAGCAAAATGCGACTTGCCTTTAACAGGTGTAAGATGTGTGAAGAAAGTAGTTACTGAATTAGGTGTTTATGAAATAGCGGCTCAGGGTGGATTTAAGTTATTAGAGCGTGCGCCGGGAATAAGTATTGATGAAATAAAAAATGCTACAGCCGGTAAATTAATAATAGATGGTGAAATACCTGAGATGCAGGTATAAATTCTTATTTTATTTTCATTGTAAAGATCATATCGTATGTTCGACAGTTATTTTTTACCTTACCAGCAAATATTAATTGTCGTTTCTCTTTTATTTTATTTTAATTCGGTTTTACTTTTTGAATTCAATAGTAAAAGATCATTCTCAATTTTATTCTTACTACTTGGGACGCTCATTTTTAAGATCTTTGTAATTAGTGCAGATGAGTTTCTTAATTTATGGGATGAACAATTTCACGCGCTGGTAGCAAAAAACATGTCTAAGGAGTTCTTCTCTCCTAAATTATATCCCGATGCTATTTTACCTTACAACTATACAAACTGGGATAAAAATTACATATGGCTTCATAAACAACCTCTTTTTTTAATGCAAATGGCTCTTACTATTAAATTATTTGGAGCCAAAGTTTTTGCTATGCGGTTACCAAGTGCAATATGTTTTACTTTTGCTACTTTTTGTGTTTATAAGATAGGTGAAAATACGCTCACTAAAAGAATAGGTTTTATTGGCGCATTGTTTTTTAGCCTGAATTATTTTTTTAATGAGTTTATAGTTGGCGCGCAACCAACCGATCACAATGATATTGTTTTTATGTGCTATATAATTGCAAGCATTTGGGCATATACTGAATACTTAAAAAACAAAGCAACATTTAAATGGATGTTACTTATTGCTTTATTCAGTTCGTTTGCTGTACTCACAAAATGGTTGCCGGGTTATATTGTATTTGGGATTTGGTTTGTTTTTTTGATCCAACAAAAGCAAACATTTAAAACTTACAGGCAGAATTGGATTGATTTATTTAAAACATTTTGTGTAGCGCTCATTCTCCCGGCAGTGTGGCAGCTTTATATTTTCATCCGTTTTCCTTTAGAGGCGGCCCAGGAGCATTCTTTTAATGTAGCGCACATAAATTTTCCTTTAGATGGGCATGGCGGCGATGCGTTTTTTTATTTTGAAAGCCTGAGAAGTGCTATTGGGTATTTTGCTCCGTTTTTTATTTTGCCAGGTTTAATATTATTGAATAGATATATTAAGGATAAAAAAATATTTATTTGCTTTTTGTTTGCTGTAATTGTAGTGTATGCTTTTTTTACATATGTAGCTACAAAAATGCCTGGTTTTACTTTTTTTATATTTTTTATTTTCTTTTTAGGTTTTGGTGCCATAGGTGAAAGTTTGTATGATTACTTTAAAGTAGGATCAAGCAAAATAAAACAAGTGTTTTTTATTGCTTTAATAATGTATTTTAGTATTTGCTTATGCAATATGGAATCTTTTCAGCGAGTGCATAGTGTTTGGAAAAAAGATGATGCTTATTTACAGTATACACGTAAACATAATATTAACTGGTATAAAACATGTAATGCAATTACTAAGGAATTTAAGAACGAAAAACTTGTGGTTTTTAATTGCCCCGAGTTTGATTATATAAAACTTATGTTTTATACGGATTATATAGGTTATAGTGTAATGCCATCGAGGTTTGAAATAAATTTAGCGAAAATTAAAAATTACAAAGTTGCAGTGATCAGCAATGGTGAATTACCGGGTTATATTTTAAACGACACATCTATTCACAAAATTAAAACCATAAATGGTGTGATCCGCTCTCAGGATACTGTTGTGCTGAAAACGAACACGAATAAATTTATTAGTATTTCAGATGATGGTAAGCTGATGACGCATCCTACCGAGGGAACTAAAATAATTATAACGGTTTTTGAAGATGATGTTGCACAGCTTAAAGATCTAAAAGGTAAGATTGCTACTGCCAGGGAAGATCTTGGTGGAATTATTGTTTTTGAAAAAGATTCTTATAATATCTACGAAGAGTTTATTATTGAAAAAACAAAAAGCAATAAATATCGCATTTCTACACCGTTCAGAGAAAATCTTGTTATTTCGCCAAACGAAGATTTTTATCATACCACAAGGCATGGTGATAAAGAATTAATTGTTGAGTTTGTAAAATAAGCTTAATTAGCTATAAAAGTTACCTTGCTCTCTTCAATATAATAGGTTTTAAGCCAGTTGGATAGTTTTGTATGGTCGGGGTCGCTGTATGCAAGGCATAAATCACCGTAACATGTACTTGAATAGCCATTAAGAGTGTATAAATTAAGTTTTTGTGTAGCGAGCATAGCATCCAGCTGAAAGATCTCTGATCCCCCATTTAAGTTAAGCACAACTATAATTTTATTGTTTGCCGTATTTTTTTCGCGAATAAGCGCACACATGCTTTCAGTCCTTTCAATTCTTGTTTTTGTAAGGGTACGGGATAATTTTTTTGGATCAAACAAATTATCGCCAATTACAAAAAAAGCCAAAAGCAGTGATAAAAGAAAAGTTTTTCTTTTTGCTACTTTATCAAAATAATACAAACTCAACCAAATCATTATAAAAGTAGCAACTATCATAAACCTGCTTGTAAG
>JACDED010000007.1:25660-65654 GCA_013816615.1 Bacteroidota bacterium
GCTTGTAAGCCTCATACTTCCAAAACCCGGAAACATCTGGATAAATTTAAATAATGAATGATTGGATTCTGTTCGTGAAAAAATTAAAATAAAACATAAACAAGAAATAAATAAAAAGGCAGTTAAAAAATTTAATTTTTGTTTTTTAATGAGTGCATATATAACATGAATAAAACTAAACAATAAACCTAAATAACAAAATATTCCCGGAAAAAGTTCGTGTAGATACCATATAGGATATTGTTTTGCGGGAGTTTCTTTTAGAAAATCCCAGGTAATAGAGCTATCACCTGGTAAAAAATAACTAAACACAGCAGGCATGCTGGATACGATACTGTCAAATTTATGGCGCCCCAAAGCCCTGGCCATTGAATGGTAGGGCAAAGCAAGTAACAAAAGTAATATTAAGCCAATTACAGTTATCATACTTAAACGAATGATAAATTTTTTGTTTAGATGCGATATAAAAAGCAGCCTGTTATTTTTGAATGCTAAATATAATGCAGCAAAGAAAAACATAAACATTATTAAAAATATGGCTATGTAGGCGCTGCAGTAAAACTGGAGAACAGTGAACAAAACAATTAAAATAAAATATTTTTGTCTTGGCTCTTTAAGAAAAGAATAAAATAAAGCTATCGTTATTGGTACAAAAAATTTACAATTAAATTGGAGGTGTACAAATTGATTAAAATTGTTTATACCAAAGGCAAAAGCATAAGCACCAATTGCAGATAAAAAAGGGTTAAAACCAATTTTTTTGAAAGCAAAAAAACATAGCCAAAAATTTAAAATACAGCAACTGAGCCACCACAATTGGTAAGAAGGCTCAACATCAAAACCTATAAAACGAAATAATGCATAAATTGGTAATGAGCCGGCCATTGAATCAGAGATGGCAATATTATCCTTTAAGGGATACATAAAATTGGCGCGCCAAAAATCAGGTTCAATACCTTTCAGCCATTTATAGCCATGCTCTAATACATAATTAATAAATCGGGAGTCGCCAAAATCGCCGGGTGTGTAAGAAAGGTCAAAGCCTAATACCCGAAAGCAATAATAGTATAAGCCAAAAAAGAAAAGTAGTATAGCAAAAAGATATTCTATTTTTTTTTGATGTTTTTGCATACGCTCTGATTGTCAAATATAAGTAGAATACATCAATTTGCCTTATAAATATAGCTTTAACGTATGGAAATTGTAAATAGTATCCTGCTAAACAAAAAAGGTTGGATCTTATGATCCAACCTTTTAAAATAGTAATTAAAAAATATCTAAGCCTCAACAAGGTTTAAGATGCTTTCAAATAAAAATTTCCCATCTTCGTTTCCAAGCTCTGCATCGGCAGCTCTTTCAGGATGTGGCATCATACCAAAAACATTTCTTTTTTCGTTACATACACCTGCAATATTATCTGTTGCGCCATTTGGGTTTGCAGCATCGGTAATATTTCCATCTTCATCGCAATACCTGAATAAGATCTGGCCATTTGCATTTAATTTTTTGATCGTATCAGCATCGGCAAAATATTTTCCTTCACCATGAGCAATAGGAATTTTTAAAGCTTTATTTGCAGGAACCTGTGAAGTGATTAATGAATTAGTTGTTTGCGCTTTAATATGTACATTTTTGCAGATGAATTTTCGTGTATTGTTATGTAATAAAGCGCCAGGTAATAAACCGCTTTCGCATAATATTTGAAAACCATTACAAACACCAAATAAAAAACCACCGTTATTAGCATGTTTAATAATGCTATCCATAATTGGAGAAAATCTTGCAATAGCGCCACTTCTTAAATAATCACCATACGAAAAGCCACCCGGTAAAATTATATGAGTGCAACCTTCAAGATCGGTATTTTTGTGCCAAAGCTTTACTGTTTCTTGTTTTAAAATATTTTTTAAAACATAAACCATGTCTTCATCACAATTAGAACCCGGAAATACAACAACGCCAAATTTCATTTTATTATTATTTTAGATCATAAAATTACCAAATACTTTAAACTTAAAAAACAAGGGTTTTTAACATACTGTTAATACATGTTAGAACCAGCCTTTTTTCTTTTTACTTCCCCCACCAATACCAAGAACGCCAAGTAAACCACGGGCAACTTCTTTCATCACCGTACGGCCAATTTGCCTTACCATTGTGTTTTCCGAGGCTTTTTCTATTACCGATTTTTCTTCTTTTTGCTTTGCTTTAGGTTTTTCTTTTTTCTCAACTTCTTTTTCGTCCTCGGCTTCGGTTATTTTCGCGGTTAAAATTTCGTAAGCGCTTTCCCTGTCAATTACCTCATTATATTTTGCTGCGATTTTACTGGCCGCAATATTTTCAGCAATTTCTTCCGGAGATAAAACACCTATTCTGCTTGAAGGTGCCTTTAAATGAACCGCTGCCAGTGGAGTAGGGATGCCTTTTTCGTTTAACGCACTAACAAGTGCCTGGCCAATTCCCAGGCTGGTTAATAGCTCATCGGTTTTATAAAATTCAGATATCGGATAATTCTCTGCTGTTTTTTTGATCGCTTTTCTATCTTTTTCAGTAAAAGCCCTTAAAGCATGTTGTACTTTTAAACCTAATTGTGAAAGCACTGCATCTGGCACATCGTAAGGGTTTTGTGTAATAAAAAAAATGCCAACGCCTTTTGATCGGATCAGTTTTATAATTGATTCTAATTGATCTAACAAAGCTTTTGAAGCTTCATTAAATATTAAATGTGCTTCATCAATAAAGATGCAAAGTTTTGGTTTTTCAAGATCGCCCGCTTCAGGAAAAGAGGCATAAACTTCTGCCAATAAGCTAAGCATAAATGTTGAAAACAGCTTTGGTTTATCCTGTATATCTGTTAAACGAATAACAGATGCAATTCCTTTACCATTATTATCTGTTCTTACAAGATCCGCTACTTCAAAGCTCTTTTCTCCAAAAAATAATTCCGCTCCCTGGCTTTCCAGTTCAATTATTTTTCTGAGAATGGTTGATGTGCTTGTGCTGGTAATATTACCGTATTCTTTTTTAATTTCTTCTTTGCCTTGGGCAGTTGCATATTGAAGTAATTGTTTAAAATCCTTCAGATCAAGAAGCGGTAATTTTTTATCATCAGCGTATTTAAAAAGTATGGCAACAATTCCACTTTGCGTATCATTAAGATCTAATATTTTTGAGAACAATACCGGCCCAAATTCAGAAACGGTTGCGCGCAATCTAACACCTTGTTCTTTTGATAAAGTAAAAAACTCGGTTGTATTTGCGCAGGCTTTAAAATCAATACCAATTAATTTGTGACGTTCTTCAATTTTTGGATTAAGTGTTGCTTCTTTTGCAATGCCGCTCAGATCTCCTTTAAGATCCATTAATAACACGGGAATCCCTGCCTGGCACATGCTTTCGGCAATGATCTGTAATGTTACTGTTTTTCCGGTTCCGGTTGCTCCGGCAATAAGGCCATGCCTGTTAAGTGTTTTTAATGGAAGCTTTATTGCTACATCTTTTTGTACTAAACCATCAAAAAGTCCGGCACCAAGGGTTATGGATTCTCCGGTTGTAGTATATCCTGTATTTAGTTGTTGTTTAAACGCATCAATTTTTTCCATAAAAAAGCCTCACCATAAAGGTAAGGCTTTTCAATATAATGTATAAAGCTTTTATTTCATTAAGGTAACGTGTCCCGTTTTATTATGGATCTTACCGTCCATATCTTTAAATCTTACTTTGTAAACATATACATCTTCTTTAATAGAATCGTCTCCTTTGTTATTTACCGACCCGTTCCAACCAACAGTATAATCTTTTGTATGGAACAATGAGTGACCCCAACGATCAAATACTTCCATTTCATATGTTTTAAGATCTAAACCATATGGTGAAAATTTTGGAATGAACTCATCATTTAAATCATCAAAGTTTGGCGTAAATGAACTTGGAATATAAATACCAAAATCATTTTTAACCTGTATAAGTTTACTTACAACATCTTTACAACCATGAATAGTTGTAGCAGTTAAAGTAATTTCATAATCACCGGCAACGGGGAAAATAACTTTTGGATTAATATCATTTAATTGATACAAGTTTCCTATTTGCCACTGATAAATATTAGCTCCTAAAATTGTACTTAAGTTAGTGAATTGAACTTCAGGTGTTGCTATTGTAACTTCATCAGGATTATTGCTAAAGCCTGCACGAGGCATAGCATATACTACAATTGGATTGGCGAGTACTGCTTGCGTAGCACAACCGATCTCATCTTCGTAATTAAATGTAACTGTATACGATCCCGGTATATCAAATGTATGCGTAACACTTAAACCAGGCATTGGTTCCGATCCATCTCCAAGATTCCATAAACCTGAACCTGTATTAGTGCTTGGTGTATTAAATGTAACTACAATTGGTGAGCAACCTTTTTCAGCGTTACTAACAACCGAAACATTTGGTATTTCATTAACTGTAATACGTACAGCACTTGAATCCGGACATAAACTGGCTGTAGGCATTGAATGCGTATAGTAAGTTACGATATTATTATCGCCAACGTTAGCAGTTGCAGGAGTAAATAAGCTTCCTATAAGACCTGGTCCTGACCAAACACCACCGGGATTTTGAACAATACTATTTAAATTGATTGGTGCGTCATTTCTGCAATACGGACCTGCATATTGCGAAAGATCGGCAGAAACAAATTTCTCAATAGTAATTGTTGATTGACCAAAAGCTACACAAGGGCCAGCAGTTACACTATAATTAACAATGTTATCGCCAATAATAGCAAAGGCTGGGTTAAATCCACCGGATGGAGTTGTTGCACCATTGTTAGCACCACTAAATACACCACCTAAGGGAGATACCTGTAATTGTAAAGGAGGAGCTGAATTACAAAATGGCCCAACTTGCATTATGGCAGGAATAGCTAATGAATAAACATTAACGGCTGTTGTAGCTTGTGCCGGGCATAAGCCACTCGGTGATGATGCTGTGTTGTAACTTAAAATAATATTACCAACACCTGAAGTTGCAGGATCAAAAGATGTACCGTTAATGCCTGAGCCACTCCACACACCTAAATTATTTGTTGTAAGTGGCACTAAGTTAACCTGTGAAGATGTAACGCAAAGATCAGGTATTGTACCAGTGATAACCGCGGGTACATAAGCTTCTATCGAAATTGTTTTGGTATCAGAAACGTTACATGTGTTTGTTCCAATAACATATTGAACAACATTGTTACCAATAGCTGCAAGGCCAGGACTAAACGTTCCGGTTGAACTATTGTATACTGTTGGTGTCCATGAACCCGTAGATGGAGAAACACCTAACTGGAAGGCAGGGGCAGTGTTACAATAAGGGCCAACCTGCGAAATTGTAGGTTGTGGTGGATTTAATACAGATACATTTATTGTTCTTGTATCAGGACATAATGTTGTATTAGGTACAGAATTAGTATTGTAAGTTAATGTATAAACACCAGTAGGTAAATTAGGTGAGAAAATGTTTGCGGAAACACCTGTGCCACTCCAAATACCAGTTACAGTGCTTTGCACAATGGTCATAAGATTGGTTGGATTAAAAGTATTACACTGATCAGGTAAAGAACCTGTTAAATTGGCTGTGTTAAATTGCGAAACATCAATAGATGCAGTATTTGTAGCAATACAAGAACCAATACCTACAGTATATAGAACAGTGCTTGTGCCTATTGCTGCTATAGCAGGATTAACAACACCACCCGCGGATATCGCAGGATTATTGGTCCAGATACCTCCAGCAGGATTTGCAATAATATTAACCGTACCATTTGTATTACACAGTGGTGGAACCGGAGTAATAGTTGGAGACATTGGATTAACAACCGTTACAGTTAACGTTTGTAATGTTGGGCAGGCATAAACTGTAGGGGTTACAACAACACTGTAAACAACTGTAGCAACTGTACCGGTAATAGGTTGTGTTGTAATTTGTGTACTTGTAGCAGTTGGGGCTGCGATACCAGGGCCCGGGCTCCAGCTATAAGTAAAGTTAGATGGTAATACAGAAACACAATTTCCAAAACGTGTATTGGGCCTGTTCATTGAAAAACCCTGGCTACCAGCTGTACCACAACTTGTTTGGTTAGTTCCGAAAACACCATTCCAGATCATTGAATTATAAGATGTAGGAGTATTTAAAACCTAAGCGCTAATAAATTGCCATGGTGCATTACCTCTACAGATGTCAACTAAAATGTTTGATACACCATCCCAATAATATGGAGTGGCAAATGTATGGGTGTTCCAGCCATTAACAGGGGCAAAGTTAGCCTGGGTAAAAACCTGGCTTAAACCTGCATTATCAAAAGCAGTAACTACTGTGTTAGTAGTACATTTCATTTTAATTGTGTAGTTGGTTAAAGATCCAATACCATTTGTAGCAGCAACGTTAAATGCCATACTCGTTAAATAACCTGCAGAAACACCCGACGCTAAAAGTTCTGAAGCGCGGTAAATGATCTGTAAATGCGTGTCATAATAATATTTGTCATATACCGTAGGTGGTTGCCATGAAGGGTTAGATGTAGTGGATGATCCGACATCTTTAAGAAGCGGGCTGGCACATGTTGGCCCAAGACCAAGTGTAGAACATGGTGTTCCGGGTAAAGTGCCTAAAATTACAGAGGGGGTTAATATACCGCCCTGGCAAACTGTTGCCGTTAGAGGTGTGAGTGTGTAAGTAGGATAATCGGTAACGGTTACTTGTACAGTTTTTGTTGCAGGGCAAGATCCGGGAGAAACAGTTACGCTATAAATACCACTCATTGTTGCTGTAGCATTTGTAATAGTAGGACTTTGAGTATTACTTGCAAAGTTACCCGGACCAGACCATGTATAAGTTAAAGCTACAGTTGGATTTGCAGATGTAAGAACATTTAAGCTGATTGTTTGACCCGCGCATATTGATGGGGTAGACGTAGAGGCTGTTGCAGTAATAATACCCGCAGGTGTCATATTTACATATACATTATATTCTTCAGTTTCGCCAAAACCATAGTTGATACAAGGGTCAATTGTTGGTCCGTTTGTAAAGTAAGCACATCTAACACGCATTCTATAAGTACCTGTTGCTTGTCCCACAGGCACAGTAAAATTTGCACTGTTAAAACTTGCAGCTGCCGGAACACCCGGTATAGAACAAACACGTTCGTTAGTTAAATTATAAACACCGTTTTGATCCCAATCAATAAAACAGGTAAAGCCTTGGCTGTATGTTTGGCCTGACTGAAAAGTACAGTTAACAACCTGCCCTGGAGTTACTACTAAATATTGTGAACAACCAAAATAGAAAAAATTACGAATACCTACTGCGGGAAAATTTTGAGCATTACACCCTGAGTTATTATTTGTAATATTTACATTAGCACCAGTAGTACTAAAACTATTGATGAAATCATTAATGAAATTACCCGGGGAATTAGAAGGCCCTGGTTGGTTACAAGGTATTGTTGAATACAATGGAAAGCAATAAGGAGCAGGACCAACACCCGGTTGAGCAAATAAATTTGCTTGCGAGAATACGATCAAAGCAACTACTAAAACGCTAACTTTATTTAATATATTTTTCATTTAAAAAGTAGATTACGGTTTGTAAATAAGTTTATTCGTAGGTAATAAAACAATGGCATCTTTAAAGCCAGGAATAACAACAATTGATTCTTCAGTTGCTTTTCTGTTGCTTTCAAAACGGCTAATATCTATAGCCGCTTCGTTCATTGTTTCGCCTGAAGTTGTATGATTACGCTTTATATAAAAGGACTCAGAATAATACCACATCTCTTTTACATATTGAAACTTGTTATTGGTCTTCCATGTTTGGTAAACACTTCCACCACCATGACGAAATTCAACATATGGCTCAAATTGTTTTTCTTTAGCAGGATCAATCTTTATTTTACTCCAGTCTTGTGAAAAAGAAAAAAACGACATTGTAATAAAAATGCCAAGAAAAAATAGTTTAAGATTTGTTTTCATTTTTGAGTCTATTTATTATCACAAAGTTAACCCAAATAAAAGTAAATATTTATCATTTCACTAAGTTAAACGGGTCGTTTACTCATTTAGGTAACAACAATAAATAGCAATCAGTTGGGCCTTTTTTAATAATTAACCCTGTTTTAATGAAAATGAACAGCTTGTTAACAAAAAAGAAACTCTTTAAAGGATTGTAATTATTTGATAATTAAGATATTACAGGAGGCGGTTCCATTATTGTACCACATTTTTTGCAGGTACGCAGATCCTTACTTTCATAAAAACGCTTAAACTCAGTTTGAAATTGAGAAGTAATATCGGTTAACATAAAATAAGCAGCATGTAGGGGGTGATTGCATTTTTCGCAAAACCATAAAAGGCCATCTTTTTCATCCGGCCTACGCTTTCTCTCCATTACCAAGCCAATTGAGTTTTCAAAACGGCGGGGGTTGTGTGGCACTTTTGCTGGTAATAAAAATATATCTCCTTCTTTTATATCTATTTCAACAGCTTTTCCATCTTCCTGTATCTGAACTTTAATATCACCTTCTAATTGATAAAAGAATTCTTCACTCTCATTATAATGATAATCTTTTCGTGAATTTGGCCCACCAACAACCATTACAATAAATTCTGCATCCTTATAAACAACTTTGTTATTTACCGGTGGCTTTAATAAGTGACGATTTTCTTCGATCCACTTTTTGAAATTGAACGGACGTGTTACCATACTATGAAGTTAATAGTTAATAGTTAAATAGGCAAGAGTTTAAAAAAATTATGCTAAAACTTTATCTGCGGTAATTATTTTAGAAGCTATTAAATGCTCAGCAATTTGCACAGCATTTGTAGCAGCTCCTTTACGAAGGTTGTCAGACACGATCCACATGTTTAAAGTTTTTGGTTGTGATTCATCTCTTCTTATTCTTCCAACAAAAACTTCATCCTTATTATGGGCATTCATTGGCATAGGATAAATTTGATTTTTTATATCATCCTGCAAAATAATGCCGGGCGTATTTGCCATTAGATTAAAAATATCTTTTACTTCAAATTCATTTTCAAATTCAATATTAACACTTTCGCTGTGGCCACCCATTACAGGAATACGCACGGTTGTAGCAGTTAATTTTATAGAATCATCACCCATAATTTTTTTAGTTTCGTTCACCATTTTCATTTCTTCTTTGGTATAACCGTTATCTAAAAAAACATCAATTTGTGGAATGGCGTTCATATCAATTTTATATTTATAAGCCATCTCATCGCTCTTGCCATCTTTGCGCTCATTCATTAATTGAGATACAGCCTTAACCCCTGTGCCTGTAACACTTTGATAAGTAGAAACAACAACACGTTTTATTTTATATTTTTTATGAAGTGGATTTAACGCTACCACCATTTGTATAGTTGAACAATTTGGGTTTGCAATAATTTTATCATCTGCTGTTAATACATTTGCATTTACTTCAGGCACAATTAATTTTTTTGTAACATCCATTCTCCATGCTGATGAATTATCTATCACTGTAATGCCTGCCTCTGCAAATTTCGGAGCCCATTCTTTAGAAGTATCGCCACCGGCGGAAAATAAAGCTATGTGCGGCTTTGCATCAATAGCCTGTTGCATAGAGTGAATCTTATACTTCTTCCCCTTAAATGTAATTTCTTTTCCAACCGATCTTTCTGATGCAACGGGAATTAATTCACTAACAGGAAAGTTTCTTTCTGCTAAAACTTCCAACATTTTTGTGCCTACCAAACCCGTAGCGCCAACAACTGCAATTTTCATTTTAATAATTTTTATAAAAATAATAAATTCTAATATCCAAATTCCTTTTGTTGAGATCTAACTTTCAACATCTTTTTCTTCTACTGTTTTATCTTCTTCCTTCGCAATATAAATTCCTTCAGGCTTAATTAAGATCCGGCGATGACGGTATAAAATACCAATAGCTTTTTTGAAAGTTGCTTTGCTCATGCTTAAGCGAATTGAAATTTCTTCGGGTGTACTTTTATCATGAAGATCTACAAAGCCATTATTTTTTTCAAGATATTCCATTACCACTTCGGTAGAATCCAAAACATTTTTAAAACCGCTTTTCTGAAAACTAATATCGATAAGTTTGTCTTCACGAATTGTTTTTACAAAGCCTTTCATTTCATCACCAATTTCTACTTCCTTGTAAATATCGTTATGATAGATCAAACCTTTGTGTTGCCCGTTAATAATGCAACTAAAACCAAGTGGTGATTCTTCATAAACAATAAGATCTACTTCTTCTGTCTCTTTTAAGTCTAAATTATCATTATTAATAAACTTGTCAATTTTAGTAGAAGCAACAATTCTGTTGGTTACTTCATCCAAATAAACAAAAACTACATAAAAATTATCTTCACTTAATTTATGTTTTTGTTCATTGAAAGGAACTAAAAGATCTTTTTCAATTCCCCAATCTAAAAAAGCGCCAATATCATTTACCGAAACAACACGTAAATAAGCAAATTCGTTAATACCTATATAAGGTTTTGAAGTTGTTGCAATAGCTTTTCCATCCGCATCAGGATAAACAAATACCTCCAGTTCTTGTCCGACTTTATATTTTTCTTTTACATAAGAAATAGGCAGCAAAACGTCATTTTTGTCTTCATCTCCTAAGTATAAACCCACTTCGGTTTCTCTTAAAACTTTTAGCGAATTTATTTTTCCAATATCTATCATTCTGTAATTTTTTACAAAGATACTCTTTAATTAAAGGTTTAGAAAGTTTAAAGTTTGAAAGATTTAACTTGGATGAAAATATTTTAAAATAGAATAGTCACAAAATCATACCTCCATGTTACTTCTTAGTATATAAGACAACATGAACCTATTTTCAAAAGGAGTAAAAGAAAAAATTGATAATTCTAAAAAGGAATTAAACCGCCGGATCCGAAAAATGAAAACCTTCAAAAACAGCGGATCAAAAATCAGAATAATTAGGTTTAGAAACATCAGGATTTAAACCCTAAATTCGCGCCATGCAAAACAAAAAGCTTGCCTGGACATTGCTCATCATCTTATCGTTGGTGTGGGGCAGTTCGTTCATTTTAATGAAGCGTGGCTTGGATGCCTTTAGCAGCAGCGAAGTGGCGGCTTTACGAATTTCGATAGCTTTTTTATTTTTGGCGCCTTTATTGATCAAATATTATAAGATAGATCTTAAAAAGTATTTACCCGGTTTACTATTAATGGGTGTTTTTGGAAATTTATTGCCTGCCTTTTTATTTACAAAAGCCGAAACCCAGATCAGTAGTAGCTTAACAGGAATGTTGAATGCGATAACACCCTTATTTACAGTTTTAGTTGGTTTGTTTTGGTTAAAAGTAAAGCCAAAGGCCATGCAAATTATTGGCATTATTGTTGGCTTCATAGGAGCGGCCTGCCTTATGATCTTTGACGCGGGAAATGACAGTTCTAAAAATGTTATTTATAGTTTATTGGTAGTTTTAGCCACCTTTTTTTATGCCATTAGTGTGTGTGGTATTAAAAAATACCTCAGCGATATTAATTCCATTACTGCTACGGTTTGGGCTTTTTGTATTACAGGACCAATTTCCCTTATTTATCTATTTGGTTTCTCTGATTTTACCACGCATCTGGCCACTTCCCCTTTGGCCGTTTCTTCATTAGGCTATATCAGTATTTTGGCCATTGTTGGCTCGGCTTTATCGGTTATTGCTTATAATATTCTTATTAAAAATTCGGGGACGGTATTTGCCTCCAGCTGTACTTATTTAATACCCGTTGTGGCCATGGGCTGGGGTGTTTTTGATGGCGAAACCGTTAATTTTTACCAGGTTTTTAGCATAATTGTCATAATTTTAAGCGTTTATTTAATTAACCGCGATTAATTTTTTGCCGGTTAATAAGAATTGATTATATTTGCGTCCCCTTTTTAAGGGTATTATTAACAATTTAAAACCAATTTAAATGTACGCAATTGTAGAAATAGCCGGGCAACAGTTTAAAGTGGAACGTGGAAACAAAGTTTACGTTCACCGCCTAGAGGCTAACGAGGGTGCAAAAATTGAATTTGACAAAGTTTTCTTATTAGATAACGGAGGCAAAATCTCAATTGGAAACCCAACCGTAGAAGGCGCTGTAGTGGCTGCCACAGTTATCTCCCACTTAAAAGGAGACAAAGTGATCATTTTCAAAAAGAAACGCCGTAAAGGTTATCAAAAATGGAACAATCACCGTCAATCTTTAACTCAGATCCTTATTCAGGGTGTTTTAGCTAAAGGTGATAAATTAGAATCAGAATTAACAGCAGAACGTAAAGTTCGTACGCAAGGTCCGGTTAAAAAAGCTGAGGTTACAAGCGAAACTGCCGTTGAGAAAAAAGCACCTGCAAAAAAGGCAGCAGCTAAAAAAGCAGCACCTGCAAAAAAAGCAGCAGCTAAAAAAGTAACAAAGAAAAAAGAAGATTAATCAATTTAAGAAATGAGATTTAAGATGTAAAAAATCTTAGATCTGAAATCATAAATCTAAAATAAAAGAAAATGGCACACAAGAAAGGCGCGGGTTCATCAGATAATGGTCGCGATTCGCATAGTAAACGTTTAGGCGTTAAAATTTTTGGTGGACAAGTTTGCATCGCTGGAAACATTATTGTTCGTCAGCGTGGTACTAAACACAATCCATCTGTTGGCGTAGGTATGGGAAAAGATCATACTTTATATGCTTTAATTGATGGTAAAGTAGTATTCAAAAAGAAAAGAGACGATCGTTCGTATGTATCGGTTGTTCCTTTTGAGGGGTAATAAATACTTTATATAGAAATAAAGCCCTCCATTAATTTTGGTGGGCTTTTTCTGTTTAAACACATATCGCTCCTACATCATTTAAAAAATTAAATTTGTATTAAAATAAAAAAAGAACTTTTATGTTGCAGTTAAATTATATCAGAGAAAATAAAGATGACGTTTTAAAACGTTTGGCTATTAAGAATTTTAAAGATGCCGAAAGCATTATTAGTTCTGTTTTGATAAAAGATACGCAACGCAGATCGTTTCAACAGGAAGGCGATGCCATTAAAGCAGAATCTAACCAAATTGCAAAACAAATTGGTGAGTTAATGAAAAGTGGTAAAAAAGAAGAAGCTGAAAAAGTAAAATTAAGAACCGCAGAATTAAAACAAAAAGAAAAAGAACTCGATGAACAATTAAAAACTGTTGAAGATGAAATTCACCAGTTATTGGTTCTTGTTCCAAACACGCCAAATTTAACCGTGCCTTTAGGAAAAACACCTGAAGATAACGCTGTTGTTTTTGAGCACGGTGAAAAACCAAAATTAGCTCCGGGCTTTGTTCCGCATTGGGACTTAACATCAAAATATAATTTAATTGATTTTGAATTAGGTGTAAAAATCGCAGGCGCAGGTTTTCCTGTTTATAAAGGTAAATGTGCCCGCTTACAACGCGCTTTAATTAATTTCTTTTTAGATCGCGCTACTGCAAAAGGATATTTGGAAATTCAACCACCAATTGTTGTGAACGAAGACAGTGGTTATGGTACAGGTCAACTTCCTGATAAAGAAGGACAGATGTATCACTGCACAGTTGATAATTTATATTTAATTCCAACTGCTGAGGTGCCGGTTACAAATATTTACCGTGATGTTATTTTAAAAGAAGCAGATCTTCCTGTAAAGAACACAGCTTATACTCCTTGTTTTAGAAGGGAAGCTGGAAGTTATGGAAAAGATGTGCGCGGTTTAAATCGTTTACATCAATTTGATAAAGTGGAGATCGTACAGATCACACATCCTGATAAAAGCTACGAAACATTAGAAGAAATGCGTGAGTATGTTGCAGGCCTTTTAAAAGAATTAGAATTGCCATTTCGCACTTTAAAATTATGTGGCGGCGACATGAGCTTTGCAAGCGCATTAACCTATGATATGGAAGTGTGGAGCGCAGCGCAGGAGCGTTGGTTAGAGGTAAGTAGTGTAAGTAATTTTGAAACATTTCAAACCAACCGTTTAAAATGCCGCTTTAAAGATGCTAACGGCAAAACACAATTAGCGCACAGCTTAAATGGAAGTGCATTAGCATTACCACGTATTGTTGCTGCATTGTTAGAAAATAACCAAACGCCTGAAGGAATAAAAATTCCAAAAGTATTAGTACCGTATTGTGGTTTTGAAATGATCAACTAAAATGATAAGGGCTGCTAAAAATAGTTTGGTAATTTTATTTTTTGCAGGATCATTTTTTCAATCGTGTAAACAAAATGATGTTTACGCCGCAAATGTAAAAGCGCTTGATAGCCTAAGTGGCGCGGTTAATTCACTTATTAAAGAAGATGCAAAAACCGATACTGTTATTTTAGCAAAAGCAATTTCACGCTTTAATCAATACAAACAGTTTGTTCAGCAAAATGTAAAAGATACACTTACTAAAACCGAAGCTGATTTTTTACAGCAATTTTATGCCAGCGGAAATAGTTTACAAAATTTTGAGCTTAACCGTAAATCTGTTAAAGCGCGAATTAATTTAATTAACTCGCAGATAGATAAATTAAAACAAGACGCGAAGAATAATTCAATTTCTGAAGAAAAATTAATTGAGTTTACAAACACAGAAAAAAAAGAAGCTACAAATTTAATTGACGCTGGCCATAAACAGCAACAGCTTTTTTATACCGACCTGCAGGAATTTAAAACAGCTTTAAAAGCTGTTGAAGAACTTATAAAAGCCAGGAATAACGGGCAATTGCCAACTGTAATTAAAGATACTCTATCGTTATAATATGGCTATTTCTTTTCAAACACAACAAATTCAATTTAAATTATCTGATAAGGTAAAAATAAGATCCTGGATAAAAACCATAATTGAATCTGAGAAAAAAAAGCCGGGAGAACTTAATTTTGTTTTTACAAGCGATGAAGAGGTTTTAAAAACAAACATTCAATTCTTAAAACACAACACCTATACCGATATTATCACTTTTGATTATTGTGAAGGAAAAACAATTAACGGAGATATTATAATAAGCATTGAACGGGTAGAAGAGAATGCCGGTAAATTTAAAGTTGACTTTGAAACGGAATTAAAACGCGTGATCATTCATGGCGTGCTGCATTTGTGCGGTTATAAGGATAAATCTGAAAAAGATTCTTCGCTTATGAGAAGCAAAGAAAATTCTGCCTTAAAGAAATTTATTTAAAAAGAATTATGGGCGTTTTTACTTTAATTTTTGCATTGCTGATAAGTGGTGTTTGCTTTTGGGTAAGTATTAAAATGATACATCTTTATTTTAAAGTAAATTCCTGGAAAAAAACACCAGCAACTGTTATTTCCAAAAAAATAGAATTGCATAAAAGGGTTTCAACAAGACGATCGCCCTATGGTATTAAAGTAGATTATAAATACATATATAATAACCATGAGTATTTTAATAATAAAGTTTACATGGTTGAATTAATTAACGGACAAGTAAACCACATGGAGCCTGCGGCTCAAAAAAAACTAAATGAAATTAATGATCTGATAACAATCCTGGTTAATCCAAAAGATCCTGCAGAGTCTGTGATCTTTAGTTCGGGCATTGGCCTTTCCATAGTGATCTTTTTTATGGGGGCATTAAGTTTATTAATCGGTATTGCCAACTATAACTAAAAAACTATTGACCAAACTGGTTACTACTCGAATTATCTTTAGTAATATTTCGCAAGCTGAAAGTAAAAGGATAAGTAGTTCTATATCTTACGAATTTGCCATTTAATATTGCCGGCTGCCATTTTGTAAGCTTAATAATCCTTAACGCTTCTTCTGTACACCCTGCGCCAACAGGCTGTTTAACAGTAACGCCTGTTATATAGCCATTGGTTTCTACAACAAATTCAACAACCACAGTACCTTCAACCGATTTTTCTATTGCCAATTTGGGATATTCAATGGTCGTTAAAATAAATTCAGTCAACCCTTCATCGCCATTTTTGTAAAACTCGGGCGATTTATCTGCCTTTGTATAAATAATAAAACTGCTATCCGCAGGCAAAGGTTTTTTTAAATTGAATTTATTTTTTTGTTTAAAGTACTTGTTATATTTATCGGTAGATAATTTAAACATTAAAAAATAGGGCCTGCTTTCATCGGGTAAACGAAGTGTGTGATTGAATTTTATAAATCCAAAAACGCGTTTTATTTCATTACGCAAAACATTATTTGTTCCACCATCTACTTTTATGTTTACTGCTTTGCCTGCGCTGTCAATATCAAAAAAAGTAGTGAGTTCGGTATCAAAATTACCGGTTAACAAGGTTTTTGGTAAAGTTAACTGGGTTTGCAAAACCTGGTCTATTTGTTCTTTTCCGCCAATGGCTTTGGCTTCAAATTCGGGGCTGGTTGCCGATGTTTGGGCTGATATTGAAGTTACCCAAAGTGTTGTTAAAATGTATATATACTTTTTAAGCATATATAAAGATAACCCAAATAAATAATATTTAAAAAAAATCACCGTCAAACTTTATAACTGGTAAAGTTTGACGGTGAAATGTTAAAAGAAATTATAGCTAAAGTATCTTAATCTTTAATGATCTTAACTGTTTTGCTAAAATCTGTACCTGAAATTTTTACGAAATAAATTCCACTGTTTAAATTTTGTACGTTAACGTTGCTGGAGCGTACTCCGCTATAAACCACTTTACCGTAAATATCAGTGATGATAACATTAAAATCGGCTGCATCGCTTTCAATTGTTAAAACATCTTTTACAGGGTTAGGATACAAACGGATCGCAGCAGCTGATACGTTGTTTTTAGCAATGCCCGTTGGTGAAGCAGAAAGTACATTTACCATTGCCATTTGCATTGAATTATTTGTTTTGAAAATATTTTGGTTGATGCAGGTTGTTGTAGATGAACCGCATGATACACTTACAGTTAAACAGATATTATAAAAACCTGTTGCAGAATAAGTGTGTGACGGGTATAAACCTGTACTTGAAGAGTTATCGCCCCAATTCCAAACCACACTGCTTACATTTGAAGGATAAAATGGATATGCGTTCCAAACAATTGAAGGCATCATAGATGTATCTTTTGCCATATAAAAATTTGCTGTTGCAATACATGGCGCATTTGTAATATTAAATGTATGTGTTATGGAACTGCTGCAGTTTGTAGTAATTGAATCATTAATGTATAAAGTTACAGAATAACTCCCGTTTGCATTATATGATTGTGTTGGTGGATTTGCACCAAAAAAAGTATTCGAATTTCCAAAATTCCAATATTGAAATGCAGTTGGAGATACACCTGTTGATGTATTACTGAAGTTTACTGTACCATTATTTACGGTATATGTAAAACCTGCTGTAAGTGTGCATGGCTGAACTGTTACATTTATATTGGCCGTGTAAGATGCAAAACAAGTTACGGAATTATTAAATGCTGTAAGGGTTGCAGTGTAGTTACCTGAATTGGCATAACTATGGCTGATAGTATTAAAACTATTATTTGGAAAGTTGCTTGATGAATTGTCTCCATATTGTAAATAATACATTGTTTGAGGAATAGTTCCGGTTGATGCATTTACAAAAGTTACTAAACCACTTGGATTAACTGTAAAATTAAATCCAGCAACAACGTTACAGGCAACATTAGTAACTGTAATTACAGTACTATACGTAGCATTACAAGATTGCAAACTATCAGATCTTTGTAATATCACAAGATAAGAGCCACTGGCAGCATACACGTGTGTTGGATTAGTTTGTGTTGAGAATTGATTATCGCCAAAGTTCCACGAATAATTAATACTTGTGCTTGTGTTAGGCTGAGAGTTGTTTGTAAAGGCTACACTTCCATTAGCGCCTACGGTGTAGCTAAAACTAGCCATACACTGGCTTTTTGCATTACCAAATAAAAAGCAGGCAAATAGCACCGCAATGATTTTAAAACTTGTAATTTTTTTCATGATTCTTATTTTTTGAATTTATATTTTTTCTCCTATCTCACTATTACAAGAATAGATCTTTAAAGGTTGGGCGGAAAAATAATAAATTAAAGACGGGTATTAATTCCTATTGTAAATCCGCTATTTACCCTATTATCAATACCATAGCCTAAAACATAATCAAATCTTAAAACGTTAAATATATTCTCAATGCCAAAATTTATCTCATAATACTGTTTTAGTTTATTACTCATTAATAAATGTCCGCCAACAACTTCCTGTACTTTTAATTTTTTTAATACCGGTATCTTATTAATGATAAAACCATTAAAATGATGTTCGGCATGTGCCTCGGCAAACCATTTATCGGCACTAAAAGTATAATAAGGTAGCAATCTAAAACTGCTTAAATAATCGTTGGTATTAAATAAAGTTTGATTGCCTAAAAAATATTTAAAGTCCATAAAATATAGTTTTTTTGTATTCACAAATCCGCCCCCTTTTAATCTAAATCCTAAACGGCCCAACAAGCCTAAATTTACTTCGTCATAGATCATGGCACTGGCAAGATCATAATCTGCCGTTGTATTTAAAACAGGAAAAGCTTTTTTATAACTTACACTTAAGCGGGGATATTTACTGCCTGTAACAATTTTTTGATTTGGAAGCGTATAATATTTTTGTTTAAAGCGGAAAGAGAATGTTATTTCTGCTGTAAGTGAATTATTGGTATTAAATAAAGAATCGTGTGTGCTGCCATTCCGTGGATCGTTGCTGGTAAATAATTTGCTTCTATCGTCAATAATTAAACGATCACTTGTATTTTTTAAAGGATCGCGCTCAACGTATCTCGCAATCGAAGAAAAATAAACCCCGTTAGTTAGCTCTGTAAAATAATTTGTTTCAACCCCTGTTTCTTTAAACATCTTCATATAATTCTCATTCAGGTAAAGCGAATAAAGCGAATTTACCAAAGGCGAAATAGGATCCATTTGGTTGTATTGTTCGGTAATTGATTTAAATTTAACACCAACCCGCGAGAATTTTTTTGGATTATAAAAATAATTGTAGCCAACCTCGCCCCCCCATAAATAATTACTAAAACCATAACGCACTCGTCCGTTCACACGGTGCGCCTTTAAATTCTCATATTCTTTATTTATCGAAAAATCGTAACTGATATTCACACCTTCTACGGTATTGTATTGAATACCTGCTGTTATAAGTCCCGGTGTTACAACGCTTATCCTGTTCTTTGTTTTGCAATAAGTATAACCTAAAAAAATATTGACAGGGCGCAAACGGTTAGTTCTTCTATCCATCGAATCTTTGTAACGATCGGTATCCTGTATTTTTTCTGAGCTGTCTTTTTTTCTGTAATCTTTGTTTTCTTCTGACGTAAGCAGCACGGGCCGATTAATATTCCAATAATTCGAATCTTTTTTATTTGCGCCATCTTCTACAACAAAAACTTCATTGCTAAAAAAATTATCTGCAAGTTTTGGCACAAGATTATAATTTTTAACGATAGCATTAAAATAACCATCACCCGAAATGCCCAGAAAATTAAACGTAAAACTAAAATTGTGGTTCACCGGCATCCAAATGCTATCGCCGGCAACAGGGGCAAATAATTGTTTAATTGAAAGTGTATCTACAAATTTTATTTTATTTTCTTTATTTAATTTAAGATCAATGCCGGTTAAACGCCACGAATTTTCCTGTATATAAATGATACCCGAAAAGCAGGGATCTGTTTTACGTTTAGGAATAACAGCAATTTTATTAAATGTTTTTCCATCTTCAATAATAGTTCCAAGCAATCTGAATTTGTAATAGATAAAGGCGTTCTTGTTTAATGGTGAAACCAATGGCCTGTCGCTCAAACCTCGTATCGGTACAAGATTCTCGTAAAAATTAAATTTTATCTGGCTTAGCTGATTAAAGCTAAAACTTTTGCTTTCGCCGCTCACGCGACTACTAAACATGATCTCTTTTTGTTTATTGGGCTTTTTAAAATAATAATTGCTTTCGCTTTCACTCAAATAAATAACACCATATAATGTGGAGTCTATTTTTTCTCCGCTCATCATTTTTACTAATTTTTTAAATTTTTCGGGAATGTTGGTAAGGCGTTGCAATCCTTTTATGTAAGATTGACAAGAATATTCATTTACTTCGTTCGAAAATTGTTTTCGTTTTTTAATGGCCTTTCGCATGATAGGATAGGCGGGATCTTCACCAGCCTTTACAACAATTTCCTCTAAAGCAATACCATCAGATTTTAAATTGATATTAAGCGTTTTATTTTCTTTAAGATCAATTTCTTTTTCCTGTTTTGAATAACCTACATATTGAAATACAATAATATGTTTTCCGGGATCTAATTTTAAGGAATAGCTTCCTTCATCATTACTGTTAACACCTTTGGTTGTGCCTTTTAAATAAATGGTTGCAAAAGGCAGACTTTCACCATTGCCGGTAATTTTTCCGGAAAGAATAAATTGTTGCGAAAAAAAATGCTGAACAAAAAAAGATAAAATAAATGTGAAGAGTAATTTATGACCTTTTGATCTGAACATGAATTATTTTTTGTCAAAACCCATAAAGGCGTATGAGATCAAATTGGCGCCCATCTTTAAAGCTTTTGTTCTTGCTTCTTCGCTGTCTTTGTGTATTTCAGGGCTTTCCCAGCCATCACCAAGATCACATTCAAAATCATAAAAACAAACCAATCTGCCTTTATAAATTAAACCGTACCCTTTTGGTGAACCGTTATCATGTTCATGAATTTTTGGAAGGCCTGTTGCGAAATCAAATTTTTGATGATACACCGGATGATCAAAAGGTAATTCAATAAGATCCAGTTCAGGAAAAACTTTTTTTAATTGTGTCCTTATAAATTTATCCATGCCATAATTATCGCTCACGTGTAAAAAGCCGCCAGCAATTAAATAGTTCCTTAAATTTTCTGCTTCCTGGTTAGAGAAAATAACATTGCCATGACCTGTCATGTGTATAAAAGGATAATTATACATCTCAACACTGCCCGCATCTACTGTGGCTTGTTCAGGATTAATGCTTGTTTTAATATTATCATTACAAAATTTAATAAGATTAGGTAATGATGTTTCAAGATTGGCATACCAGTCGCCACCACCATTATATTTTAAAACCGCAATTTGAAAGCTATAAGGTGGAATTGTATAATAGTCACCATATTTTAAGGCAGCTCGCCCTTCAATAAAAAAGAAAAGACTACTAAGAACAATTATTTTTTTTAAAAAGTGCATTTAAAATTGTAGAATTTAAGAGAACAAATTAGCAAAAATTAGTGGATTATGTTTAATAAAATATCTTAAAAAAAATCACAAAGTATCATAGTTTTATTTTTAGGGCGTGCCCCGAAAGTTTCCAAAAAATATAAATTATTTGGGCGTGTCCCTGCGGCCGGGCTTTTCACTTCAAGTCCTCGTTTCGCTAGCGTTTCACTGTGGGCTTTCCGTTACAATCCCTAACGCACATTACGTATGCGTGAGGGATAGAGCCATTGTTTGAGCTCTTTTTTGAAAAAAAAGCGAGTGGCCCTTCGTTAAGCTCAGGATAAACTTCAGCCCGACCCGAAGGGACACGCCCAAAATATTATTAAAATGTTTTATGAGATTAAGTACCTACGTTTTTATAAAACTCTACCAATTCTATTGCCTGCTTAGCTTCTGTAACATCGTGTACCCTTAGCATTGAAGCGCCATTTAATAAGGCAATCGTATTTAAAACGGTAGTGCCGTTTAAGGAAGTAACGGGATTGGTGCCAATTACTTTATTGATCATACCCTTGCGCGACATACCAGCAAGCACGGGCAGGCCAGTAAATTCGCGCAGATCTTTTAATAAAGTGTAATTGTGTTCGGTTGTTTTTCCAAAACCAAAACCGGGATCTAAAATTATTTTTTTAAAATTTAAACTGTTTAATTTTTCTACTTTTTTAAAAAAATCTTCTTTCACTTCCTTTACTACGTCTGTATAGAATGGGTTTTGCTGCATGGTTTGCGGTGTGCCTTGTATATGCATTAAAACATATGGAAGATCTAAATTTGCAATGGTTTCAAACATAGCAGCATCAAGGTTTCCGCCACTAATATCATTAATGATATCTGCGCCTTCTAAGGCACTTTTTTTGGCGATAGAGGCGTAAAATGTATCTACACTAATAAAAACAGTTGGAAATTTTTTGCGGATCTGGGGCAGGTATTGTTCTAAACGTTCCCATTCTTCTTTCTCGCCAATGTCTTTAGCATTAGGCCTTGATGAGGCTGCGCCAATATCAATAATATCAGCTCCCTGGCTTATTTTCTCTTCTATATCACGTAAAACATCATTTTCATTGCTGTATTTTCCGCCGTCGTAAAAGCTATCGGGCGTTATATTCACAATAGCCATTATTAATGGTTTAATAAATGTTAATGTTTTGCCGTTACAGGTGTATTCCATTGGGTAAATTTCGTTATTTTTAGTCCTCGTTACAAATATGCAAACTACATCTCAACAATACGACGCGGCCATTTCTCAATGCAAAGATATCTTTTTAAAGAAGATGAAAGATTATGGTACTGCCTGGCGTAATTTAAGACCAACTTCTTTAACCGACCAGATCTTTATTAAGGCCCAACGCATAAAAAGTATTGAAGAAAAAGGCACTCAAAAAATAATGGATGATATTAAAGGCGAATATATTGGCATTATTAATTATTGCATCATTGCCCTTATTCAGCTT
This sequence comes from Bacteroidota bacterium, assembly GCA_013816615.1. GTDB lineage: Bacteria > Bacteroidota > Bacteroidia > B-17B0 > Aurantibacillaceae > Aurantibacillus. The sequence continues at coordinate 48,389 of JACDED010000007.1, forward strand.
GAGCTAATAAATGATGATCGTGTAGATCTTCCTTATGATGAAGTAGCTAATCTTTATATTAAATACGCCGATCAAACCAAACAATTAATGGAAGATAAGAACCATGATTATGGTGAGGCGTGGCGCGATATGCGTTTAAGTTCATTAACTGATCTTATTTTAATGAAAGTTTTCAGGGTAAAACAAATTGAGGATAATAAAGGCAAAACTATTATTAGCGAAGGTGTAGATGCCAATTATATGGATATGATCAATTATTCGGTTTTCTCGCTTATTAAGATGACAAAACAATAGTTAATTTTTTTTAATTTAACCTTTAATGACCATATTACTAATTAACTTTAAAGAATAAGATCTTAAAACATGAAAAAATTTTTAGCCTCTAATGCGTTTCGTTTTATTTGGTCGGTTGGCCTTGCGGCGCTTATTTATATTATTATACCACCATGTTTTAGTAAAACTACGGTTGCAATTTTATTAGCAATTGAATTGATACTTATTAATGGTGCTTCATTTATTGCAAAAATTCCGATGATAACGCATATTGCGCGCGTGCTGGTTGGAGGTTTGTTTATTTTTTCAGGCTTTATTAAAGCAAATGATCCTTTAGGATTTTCATATAAGCTAAAGGAATATTTTGAAGTATTTCAAAACGATACAGGTTTATCTTTATTTGAAGGCTTTGCACACATTGCATTACCATTAGCAATTATTATTTGTGCCAGCGAAATTATTTTAGGCGTAATGTTATTGATTGGTTATAGAACAAAATTAACTTTATGGTTATTATTTGCGCAAATAGCTTTTTTCACTTTCTTAACTTTTTATTCTGCCTGTTATAATAAAGTTACACATTGCGGTTGCTTTGGTGATTTCTTAAAACTAAAACCATGGGAAAGTTTCTGGAAAGACATTGCATTATTGATCCTCATCACCGTTTTATTTGCGGGCAAAGATAATATCCGCGAACTATTTTCGCCAATGATCTTAAGCACCGTCGTTTTATTAGGTGTAGTTTTCTCAATTGGTTTTCCTATTTATGCTTACCGTAATTTACCGCCGTTGGATTTCAGGGCTTATGCTCCGGGAATGAACATTAAAGATAATATGAAAGCAGGAGCGGATTATCAACCCGCCAAGTATGAAACCCGGTTTAAATATGAAAATTTAAAAGATCATACAGTAAAAGAATTCGATCTTAAAAGTTATCCCTGGCAGGATACTGTTACCTGGAAATGGGTTTCTACTGATAATGCAGAGGTTCAGGCTGCTATTAATCCGCCAAAAATAACTGATTTTACAGTTAATAATTTAGATGGTGTACCAATTACAGATTCTGTTTTAAATAATAAGAATTATAGTTTCTGGTTAATTGTTTACGATCTGAAGGAAACTGAGAACGATCCAACTTTAATGGCCAAGATCAATGATTTTTATAAATTATCCATGTTGGATAAACATAATTTTATTGCTTTCACAGCCAGTGGTCTGGCAGATATTGATAAATTTAAACACGAACACAATGCATTATACGATTTTGCAATGGTAGATGGCATCGTTTTAAAAACAATGATCCGTAGTAACCCCGGTTTAATGTTGGTAAAAGATGGAACAGTTATTATGAACTGGCATCACAATAACTTCCCGGGATATAGCGATGTGAAACAAAAATTTATGAAATAGGCTAAGAGTTAAAAGTTTGAAAGTTTAGAAAGAATGAATTTATTGAAAACCCTTTCATATTTTACTGGAAGGGTTTTTTATTAAAAATGAAAGCGGCGGGCATAAGCGATATTAAAAAAGAACTGGAACATCTTTCAGCAAAAGATCTGATGGATCTATGTATCTCTCTTGCCAAATATAAAAAAGATAATAAAGAGTATTTAGGCTATCTGCTTTTTGAAGCGCATAATAAAACTCAATTTATTAAAGAAGTAAAAGAAGAACTGGATACACATTTTGAAGCGCTTAAATCACAATCTAATTTATATTACGTTAAAAAAAGCCTGCGTAAGATCTTACGCATAATTTCAAAGTATGCCAAATACACCGATGATAAAGGGCTTAATGCAGAATTATATATCTATTTTTGTTTGAAGCTTAAAAACTCCGGTATTCCTTATCATAAAAGCCAGATGATCGTTAATATTATGGAGGGAACAGTAAAAAAGATCAATACATTAATTTCTACTTTACATCCCGATCTTCAAAATGATTTTTTAATTGATCTTGAAAAAATAGTCCATTAAATGTTAGATCAACCCAACCCGCAACTATTAATAGACCTGATTAAAATGCCTATGCCTTATGGCCGTTACAAAGGTGTTATACTTTATAAATTGCCTGTGTCGTACTTGGAATGGTTTAACCGCAAGGGTTTTCCTGAAGGTAAGTTAGGCATGTTATTGCAAACACTTTACGAGATCAAGCTGAACGGTTTAGAGTTTTTGTTTGAGAGAATAAAAAAAGAAGCAGGATTATATTAAGTGAAATTATTTTTAACTTAGTGTTTCTTTCCCGATAAACTTTTGCTAATTATCTACCATAAATTTATATTTTGAATGCAAAAAACTATGAAAAACATCTTAATTCTTTTTTCAGCAATATTATTTGCCAAACAAATTCAGGCACAATCGGGCAAACCTGTTTACGATTCTGTATTAGCCAAAAAATTAGGCGGCGATGATTACGGTATGAAAAGTTATGTAATGGTTTTATTAAAAACCGGAACATATAAAGCAAAGACCAATGGCGAGTCTGATTCTCTTTTCAGAGGGCATATGGATAATATTATTAAACTTGCAAACGAAGGTAAGCTGGCCCTTGCAGGACCATTTGGTAAAAATGACCTGTACCGCGGTGTATTTATATTTAATGTAAAAACCATTGAAGAAGCCAAAGAATTAACCTCTAAAGACCCCGCGATTAAAATTAATTTATTTGCCGTTGATTATTTACCATGGTATGGCTCTGCAGCAGTAACAGAGATCAACAGCATTCATAAAACGATTGAGAAGAAAACGCATTAGTTTCTTTTAGTATTATTTCCGTTTTACAAGGCCTTTATTTTGCAAAAAATAAGGGCTTTTTTCATGGTTTTGCAAAAAATGCAAATTAATCAGGTTTAAAAATCATAAAACACCATATTCTATAAAATTCGAAAAGTAAGTAAAATCCCTTTTGTTAGTCCGTAAGTTTTCGTGCGTGTGTTGCACCACCTTTGTCGTATAAATTATAAAATAACCTAAAAACAAACACAAGATGAAAACAAAATTATTTACACTCATTTTTTTACTTTCAGTAACATTAATGAAAGCTCAAAATTGGATCTCTTATAACGAATCAAACGGTCTGGCCAATAATAATGTACAGTCAATTGCCATTGATGCGTCAGGAAATAAATGGTTTGGAACTTATGGTGGCGGTATTTCTAAATTTGATGGTACTAACTGGACAACCTACACAGTTAATGATGGTTTGATCTGTGACTTTGTACGCGCAGTTAAAATAGACGTACATGGAAATATCTGGGTTGGGACTGATGGTGGCGTATCTAAATTTAATGGCAGTAGTTGGATAAATTATACAACCTTTGAAGGTTTATCAAATAATCTTGTGTATGCAATAGAGATCGATGCAGATGGCAATAAATGGTTTGCAACTAATATGGGTGTTTCAAAATTTGACGGAACAAACTGGAACGTTTACACAAATGCAAATGGTCTTGCAAATAATATTGTAACATCAACAACGATCGATAATAACAATACGCTTTGGTTTGGAACCTGGGGTGGTGGTGTTTCTGAATTTAATGGCACTACATGGACAACCCATTCTGAGGCAAATTATGTTCATGCAATAAAATCTGATATTGATGGAAATATTTGGTTTGGTACGGCAATAGGATTAAAAAAGTTTGATGGTATTAGCTGGAACAATTATAGTACAACAAATGGATTGTCTGCAAATAATGTGTATGCTATAGCAATTGACGGATCAAATAACAAATGGTTTGGAAACTCAGCAGGTGTTTCAAAATATAATGGTAATTGCTTTACTACTTATAATACTAACAATGGCTTAATTGGCGACGTTGTAAATACATCTGTTACAGATAATAATGGTAATGTATGGATCGGCACAATGGACGGCATTTCACTTTATGTGAATACACCAAATGGAATAAAAGAAAATAAGGGTGACGATCTGTTTACGGTATTCCCAAATCCTACACAAGAACTAATTAAAATTAATTCGCTCAAAGATATTTCAGGAACAGAATTTACAATTACCAATGAAAGCGGAAAAGTAGTATTAAGCGGAGTTCTGAATTCAAATGAAATAAGTATTAAAGAACTGAATGCAGGAATTTATGTATTAAATCTTGAAGGAATAAATGCTTATAAAAAGATCATTAAAATTAATTAATCTTCCTCAGTCGCTTCGTGCCACTCCAGATAAAGCTCCGTAGGATTTGCAATCCTGCGGAATAAAAACAAAACAAATAAATTTGCAATTCATAAAATTAAAATTGTGAGATCTTCAGTAAAACAAACTATAAAAACAGATAAAGCTTATTTTATGACATCAACAGTTGTTGGATGGATTGATGTATTTACCCGAAAAGAGTATAGAGACATCTTAATAAAATCTTTAGAATATTGTAAACGTAAAAAAGGTTTAGTTGTGTTGCTTATGTTATTATGAGTAATCATATACATCTTATTGCAAATACCGAAGAGCCTTTTTTGCTAAAAGATGTTATGCGTGATTTCAAAAAATTTACATCCAAAGAAATTATTTCACTGATTGAAAATGATTCTGAAAGCAGGCGAGAATGGATGTTATCCATATTTGCAAACGGAGCTGCAAATAGCAGTAAACATAAAAACTATAAATTTTGGCAGGAAGGTAATCACGCAATTGAATTGTATAGTGAGAAATTTGTTTGGGATAAAATAAATTATATTCATGAAAACCCTGTTAATTCAGGTTATGTAAAAAAGGCTGAGGATTGGTTATATTCTTCGGCAAGAAATTATTATGGATTGGATACTATTTTTGAAGTAGAGTGTATTCAGCAAAAATTAATTACATATTAATGGATTGCAAATCCATGTGTATTCAGTCTTTTCCGCAGGATTACAAATCCTGCGGAGCGCAGCATTGAAAACAATCCCATAAAAAGCAAATATAGCTCCGCAGGATTTGTAATCCTACGGAATGCATTCGCAAGTTATAATCGGGTGGGACTTGCCCAATTTTAGGCCAGGAAAGTCTGGTGTAAAATAATTCTATGCAGCTTTGTAGTAGATCAAGGGCGTTTAGCGTTTTTTTTTATTTGGATCACGTAATTCTAAATAAGAGATCAATTAATTTTTCGCTGCTGTTTTCTGAATAAACTCATAAATAAAAAGGTTGGCTTTTTCTCTTATTTCAAGAGGGGTTCCGCGAAATAACTTCCTTTCTTTAAATAATTTGTTCTTATACTTTATGCAAAAAAATATGGTGCCAACGGGTTTGTCTTTTGTTTCTGTCCCCCCGGCAGATGCAAGCCCGGTAATAGCAACATGAATATCGGCTTTAATAAGTTTTGGAAGATTTTTTGCAAGCGCCGTTGTTACCTGCATGGATTCGCAGGTGTATTTATTTATTAATGTTTTACTCCCGTTTAAAAGATCGCACTTTACTTCTGGTGTATAACAAACAATACCACCTGCCAATACTTCTGAAAGGCCAATGCAGGTTGATAATTTTTCTACTGCCATGCCACAGGTCACGCTTTCTGCAAAAGCAACGGTTAAACCTACTTTTTTCAATGATTTTATAAGTAAATTAGCTTTGGTCATGAAAAATGCCTTTCAAACCATATACCAAAAGACAATGGCATGATTTTCTCATGATTTAAGTAAAAACTAATACCTATGAAAAAGATATTTTTATTATTGGCGATCGTATTTTCTATTACTGCTTTAAACGCTCAAACCAATACCCCTGTGGGTATGCAAACCACACCAGCCGGTGTTGATGTACCGTCGATAGTGGTAAATAATTTTACACTAAATGAACCAAATACTACAGCCGTTTGGCGAATGGATGAGGAGAATTATGCCGCTGATTACAAAGATAAGATCACTGGCCAGGGAAGAACAGTTGTTTATGACAGGGATGGAAATTTAATGAGACGTGATTACGAAGTGGAATACACGGTTTTCCCTGCCTCTGTTGGGCAATATTACTCAGAAAATTTTCCTAAAGAAAAATATATAGTGTGGTCTAGCGAAGATTCGGGAGGTAATTTGTTATATTATTATTCTTATCACGATTATGGAAAAATGGTTTGGTTTGATAAGGACGGAAAATACAGCCCTAATAAGCCTATCAAGGGCGTTCCTGTTAAAAATAAAACCACTAAATAACTTTTTTCTGATTGGCTTTTAGAGCTTAATGCAAAGCCTATAAAATTAATAGGTGTTTATTATAGCTTTAGCGAAATTTTTGTAGAATAGCTTTAAATAAGTGTAGAAAATATTGACTTCGCCTTTGTATTGTATTAATTTTATAATGCAATTCGAAGTAATGGAAACTACTACAAAAAAAATAGTTATTTCAAAAGTAAACGAGATCAAACATATTGATTCGTTATCGGGTTTGCAAAAAGAACTAAAACCTTTATTGGATACTATTTCAAGAACCGAATGTGCAGAGGAGCATAAACAGCTTCAGTCGATCGTTAACGAGATAGAAACCATTTTAAACAACACTACGAAGGCCGATCCTGATAAAGTACTTCACAAGACCAAAAAGGAGATCTCAGATGTGTTATGCGATCTCTTATGTTTTTAATACCCCATTCTATTTCCTTTTTTGCAATATTTACGGGGTTTAGCATTGCAAACTTGTACTTGCATGCTCTGCAAAAAAACATAACTTAGTACTTCAAAAATCATTTATTATGGCAAAGAAAAAAGCAAAAAAAATTATAAAAAAAGCAGTTAAGAAAACAGTAAAAAAAGCTGCAAAAAAAACGGCACCGCGTAAAGCTGCTAAAAAAGCACCGGCAAAAAAGGCATCGGTTAAAGCCGAACCAAAAGTGAATACAATTTGTCCGTACTTAACGTTTAAAGACAATTGCGAAGAAGCATTTAATTTTTACAGATCAGTATTTGGCGGCAAGTTCGATTATGTAGGAAGGTTTAGCGAGATGCCACCGGCAGATGGACAAACTGTTCCGGCTGAAGAGGGCAATAAGATCATGCACATTTCTTTACCAATTAGTAAGGAAACTACTTTAATGGGCAGCGATAGTTCTGAAGCATTTGGACACGCATCTATAATTGGAAATAATTTTTCTATATCTATTAGTGCTAAAAGTGAGAAGGAAGCAAACAGGCTATACAGTGGTCTTGCAGCGGGTGGTAAAAGTACTATGCCTATGCAAAAAACATTTTGGGGCTCGTATTACGGCATGCTTACAGATAAGTATGGCGTACAGTGGATGGTAAGCGCCGGACAATAATTCTTTAAAAATTAAAGCCTCTTGGAAATTTCCAAGAGCTTTTTATTAATGTTATCTGTGATCTCTTATGAAATAAGTTTCTAAAACTTTATTCCTATCAAACACCATTCCTTTGACGGGGTTTACATTGAGCGAGGTTGAAATACTCAGGATAAAACTGACTCGTTTGCGTTTTTACATTTTTATTCCAATTATGCAAACATCATCAACTTGTTCTAATTCGCCTCTCCAGTTTTTAAAAGTAGAATTTAAAATAGTGTGTTGTTCTTTTAAAGAAGTATTCACATTTGCTAAAAGCAAATCATTAAGCTGTTTGTATTTGAATTTTTTTCCTTTTGGTCCGCCAAACTGATCTGCATATCCGTCAGTATACAAATACAGTGTATCGCCGGCTTTAATGTCAATGTTATATAATTTAAACTCTTCTTGTCTTTCGCCAACACCCACAGGCATACGATCAGATTCCAATTCGCTAATAGTATTATTAGCAAAAACAACGGGTGAGTTATTTGCGGCGCTATAACTCAAAGTTTTTGCTTTTTGATCGTAACAAATAAGTATGCCGTCAAAACCATCGCGTTGCCCGTCTTTACTTATTGTGCTTATTAATCGTTTACGTACAAAATTAAAGATCTCGTTAGGTTTTTCAAGCCCTTTTTCATTAACCGCTTCAGCAAGAAAACCTATATTAAGCAAACTCATAAATGCTCCCGGAACACCGTGACCCGTACTATCGCAAACAGCCAGGTAAAATTTATCTGTTTTTTTTGCGGCCCAGTAAAAATCACCGCTAACAATATCTTTGGGCTGAAACAATACAAAATTCTGCGGTAAATTCTCATCAATAAAATTGTGATTGGCTAATAACGTATTTTGAATACGTTTGGCGTAATGAATGCTGTCTAATATTTCTTTACGGTGTTCTTCAACCAACTCTTTTTGAGTTTCAATGATCGACTTTTGTTTTTCAACTTCTGTTTTTTGTTTGGTAATTATTTCGTTGGCCTTTTGTTTTTGTTTAAATGCCCTGAAAATAAAAATAGCAACAGAAAGTACGAACAAGCCTAAAAAACCGAGTATAAAAATATACTTACGTTTCTTTTCTGCTTCCAGGTTTTGTTTTTGTATCAGTATCTCATTCTTATTTAATTTTTCATCGCGTTTTAAAAGCTCAAGATCTTTAAAATTACTTTCATACTTTGCATTTAATTCGTTTACCTGATGTAATATTTTTTCTGAAACAATAGAGTCTTTTATATTGTGATAAATATTGTTGTATTTTAAAGCGTTTTTATAATCGCCGGTTTGCTTATAAATGCGGCTAAGCATATGCGAAGTTTTTTCAATATTCTCTAAAAAGCCAAGCTTTGTGCTTAATTCATATCCTTCTGAAGCATACTTAAGTGCCTCATAATCTTTGCCCATGCGACTATAAGTTGTGCCCAAATTAGCAAGTGTATAAGCAAGGCCACTTAAATTATTTTCTTTTCTAAGCAAGGCAACTGCTTTTTGAAGATAGAGCTTTCCTTTTTCTGTTTCGCCTTTTAAAGTATAATTAAGTCCAAGATTACTTATGGTTTGCGAATAAGCCATATGACCTGGAGTAATGCCTTTTAAAGCTTTTAGCAGATACTCTTCGGCCATATCGTATTCGTTAGCCTCAACATACATCATCCCAATGTTTTGATAGGATGCTGCTGCCATTGCTGAATCTTTGGTTGACATAAAATAATCTATTGCCTCCAGGTAAGAGTTTAATGCTTTATCTTTTAGCCCAAGCTTAGTGTAGATCTGTCCAACATTATTTAAAACAAACCCTTTGCCCTCCGGTTTATAATCAAGACATTTTAAGTAATGATAGAGAGCATCATTCAATGAGCCTTTAACATAATAACACACACCTAACTGATTATGAAAAACGGAGATGCGAAACAGATTTTTTTCTTTTTCGTAATAGGATAGCGCCTGCTTGTAAAAATAAATAGCTGAATCAGGATTGTTTTGCTGATAATAATATCCCAGGTTATCGCAGGCAAGTGCAATGCCTTTTTTATTGTTGTTTAATTTGCTGAAATTGTAAAATTCGCTGGCAATGCTTAAGAGTGTTTTACCTTCGCTGTTTTCGCATACCTGGTAATACAGATCTACTTTTTTATTAAGATCGTTTTCTTTTGAAAGGACTTTTTTTAATGAATCAACATTCACCGCAGGTAAATAAAAAGACATCAGTAGAACTGAAATATAAAACAAAAGCGAACGCATGAAATGTTTGATTTGTATAAATATACATGGAAATAGCTGAAATAAAAAGGCCTTTTTTATGAAATTATGCGGAAAGACAACTAAAGACCTTTGATCTTATTTTGAATGGTTTTCTTGTCGGGTTGCGTCTTTGCAAGCTTTAGGGCCTGTAGAAAATTCTCTTTTGATTTTCCTATATTTATATCTTTGTAAAGTTCGCCAAGCAAAGTGTAGTAAAAATGATTGGTATCCAGATCCAATTTCTCAGCTTCAATAATTGCTTTTGCATTGCCGTAAATTTTCGAAAAAGCATAAGTTCTGTTTAACGCAGCAATGGACGAGTATTCTAATTGCAATAAATGATCAAAAAGCTGTAAAATATTTTTCCATTTTTCTTTTGTATCTTCTTTTATTGTATGCCAATAGGCAATGCCTGCTTCTAAATGATATTTTGAAAGCGTGTCTCCATGCGACGCTTTATGTATATAATAAGCACCTTTTGAAATAAGCTTCTGATCCCATAATGTTTCGTCCTGCGCGTGGTACAAAATTAATTCACCATTTTTATTTTTACGTGCCTCAAATCTTGACGATTGAAAACACATTAAAGCATATAACGCGTTTGTTTGCGGTGTGTCTGTACTTTCGTTATCTAATAATAATTGCAGTAAGCGTAGGGCTTCCATACAAAGATCTTCGCGCAAAATAATATTCTTGCTTTCGGAATAATACCCTTCATTAAAAAGTAAATACAAAGTTGTAAGTACGTTTTCCAGACGGTTTTGAATTTCTTTTTCTTCCGGAAATTTAATTTTTACTTTTTCCGTTCTTAATTTTTCTTTTGCCCTTAGCAAACGTTTGTTTATGGTTTCTTTTTGCGATAACAAAGCACTTGCAATTTCATCAATACCAAAACCGCACAATACACGTAATGCCAAACTTATTTGCGACTCAGGCGAAAGGATAGGGTCACAAACCGCAAACAACATTTGTAGTTGACTATCACTTATGTTTTTTTCGGAAAGATCTATCTCCGGAACTTCAGAAGATGTTTGATCTATTTGAGGAGCGATCTTTTCTTTAAATAACCGTTCACGCTGAATATAATTTTTAGCTTTATTTTTGGCAACAAAATATAACCAGGCTTTGGGATTTTCAGGTAGGCCTTTATACGTCCATGTTTCAAAGGCGGATAAAAAAGTATCACTTACAATATCTTCAGCAATTTCGATATGCTTAAAACCAAAATAATTGCAAAGTACAGCAATAATTTTACTGAACTCCATTCTGAATAAGTGTGGTATTAGTTCCCGTTGTTCCATAATTAAAAAAGGTCCCTGTTAATTTACAGGAACCTTTAAAAAATCAATGTGTACCATCATTCTTAGCAACCTTACGAACTTCAATCGTATTGCCTTCTCCCTGCAAAACGGGGCTTCCTTTCGCAAAGTCCGCAGCATCATCTATAGACCTGGCTTCGATAATAATTATACCGCCAAGGGTTTCTTTAATGTCGCCAAAAGGGCCATTTGTTACTACTTTTTTTGAGCTCACCACTTTTGCATCTGTAAAAGGTAAACCAATGCCTTTTACAAATTTGTTTGGGGCTTTAATACTGCCTATCCAATCCATGGTTTGTTTCATCCATTCCTGCATTTGCTCCGGTGAGGCCACCTTTGTGCCATCTTCGTGTCTCATAATTAATGCGAATTCATCCATTGTTTTATTTTTTAATTGTGATAAAGCGATCTTTGATCTGCTTTATCGGGTTATTAAATATATTAATTAACTCTAGAACAAACGAGATTTACCTAATAGGACATGCTTTAACATTTTTTTAGAATTCATGTATCTTTTTGTTACTTTAGTGATTATATGGCCTGGAATATGGTTAAAAACAGACTTACACTTTTAACAGGAATTTTAATGTGCATTGTAAAAATCAGCAATGCGCAATTAAGTATTGATACAACACTTTCTGCCGAAGAAATGGTGAAAACTGTTTTTGCTACTAAAGAGAACGACTCTAAAATTGAGAACGTAAAATTTAAAGGCTATAAAAAATCGCTTGGCGTTTTTAATTGTTCAATGGTTTATAATAAGATCATTCCTAAAGGCATTATTTTATCTACCGGTAATGTATTTGATGCTATTGGACCAAATAACACGCCTGATAAAAGCTCGAAAGCACTTAACAATACCGATGTTTCGTTAAGTGCCATTGCTAAAGGGCCCACATTTGACGCAGCCATTTTAGAATTTGATTTTGTGCCTTCGGATGATAGTATTGCTTTTAATTTTTTCTTTGGGTCGGAAGAGTATCCTGAATATGTAAGTAAGAACGTGAATGACATCTTTGGTTTTTTTCTGAGCAGTGAAGAGCCAAAAATGAGAAGAAATTTAGCCATAGTAGATGGACGTATACCTGTTACGGTAGATAATATAAATTCAATCGTAAATAAAAAATATTTTATCCGGAATTATTTATGGGACCCTGAAAATCTTGCGAAATGGGAAACCAATAAACAAGGTGGAGAGATGGCTTCTACTTTTCAGTTTGATGGTTTTACAGTGGTGTTGCATGCCGGGGCAAAAGTTGTACCCGGAAAAAAGTATCACATTAAAATTGCTATTGCCGATGTTGGCGACAGGCTTTACGATTCAGCTATATTTTTAGAAGCAGGCTCCTTTAAAAGTATGTCATCGAAAACCATTGCGTTTGAAAAATTTGCGAAAGATGAATTTGGCGAAAAAGTATTGAAGGATCTTGGTAATTCACTTTCGGTTAACTTAAATATTAATTTTGAAACAGGCTCTTTTAAAATTTCAGAAGCAGAATCGTTTACCTTATTAAATAAAGTTTTAAATCTTTTAAAGAAGGATGTAAAAATGCATTTAGAAATAAACGGGCATACAGATAATAACGGCAGCAAAGAACAAAACAAAACTCTTTCGCTTGATCGCGCAAAAACAGTAGCAGATTATTTAATATCAAAAGGAGTAAAGGCAGATAGAATAACGTATAATGGTTTTGGTGATTCAAAACCGATCAGTGATAACAAAGCGCTAAATAGAAGAGTAGAGTTTGTGTTTTTGAAGTAAAACGTTAGTGAATAAAATTTTTATTCAAATCACCAATAAAAATATTTTTCTTCTTTTAGAAGAATAACTCTTTTATGAAATTTCTTAAAATAGATTAACCGTTTAGCTGCATTGAATAGGCTTTTTAATAATCAGGTTTTTAATATTGAAGAGTTTTTCCCGCTTCGATAATTTAGAGAAAATAAATATAATAGGGTTTTCTTGCAGGTTTAATAATAACGTTTATGATTTTAGATTTTTGACGTAGGTAATATTACCTATGCTTTAGTAGGTAATATTACCTATACTTTAGTAGGTAATATTACCTATATCTATAAATAACTAATTTTTTTTATGATGCTGTTTAAAACTCTTTAACAGCTGGCCTACGCAGAGTCTTAAATGTTTTAGAGAACCTCTTTTAGTTGAATTTATGAACAAATGAATTTTATAACAGCAATCACATTATCAAATATATTAAAATTGTAATAACATATGATCTCAGATTTATATTAACCAAAAAACTAAAAAAATGAAAAAAATGAAAACATGTTTCAAGCAACGTTTGGTAATTACGTTTTTTATTTTAAGTGTTCCGTTTGCTATTTTAGCCCAACCAGAATGGAATACACAAGGTAATAGCGTAAACACCGCCGCTTCACCTTTTATTGGTACAACCAATAATTATCCTTTGGTTTTTAAAACCAATGCAATAGCCCGAATGAATTTAGATCAGAGTAGTCTTTCGATAACTAACAATAATTTTCTTTTCAATTCTATTAATGCTAATATATATTGGGGCGGAGCAACAGGTGGAGATTTGCAATTTTATCGTTTACCAATACAAGGCAATATTCAAACTTTGCTGTATCCGATCATGACCCTTAAAGGAAATGGAAAAGTAGGAATAGGAACAATAAACCCGGTTGCATCTTTACATGTTGCGGGAACTGCGGTAATTGGTCCTTTATCTATTACAAGCGGCCCTCATGCAAATTTTCGATTAAGTGTTGACGGAAAATTATTAACTAAAGAAATTTATGTGACCATGCAAAATTGGGCTGATTACGTTTTTGAAAAGAATTACGAATTAAAGAGTTTACCGGATATAGAAAAATACATTGAGATAAATAAACATTTACCGGGAGTGCCTTCAGCAAAAGAGATAGCCGAGTCGGGCAACAATATGGCTGATACAGATAGAATTTTATTGGAAAAAATTGAGGAACTTACTCTATATATGATAGAGCAAAACAAACAAATAAAATCATTGCAAAGCGAGCTTGAACATTTAAAAAATAAATAGTCATGAAAAAGCTAATATATATATTTGTAACATTTTGTTATAGCTTTGTTTATTGTCAAGATCAGGATACTATTTTTGACATAAATTCTTTTGACAAAGAAAACATAGTTTCATTCAAAACTATTAAAGATAGTGTTTTTGGTAAGTTAGATACAAACATTATGGAAACTAAAATATTGTTTTCCGTAGTAGATGGTCCTTCTAAAACAAAATATTTTAAGGGGGGTATAAATGATATTGCAGCTTCTTATGAAGATTTTTACATTGCATACAATCAGATTAACCTGGCCCATTTAGGAAATAGCCCCTTAAAAAAATGGTTTTTACAAGATAGTATTTCAATTATTAAATATGCAAGTGACAGAACAATTCCTTTGTCTGTTTTATTTTTCAAATACGATATATTAAAGGAAGATGCGATACAGTCAAATTTGATATTTGTAGAAAATAACTATTCTTTAGCCGATAATCCAAATCGAACAAGTTCTCCTTATGAAACATCTACTTTGTTTATTTCGAGACCACATCTGGAATATATAAATGGCTTAAAATTTAAATTTTTATGCGATCCTGGTTTTATCTTTACGAATTATGATTTAGATGATCTTGCTATACAAGTTGATTATGATGATGGTTTAGGGTATAGAACAATGAATATGAACCAGACTGATGATGTTCAATACAGCAGTTATGGCACCAAAATAATAAAAACAAAAATAACAATTGGAGAAGAAAATTATTATAGTTATTCTACTTTTAAATTGGTTTCAGATAATACAAAGTCTTTATTAGACGATCACATAACTGATTATATGCCGGATTTTGTGAATGGAATTTCGTCTAATGGAGAGTATGGTACCGTAGTGGGATCATACGGTATTTGGTACGGTTGTGGTAATAACAAGTCATTAAGAAAGCCGGTAATTATTTCTTCAGGTTTTGATCCGTTTAATTCAAAAACATTAATATACTCAATACGTGGAGCCCCGTTATACGATACATATAATGGGGTAGATCATAGTAATAATAATAATGGCAACAATCTTCTTGAAAAATTGAGAGGAGAGGGATATGATATTATTATTCTTGATTATCTTAATGGTGTTGATTACATAGAGCGGAATGCACAGCTATTAACTAAATTGATCAAACTAATAAATACCCAGCTTGCTACAAGTGGAAGTAAGCATGAATGTATTGTTATGGGTTTTAGTGCGGGAGCTTTGAACGCCAGATTTTCATTAACCGATATGGAAAAACTTCATAATTTAAATAGTTCGAATCCGCATCATCATTCATGGAAATATGTTTCAATGGATGGTGAACATCAAGGTGCGAATATTCCCTATGGTACACAACGTTTTATTCAAGATCTTATATATTTTGGACCACCTAGTATATTTCAGCCCATTGCACCATTAGCCGCATCTCTTGCATGGCCCGCGTTGAATAATGCTACAGCGTTTGAAAGTTCGATCTATCATATATTTGGATCATCAAATACTACACCTGCTTCTCATTCTTTAAAAGATAATTTTTTCAATACTCTTTATAATTTAAATCCAAGTTCAGGTGGTTATCCAGTAAATACAAGAAACGTTGGTGTTACACAAGGAAGTTCCAATGGCACACAAGTGCCCGGAATACCAGTTGGTTCACAACTTCTTCATTTAAAAACGCAGACACTAGCCAGCATTTTGGGATTAAAGTTTAGATCTTTAACAGAATATTATGCAAATGGCAATAACGCATTAATATATACCAGGAATTCGCAGGTCAGGTATTCGTGGTGGGGATCTTGGAATACAACTTTTGTAAATAATATTTATTCTTATGGTGCGGAAGCTTTAGATAATTGTCAGGGAAGTCAAACCGATTTTCACCATAGCATTGTAAAACCACCTATATTATTTAATGTACCTTATTTTGTTAATGTAAATTATATTCCTTCAAACGAATCATTTAATGCTTCGATTGGAGCGGTAGATGTTAGGAACGGCAGCATTAATCTATCCACTGTTGGTAAACATGTTGTACCTTTAAATTATAATATCGCTTCAAATCTTCTTCTTGATCAGGTAAATACTCCTAACATCACACAACATTTTGGATACCCCCATTTAAATACTACATTTTCTGATCCGAAATTATATACACCATTTGATGCTTTGTATTCTACTGTTTCGAATGAGTTTCATATAATTAATCCTCCACATGGTATCGGCGATTTTTTGACCTATAAAGAACTTGCCCCATTCAATCTGAAATTGCAAAATAGAACAATTGGAAATACTGAGCCATATAAAGCTGCATTTGAAGCGAGAAAAACTGTAAATGCTGGTGAATTTGTAACGCTGGAAACACCAAACAATAAATATATAGTTGACCAGTATGGAGATGTTACTGTTACCGCAGGAGAAGAAGTAGGATTACAAGATGGTTTTGAAGCAAAACTCGGTTGTAAATTTGAAGCGTATATAAAACCTTATCTATGTACCACTTTTCCGGGAGGAGGATGGAAACTGGCAAGCGTGCCGCCTCGCAGTGTAGCAAATTCGAATAGCGAAATATCTGAGTTGCAAAAAAATAAAAATTCAGATAACCGGTTTTTTATATTCCCTAATCCATCAAATGGAATTATCAGTATAAAAAACAATTCTAACGTGAAAAATTTCTGCGATATAAAAATACTTACCGCAGATGGAAAAACTGTTCGAACCTTTAATGAGATTACAATATTAAATCAAACTGAGATAGACTTGCAAGATTTAAAAAGTGGCATTTATTTTATACAAATCCTAAGTAAAGAGATCCCGTATTTTTCTAAAATAATTATAACAGATTAATTGATTGTGTCTTGAGTGATTTTTTGTTTTTTATTCTGAAGGAGTAGGACTTATTAATCGCTCTGGTGGATGTAAATCCTGCAGAGCGATTACAAATCATTACTTAATAAAATTATCTATAAGCAAAAGAATAGGATTCTTTCTTCAAGAAGATCGCCTGTGTGCCCAACGTAATATTTATTTTTTGTTGGCGAGAAGAGTATGTAAATATGAAACATTATAAAATAAAAAAAACCCGCAAATGCGAGGTTTTTTTGGTGGGAACTACTGGGT
>JACDED010000121.1 GCA_013816615.1 Bacteroidota bacterium
TTTACAAAACAACCCAAAAAAGTGGCCTAATTAAAATGAGAACGACTGGCCTATTTTGGATGAGAATGACTGGCCTAATATAAATGAGAATGGGTGGCCTATATTAGATGAGAATATCCACACATTACGCAACAATAGATTTATTTTAAAAGACAACTCAAAGTTAGATCTAAGTGATTTACGTATAAATTAATAGAAAATTTAAGAATGTTCATATCCATGTTTAAAACTTAACTACTCAATAAACCATACCACTTATATCTGTTTTCTATCCAATTACATCGTTTTTATTCAATTATTAGTTTTATTTTTTTTTGTTTATTAACAATTGTGTCCCCTAACGTTTGCGGCATTGTTATAAATGTTAAAATTGTGCAAATTCTAATCTTTATGATAAATCTAATTAAGTCATCAGTGATAATCTGTTTTATATTGGTATTTAATGATCTAACCGCCCAAAACGCAAACCATTCAAGTATAGCTGATGTTAAGATCATGTATAAATCTGTACCTCAAACAACAAATAGTATTGTTTCAACTAACTTAGTTATGAAGGTTATTCCAGAATCAACGGTTACTTTGGTTGCTAATGCAAATGTTTCTAAAATTTATGTTCGTGTTATAAATGAAGCTTTAAATGATACAATTTTTAATGCAAATTATTTAATTAGCTCAGCCCCTGTTTTTAATGTAGCAGGTAAAAAATTATTTGAAAATAATAATGGCAGTATTTTTATTTCTACTGGCACTATTGTCCCTCTAAAGTCGTATTTATTCCAGGTTTTTACAGAAGATAATCAGCAGGTAAAATCAACACTATTTTCTTCAAAATAATATTTTATGAAGTATTTAAAAATTCTTTTTTTAGTCTTTTTTTGTAAAAGTCTAGTACATGCTCAAACATGTACAGTTACAATATCAAACCCAACTCCAACAATATGTTTGGGCTCATCGGCAGTTTTAACTGCAACGGGTGCTACAACCTATAGTTGGAATACGGGAGCCACAACAGCTTCAATATCTGTTAGTCCTACAACTACAACTGTTTACACAGTAACAGGTATTGCCGGTACTTGCACACAGGTGGTTACTACAACTGTCACCGTTAAGCCTTTACCAACATTGGTTATTTCCCCCTCTTCTCCTACAGTTTGTTTTTCAAGTGCTCTTACATTAACAGTAAGCGGAGCATCAACATATACGTGGAGTACAGGAGCAACTACTACAACTATTTCAGTTACACCTACTGTTAATACCAGTTATACAGCAACTGCAACGGGTACAAATGGTTGTGTAAATTCAATTGTAAAAACGGTAACCGTAAATCCCAATGTAATAGTAACAAACGCAACCCCTTCCATTTGCATAGGTAGTGCAGCAGCATTAGTAGCAAGTGGCGCCACCACATATAGTTGGAGCACAGGTGCAACTACAGCTTCAATTTCTGTTAGTCCAACAGTAACTACCACTTATACCGTAAGAGGCACAACCGGTTCCTGTTCTAAAACCTTATCTACCACTGTTTATCCTGCAGCAATACCAAACGTTACAACAAGTAGTTCCAGTAGTTCGGTTTGTGTTGGAAGTTCTGCCACAATTACCGCCAGTGGTGCCACAACATATAGTTGGAGTACAGGTGCAACTATTACAACCGTTATTGTAACACCAACTGTTGCTACAACTTATACGGTAAAAGGAACTACAAACGGTTGTGCTAAAACTGTTTCGGTTACTATTACCACAACTGCTTTACCAGCTGTTGTTATTTCTCCGGCTTCACCAACAGTTTGTAACGGAAGCTCAATTGTTTTAACGGGTAGCGGCGCATCAACCTATACCTGGAGTACAGGACCTACAACTTCAACAATAAGTGTTGCGCCAACTGTTGCAACCAATTATACTGTTACCGGAACTGCCACAACAGGTTGTAAGAACACTGCTGTAAAGACTGTAACAGTTATAGATCTGCCAAATACTACTATTACTAATCCATCACCAACTGTTTGCGCAGGAACCGCAGTTTTATTAACAGGAAATAATGCAACAACCTATACCTGGAATAGCGGACCAACCACCCAAACAATTTCTGTTACACCAACTGTAACTACAAGTTATACTGTTACTGGTAAAACAAGCGGTTGTTCAAAAACGGCAACTACAACAATATCAGTAACAGTTTTACCAAATGTTAGTATTACACCTACATCGCCTACTGTTTGCGCCGGAAGTGCTATAACATTAACAGTTAATGGTGCTACAACATACACATGGAGTACTGCCGGAACAGGAAGTTTATTAACCAAAAGCCCTATAACCAATACTTCATATACGGTAACCGGCACTGCTGCCAATGGATGTACAAATACAGCTATTAAAACCGTAACGGTAAATAATCAAATGCTTGTATCAACCACAACACCAACAATTTGTGTTGGTGCTTCAGCTACGTTATTTGCCAGCGGGTCATCTACATATAGCTGGAGTACCGGGGCAACTACAACATCTGTTGTTGTTAGTCCAACAGTAACCACAACTTATACTGTAAGGGGTACAACGGGAGCTTGTGTGAGAACTTTATCAATTACAGTTTTGGTATATTCCCTGCCGGTAATTTCTTTTGCCAGTCCTACTACTTCCGCATGTTTAGGTTCACCTGTTGTACTAACTCCAACAGGAGCGGTAAATTACACATGGAGCACCGGTGCAACAACCGAATCAATTTCAGTTACGCCTACGGTTACAACATCTTATACTGTAACAGGTGTATCTATATTTGGCTGCATAAGTACAAAAACCACAACCGTTTATCCTGTTTGCCCACTTAATTATGGGGGGATTGGTTATAAAATTAAATGGAAGAATTATTATGGTACAAAATTCAGGAACGATAGTTTGTTTAAAGATCCTTTAGTTACAGTTACAGAATACAATACGTCAGCAATAAGCAGAAACACACTACTTAGTAGTACAAACGGTTGGGTTGAAGCTGTTGTTGCCGCGTCACAAAGCGTTGATAATATTGTAGGTTTTTTAGATAGTGCATCTGTGCATTATGGAGAGTTTTATGATATTGATTTCGGGATGCATTTGCAAGCCGGAACAAATGATGTGTATGCGTATTCTGCTGGAAGTTGGATTTATATAGGACCATCAACACCCGGCGATATTATGCGGATTGAAAGAACGGGCTCAAATTATATTTTTAAGCAAAATGGTGTTACCAGGTACACAACCGCAGCAAATCCGGCGAGTATATTAAAAGTAAAGGCCATGATATATGGGTTGCCAGTTTATAATATAGGTGTAAGTTTTGCTGATACTACTAATGTTTATTTTGCAAATTATGTAATACCTAATGTTGAAACCATTCACACAAATGATGGAACACCTTATGGTATGACCATAACGGATGGCGGCTTGATGCTTACTACTAAACTGGGCGAAAGCTCATATACCTATACATGGGCGCCTGGAGGAGCAACTACTTCTTCTATTTTTAATAAAGCTACAGGATATTATACTGTAAAAGTAAAGGACGGTTTGCAAAATTCGAGTTTTTATAAGTATAGTTTAAATTATAAAACAAAATGGAAAGATCTTAATTCTATTACCGTAAAAGGAGACACGCTTCATAGTAATGCAGGGTATACCTGGAACACTGCAATATCTGAAAATATTGTTACTAATAGCGGCGATGGATTTGTACGATGGAAAGTTCAGGATATAACAGCTGACGATGTTAATATTGTAGGATTTACACAAGAGGCTGAGCCTCATCCCGATTATATTGATGATATAACAGAAGGAATATATCAAAGCGGGAACGAGCTTTATGATTTTAGTATGGGAAGTTTTTCATTTATAGGATATACTTTACCGGAAGACGAGTTAAAGTTGGAACGAATAGGTTCTACTATTTATTTTTACAGAAACACTACGCTTGTTCAATCGCGTGGCTCTGTTTCAGACCCTAATGTCGACTGGAAGATAAAAGTGGGCATCGGAACAGGCAGCATGAAACAAATTGGAACCACATGGCCCCCACCGTTTCTTTGCAGTTCGTATAACATACAATTAACAGGTCCGCCTGTTGCATGTAAAAATAATGCCAAATCGTTTACTGCACAAACAATGTTATTTACTACCGCTGTTAGCCCAGCGCCTACTTCAAATTATGTTTGGAGTGCTGCTCCTACTCAAGTTGGAAGCACTACAACCGGTTCACAATTTAATACGTTCAATATTTTAAATGCGCCAAATCCGTTTGTACTTTCTGTTTCTAATACGTACGGCACTTGCCCGCTCAGTAATAATTTTAATATTACAGTTTCTAATTTAGCAGTTAACGCAGGGCCTGACTTCTTTATTTCCAGTTTTCCCAGCGTACCTTTAAGCGGAGGAGGTGCTCCAACAGCCCAGGGCGGCACAGCTCCTTATACTTACAATTGGTCAATATCACCGTCAGGCATAAGTACCTCTCCATCGCCGATAAGTTCGTTTAATATAAGCAACTTTATAATTTATCCTATTGCCTCAACTTTTGGCTCAACACCGTACACTGCTAATGTTACTGTTACTGATGGCTTAGGGTGTACTGTTAGCGATGATTTTAAAATTTATGATCTAACAGTGCTATCAGCACAAAAGCCGTATGCGATACTTAAAAAGAAATTGGATGCTGGTTATTATAATACTGTTCCAAACCCATCAAATCAAACCTTGTTTTTCATGTTTGATGAGGAATATTATAAACCGGGAGCTTCAAATAATTTAACTTATACGATTGTAGATAATGATAATAATCAAGCAACAACTAGTCCAAATCTCATTAAAAAGATTGGTGATAACCGATTTGCATTAAATGTGACATTAATCGCAATCACCCCCCCTATTACTACCGGGTCATTTTACAAGATATACGTAAAAAATGAAAAAGATGAAATTTGGCAAGCACGTTTTAAAGTAAACTAATATGTTCGAAAAAATAAAAAACTCTCTAATAATACTTCTTGTAATTGCTGTTGCTTTTATATTTTATTTAAATAGTAAAAACAACAAAAAAATGGGCTTTATAACCACAGCAAAAGTTTTTGATGAATTTGCTTTAAAAAAAGAGCTAGAAGTTGATCTCAAAAAAATTCAGCTCACCAAACAGGCTTTTCTTGATAGTATTAAATTAAAAGTACAAACAATGGCGTTAAAAAGTAATGATGCACTTGATCCTGAAATAAACGAGTATAAAAAATTATACCTGATAAAAGAAAAACAGTTTAATGACGAGAGTGAAGAGCTTTTTCAGCAATACAATGATAAAATCTGGAAACAATTAAACCAGTATATAGAGGATTTTGGAAAAGAATATAAATTCGATTATGTGTTTGGAAGTGCTGGTCAGGGTAATATTATGTATGCAAGCAGTGGCGAGAATCTTACTGATGAAGTAATAAAGTATGTTAACGGTAAATATACAGGTAAAAAATAATGAAGCTTATAAAATACATACAATTGCTTTTTAGTTTGTTTTTAACCGTTACGGTTTTAAATTCCTGCGACACAAAAAATAAACAGGGAACAGGAATAATTACAAAAGAAATTAAGCAATATAAATTTTTATTACAGCCCTTAACTGCTAACGATCTTTTTAATATTAACTATGGAAATAAAGATGTAGACGAAAAAGAAAAAAAAATAATATTAGCTGAGTATGAAACCTTTTGTTGTTTTAGATTTGATATAAAGGTTGAAGGTTTTGATAAAGAAATTACAGAGTATTATGATAAAGCAGATGAAAAGGTAGATTATGATCAACTTTTAAATTACTATTTATTCGGGATGCAACAAGATTTTAAGCTCTTAGGGATGGATGGAAGTGAAGCCTCATGCAATATTTATTTTTATGAACGAAATTTTATGCTTACTAAAAGCAATAGATTTATTGTTGGTTTTAAAAAACCTTCAAAGATGGAGACGCTTACGTTTTCATACGATAATAGATTTTTAAGTATAGGAAAAATAAATTTTCAAATTAATAAAAACGATTTTAAAGGTTAATATATGTTTAGATTTTTGTGTAAGACCAGAACAAGAAGAATAATAAGTTGCTTTATATTAATATCACTCTTAACTGATATTTTATATCCATCAACCATGATGGCACTTACAAGCGGGCCTTCAACACCAGAGGTGCAATCATTTGAACCAATTTCAACTTCAGATATGGTCGACCCTTTCTCCGGGGATTTTAAATATAATATTCCTTTAATGGATGTGGGTGGTTATCCAATAAACATTGCCTATAATTCAGGCATATCAACTGATCAGGAAGCAAGCTGGACTGGTCTTGGATGGAATTTAAATGTGGGTAATATAAGCAGGGGTATGCGCGGAATACCAGATGATTTTGATGGAACAGAACAAATTACCAAAGAATTTAATATGAAACCCAATCAAACTTTTGGAATAAATGTTGGATTGGATTTTGAAGTATTGGGCTTTGAAAAGAAAACAAAGTCGGGTACAAAAAAAACAAAATTTAAACCAAGTGTTGGTGTAGGAATAAATTACAATACTTATACGGGTTTTGGTGTTGAAACATCTGTGGGTTTTGGTATTTCTGCCGGTGTTTCGGGTAAGGGTACATTAGATGCTAGTTTGGGTTTACACTCAAGTTCTACTGGTGGTTTGGATATTTCACCAAACATTAGCTACAGTGCACAAACAAGAAAAAAACAAACGGATGATGATTACCTAGTAAAATCTGGTGGTGGTAAAGTTGGTGGCACGTTCAATTCTCGTGCAGGTGTAAAACAATTATCATTTTCTGCCAATTTTCAAAAATCAGTTGAAAGAGTTAGTATGGTGCCAACAGACATTGGACCTATGACAGTATTGATGCCTCAGATAACTACACTTTCGTCAAGAGGTGGCGGGGCAGGAGGAACAATAAATTTTGGTTTACAAACGTATGTTCCACACATCACAATGCCAATGGTTAATAATAGTGTCGCATTAAGCATAAAAACCGGTATTACTTTATTCGGCGCAGAAGGAAACTTAAATATAGGAGGTTATTATTCAAATCAAAAAGTTGCATACAACCAAAGAAGTTTACCTGCTTATGGTTATATGTTCGCAGAAAAAGGACAGGATAATAGTAATGCAATGATGGATTTTAACAGGGAAAAAGATGGGTCGTTCAGTCGTTTTACAAAAAATTTACCGGTATCAAATTTAACTTACGATGTTTATAGCGCATCGGGACAAGGTGTTGGTGGTACGTTCAGACCTTTTAGACATGATATAGGGCACGTGTTTGATAATTATGGTGCTACACAATCCGATAGCTATTCGCTTGGAGCAGAATTAGCTGCAGGAAATTTAATTAAGGGAGGTATTGATTTTACAATAGTAGATGTTGTAAATACAACTACAAAATGGACCAATAACAATAAAGCATTAAATACATTTAGGTATAAAGAAAAAAGTACATCTATCTCTCAGGCAGACGATGAAACCTATTACTTTAGAGCCGTTGGAGAAAAAACAGCCGACAATTCAAATAACCTTCTTTATCAGGGCTTGGGAGGAGATGATGCTTATGCAATTCAATTAAGTCAGCCATTTTCAAATGCAGCATCTATTAAAGCCGAAAATAAACTGGTTAAATTTGATAATTTAAACGCCAACTCGAATTCAAGCGCTTTAAATATTGGTTTAACAAATGTAGCATTTCGAGAAAAAAGAAATCAAAATTTTGCTATTCTAAATATCGAGCAAGCGAGTAAAATCGGTTTTCAAAAAGATTACTATACAGCATCATTGCCTGGTGTTAAAGATGCAAAAAATAGCCTGGGTAGCGATGCTAAGGCATACGTAAAACAAACTACTGTAGGCACAGTTTATAAGAACTTACATCACATTGGTGAGATCTCAGTTCTTAATAGCGATGGTAACAGGTACTTTTATGGTTTACCAGCATATAATAAAAAACAAAAAGAAGTCAATTTTAATTGTTCGGGATTAACACTGGCATCAAGCGGACTTGTTTCTTATAATACTTCAGACGCATCAATTAATAATTCACGTGGAATTGATAATAGTTTTAATTCAACCTCGGTACCAGCATACGCTTACAGTTATTTATTAACGGCCATTGTTTCGGTTGATTATGTTGATGTTACGGGTGACGGCCCTACAGATGATGACCTGGGAACTTATACAAAATTTCATTATAAAAAACCTCCCGGAAGTACTGCTGATTATAACTGGCGTATGCCTGTAACCAACTCAGGTAGTTATGCTAATTATAATGAGGGCTCAAAATCAAATCAACAAGATCAGTCTGCCAGTTATACTTATGGTGAAAAAGAATTATGGTTCTTAGATGAAATAGAAACAAAAAATTATGTTGCAAAATTTCAAATAAGCGATAGAATAGACGCATTGGGTGTTACGGGTGAGCATGGTGGAGGTTTACAAACGAGTGCGAAAAATCAACAACTTGATAAGATCTCATTATATTCTAAACCTGAATATTTAAGTTCAACAAATCCCGTACCTCTTAAAGTATGTAATTTTGTTTACGATAACTCATTATGTCCATTCACTAACGACCCACTAACTAAAAATAGCACTGGTACAGGAAAGTTAACACTTAAGTCAATTAATTTTACTTACGAAAAATCTAACCGCGCACTATTTAATAGTTATGATTTTACATATTCAACAACGAATCCACAATACGATATTAAAGCTTACGACCGTTGGGGTAATTATAAACCACAGGCAACAAATAACGAAGCGTATAACAACAGCTCAGTAAGTAATTCCGAATTTCCCTATACCGAACAAAATAAAACTTTAGAGGATCAGTATGCGCAAGCCTGGCACCTGACAAATATAAAATTACCAACGGGTGGGCAAATAAACGTTTTATATGAGTCGGATGATTACGCCTTTGTGCAAAACACACCGGCCGGACAAATGTTTCGTGTAGTGGGCGCTTCAGCAACTGCACCCATCGCCGATGTTACGTGGGCCACAGGAAATATACAAAACTTATATTCTAAAACCAGCGGCCCACCTCAACCATATACAAACAATATATATTTAATTGTAGATGGAATTAATACCACCGCGTGTTCAACTGCTGCACAATTTCAAAAATATTATTTAAAAGATCTGAATGAAGGCGCAAAAAAAATGTTCTTTAAATTCCTGGTCAATTTAAGAAATTCAGCAACGGCAAATCCAAATGGTATTCCTGTTGATTATTATGAGTACGTTAGCGGTTACGCAGATATTGATGTAACTCCGGGTCAATATGGAATTTTACCTAACGGGCAGGCCTGGTTCAAGCTTAAAACTATAGGGTTAAAAAGACAGGACGCATCTAATAATCACATAAACCCCATTGCATTAGCAGCAATACAGTTTGGCAGATTAAATTATGGCGAAGCTGTTTGGGATAAACAGGCATCGCCCCCGGGTGATATTGAAGAAGCCTTAAAACAATTGGCCAACGAAGCAGCAGGATCTTTAAAGACCATGATCACCGGTTTTAAAAATCCGAACAAAGCATTAGCTGATAAAGAATATTGCAGACAATTTGTACTTGGCAAATCAATGGTTCGCCTTTACAACGGTAATGGTTTTAAATTAGGTGGTGGCAGCAGGGTAAAACGTGTTGAGCTGAATGATAACTGGCAAACAATGACAGCAGCCGGAGGTTTCTCACAAGACAATTCGTATTATGGCCAGGATTATTCTTACGTTACAACTGATGAGGATAGAAACCCAAGAAGTAGTGGAGTTGCCAGTTATGAACCCATGATTGGAAGTGAAGAGAACTCCATGAAACAACCGCGTATTTTTGGAAAAAATAAATGGACAATGATGGCACCTGACGATCGTTATTTTACAGAGGGCCCATATGGCGAATCATTTTTTCCTTCTCCAAGTGTGGGTTATGAAAAGGTAAGAGTTACAAGTATTTTTAAAAATGCTGATGGTACTATTAATGCGAATGCATTAAGCAATCAAAAGAATGGTTATAAAGAATATCAATTTTACACCTCAAAAGATTATCCAACTGTTACTGAAGAAACGCAGATAATGCCAAAACAGCATAGGCCTCCACTGGGTAGTTTGTTTAAAATATTTAGCAGAGATTATATATATACTTCGCAGGGTTATGTTATCAGAACAAATGATATGCACGGCAAACCTAAAGCTGAATTGGATTATGCATATACAAATCCTTCTGCCAATATTAGCCCTTCACCAACAAAAGAAGTTTGGTTTTATTATAAAACAAAAGGCGGGCAATATTACAATCCAACTCAAAAAAGTATTTATACCGATGCAAGTTATAACAGAAATGAATTAGATAATCTTTGCAATGTGATCTCTAATGATGGAAAGGTAAATCAAAAATTAATTGGTGTTGATTTTGATGCTGTTGCTGATTTTAGAGAATCAGAAACAAATACAACAAACGTTGGTTCGCAAAATAATCTTGCCACTTTTCTTGTAGGCGTTTTTCCGGGCGTTTTTCCTACGGTATGGCCAAGGTACAATAAAGAGATATCACGATTCAGATCAGCCGTGTTAACAAAGGTTGTAAATGAATACGGTATTTTAGAAAGAACTGTAGTAAAAGAAAATGGAGCAACCATTGCTACAGAAAATCTTGCTTTTGATTCTGAAACAGGTGATGTTTTAGTAACAAAAACAAAAAATGAGTTCAGCGATGAGCTGTATAGCTTAAAATATCCTGCGCATTGGGGTTATGACCTTATGGGCCATGCGTACAAAAATGTAGGTATTGAGTTTAAAGATCTTAACGTAACTAATGGTGCATTTTTTGTACCAAGCGGAAACTCTTACTTTTTAATTGGAGATGAAGTCGGTATTTATTCGGCAACCGCTTCAGAAAAGGCTTGGGTATGCTCAGTTAGTGGAGGTAATATTGGGTTAATAGACAGGTTTGGAAATAGCAATACCTTAAATTATTTACTTACCAATAAAGTTAATATAAAAGTGTTACGTTCCGCAAGGCGTAATTTATTGCAAACAGAAATGTCTACTCTTACCAGCGCCGATAACCCGTTACCAAACACAGGAGGTGTTCTTAACTACGGCTCTGCCATCAGCATTAATGCTTCTAAAAAAGTAATAAGTGCCAACTCTACCGTGTACAGTGATACATGGCAAATGCCTAAAGGTGTTATTAATACCAATATCGGCAATAATTGTAATTGTACTACCGTTACTCAAACAGGTTTGGATTTGATAAATTCAATTACTGCGATTTTTAATAATCCAAACAATGCACCAAATGCAACTGGCCCTTATGCGAGCAGTTTCTTTAATAATGTGACGTCAGCAACAACAGGCGGGCCTGCGGTGGTCTTGAACAGTACGCCAAATATTCTTGGTGTCGATTATCAAAAAGGCAATCATATTTACAGACAATGGGGAACTTTAGCCTTTGGACCGCTTATTTCTATTGGTATTAGTCCTGGGCCGCCGGCATCACAATATTCTCCTGATTATTATCATTATATGTTAACTCAAAATTTATATAATCAATTACCTGGAATATTTCCACCTTATGTCGGTAATGCTGTTGAAGTAGGATGGGCGGGTCCTCCTGCAAACCCAGCTTCTTCTCCATTTAATGCAAATAATCAATTGATAGGTTACTATATGACTGACGATCCACGTTGTTATGTAACCCTGGATTTTGGAACTACGCCTGCGTGGACACCATCCTTTATTAATGCTATTAAGTTTTTAGCTCAGCCGTTTATGCCAACGCCTGCCTTTCCGCCAAATACACAAAATCCGGCGGCTACCGTTTTAAGCATAGTTCCAAATGCAGTTCAATCTTCCTGCAGTGGCAATTCAATTGATTGTTTATTACAAATTAAAGAGCTTTATCCACCTAATTATACCTTGCTTTTTTCTTCACAAATTAAGATATCATCATCTTGCTTCACAAATTTGGTAAGTACTTGTACGAGCTCTGGTGGTGGTCCTTTAAGTTTTCAATGTGGTAAATTGCCGGGTGAAAAAGTAAATCCTTTTGTTATGGGAATCAAAGGTAACTGGCGCTCTAAATCTAATTACACGTATTTAACCAAGCGTAATCAAACATTAACACCAACTACTAATAATACCGATATAAGAAAAGACGGCTACTTTACATCGTTTTCTGCTATGTATTCTCCTCCAACAACGCTCCCAAATCCGTGGACGATAAATACAATTGGCTGGACTAATACAGTTGAAACTACCAAGTACAATCAATCAGGTATTGAAATTGAAACCAAAGATGCATTGGGTAGATTTTCTTCGGCACTGTATGGCTATAACGAAAGCTTACCATTGGCCGTTGCTAGCAACGCCAGGTTAAGAGAGATAGCTTTTGATGGCTTTGAAGATTATAGTTATTATCCGGCTGTTTGTAATAAAGAAGGCCATTTTAACTTCGTACCAAATATTACATTTGGCCAGGTGGTGCTTGATGGTACAAATTCGCACACCGGTAAATACAGCTTAAAGGTTTTAACGAATCAAAATGTTTCGGTAACTAAAAAAAGTTAGTGCGGTACAACAGGCAACAGGTGCAAATGCAAGCTATTGTAATTATCTTTTAGGTGATTATGATTTTATTTATCCGTTCTCACCGGTGAGTTTAGCTATAGTACCAGCTGCGGGAGTTGATTATGTTATTTCATATTGGGTTAAACAAGATCCAATATCAAACGTTGCATTGCCGACAAATTATATTAATTCTAATATAACTGTGCTTGATGCTGCTAACTTACCATTTGTAATTAAAAATGTTAAGAGATCGTCTATTATTGATGGCTGGCAAAAAGAAGAGTACACATTCAATATTCCAAATAATTACGCTGGTAATATGTACATAAAAGTAGCAAACACATCTGGCCAGACGGCTTATTTTGATGATATCAGGATGCATCCATACAGCAGTAATATGAAGGCGTATGTATACCACCCTGTTTCATTAAAATATGTTGCAGAATTAGATGCGAATAATTTTGCCACCTTTTACGAATACGATGCGCAAGGTAATTTAGTACGTGTTAAAAAAGAAACAGAAAAAGGAATTATGACCATACAGGAATCTAAAACCCACTCAAAAAACAACTAATGAAAAATTATAAATTAATAATTGCATTTATATGTTTTTTTGCTGTTGCTTTTGGCAGCTCCCCAATATGTAATTACAGTATTTCGCCTTTACAAATGGCTGCAATTGATTTTAAAAAAGTACATAATTATTATAATACAAACCCCTCAATAAGTGTAGATACTTATTATATGGCTTTTGATGATCATAATTCTGTTGCGCTTCGTGAAGGTAAACCGGGATGTTATATTAAAAATAAAACAGATTATTACACAAAGATATTGAACCTTGAAACCTTGTGCCTAAGCGATATGATTATTAATGTTGATCATGAAGATAAAATGATAGTGATAGGTGATAACCAACCGGATGAAGTAAATCCGTTCTTCGCAAATATCGATTCTATTTTTTATCTGTGCTCAGATGTAAACTATAAGAACCTTGCTACAGGTGAAAGAAAATACATTCTTGATCTTAGCGATACAGAATATAGCGAATATGATAAAGTTGAGGTAACGCTTGATATAAAAAATAACAGGATTAATAAGATCTCATTTTATTATCGCATGGCTATGAATTTAACAGGCGATTATGGAGCAGAAGGAAGCCAACCACGCCTGGAGATAGCGTATAAAAATTACAGAACAACTATTGCAAATAAATACCTGCTCGAAAAAACAGCTTACATACAAGAACTCAATGATAAAATAATGCCTGCAAATAAATTTAAAGCGTATAAAGTTCTCGATCAGCGAAAAAAAACCAGGATATAAGGTTATACAAAACAAACTGTAAAATAAAATTCATAGTATATGATAAATAAAATTTCATTCTTCGTAATCTTTAACCTGTTATTGGGATTTAGCGCTTTTGCGGCTCATGAAAAAGGCTCAAACAGAATGTACCTGAGTAATTACTCAGCAGGTAACAACCAGCTTTTATTGCAGGATGATAAAATTGCGGCTGTTAACCTATTAACTTCATTACAAACACCAACCGGATTTTTTGATTTTAGTTATAAGAACAGGGTAATACTTGGTATTGATAAAGAAATAACTTCTATTGGCAGCGCATCTACATCGTTGCTTGCTAATAAAGATTATTCTGTTAGGGTTATTCTTACATTAACGTATAATAAGTTAATAGGTTC
>JACDED010000122.1 GCA_013816615.1 Bacteroidota bacterium
CTACTTCGGTAATAAATTGGGAAATTTTACGATTTGCATAAGGTCCGCCATAAGAATCTACAAGCATTCCTTTAATACCATCATTAGTTTCAATAGCGTATACGATCGCATTATCTCCAGGATCACTCTCTCCTTCAAAACGGTAAAAACTTGCAATCTTAATTTGTTCTGGAATGTAAATTTTTTGCGTTGATGGAGCTTCTAAGCCCTTTTCTTTAGCAACAAAATTTTCTGTGTAACCATCCGCTTGTAGTTTGTTCATACATCCTACCATAGTGGTCATATCTGATTTTTTAAATGGTTCCATAACTTTTGTTTTTAATTAATGTTTATCTATTTAATAGTTGGAATAATTGTGCCAAAATATAAACGCAGTAAAATCACATATTTAACTGCAAACTATTATTTTTTCAAGAAATAAATTCCCCAAAATGCCTCATTAAAACAACATGTGGAAAAAAGCCTTTTTTAGAAAAAGGCACTTGTACAAAAACCAAGCCAATTTTGAATGAGTAATTTATTCTACAATTTTAACTCAAACCCTTAATTTTATTGAGATTTATTTGGGAAATATGAGATATTTTAATTGCTTTGTTTGTCACAAAACTGCATATTTTAAATGCAATTTAAAAAAGGGTGACAACTAATTTTTTAATCAAAAAATTATGAGCAACAAAAAAACAAAAGTAGAAAAACCTACTAATGGAAAAGCTACCAACGGCAATGGATCTGCAAATGGAAACGGATATCATGATAAAGCTATTGCCGTGATGGAAAAAGCAAAAACAAAAAAAATAAAAATTTCCGATATAAAGATCGATCCTATTGATCAGCTCTCCGGCACACTCGATAAGAAAGAACTTTTAAAAGTTCTTTCCGAAGTAAAGAACGGTAATTTTACAGCGCGTATGCCAATTGACAATATTGGTTTAAGCGGAAAAATATGCGATACACTTAACGATATCATTGGCTTAAATGAAAAAATGATGCTTGAATTTACTAAAGCCGGCAACACGATCGGTAAACAAGGTAAATTAACGCAACGTATTGAAGTGCCTGTTACCAGTGGTTCATGGAGAACAGGGATCGATTCATTGAACACACTTATTTCCGATCTTGTGCATCCAACCATTGAGATCGCCCACGTAATTAGTTCGGTAGCAAAAGGAAATCTATCACAACAGATGTCTGAAAAGATAGGAGATCACTCTTTACAAGGTGAGTTTGCGCGTATTGCCAAAGAGGTAAATGACATGGTGAAACAGTTAAACCTCTTCTCGATGGAGGTAACGCGTGTGGCCCGTGAGGTAGGTTCTGAAGGAAAACTAGGAGGCCAGGCAAAAGTAAAAGGTGTTGCTGGTGTGTGGAAAGATCTTACCGATTCGGTAAATCAAATGGGTTCTAACTTAACAGCACAAGTACGTAACATTGCAGAGGTAACAACAGCGGTTGCTAAAGGTGACTTATCTAAAAAAATTACAGTTGACGTTAAAGGAGAAATTCTCGAATTAAAAAATACGATCAACACAATGGTGGATCAGCTGAACTCTTTCTCGTCTGAAGTAACACGTGTAGCACTTGAAGTGGGTACTGAAGGAAAATTGGGTGGACAGGCACAGGTAAAAGGTGTTGCAGGTACATGGAAAGATCTTACAGATTCTGTAAATCAAATGGGCTCTAATTTAACTTCTCAGGTACGTAACATTGCAGAGGTAACAACTGCAGTGGCTAAAGGTGACTTAAGTCGTAAGATTACTGTGGATGTGAAAGGTGAGATCTTAGAATTAAAAAATACAATTAATACAATGGTGGATCAGCTGAACTCTTTTGGTTCAGAGGTAACACGTGTGGCACGTGAAGTTGGTAGTGAAGGAAAATTAGGCGGGCAAGCAACGGTAGAAGGAGTTGGTGGTGTATGGAAAGATCTTACTGACTCTGTAAATCAAATGGGTTCTAATTTAACAGCACAGGTACGTAACATTGCAGAGGTAACAACTGCGGTTGCCAAAGGTGACTTAAGTCGTAAAATTACTGTTGACGTAAAAGGTGAGATCTTAGAATTAAAAAATACCATCAATACAATGGTGGATCAACTGAACTCCTTCGCTTCCGAAGTAACGCGTGTTGCACGTGAAGTTGGTAGCGAAGGTAAATTAGGCGGACAAGCAGCAGTAAAAGGTGTTGGTGGTGTATGGAAAGATCTTACTGACTCTGTAAATCAAATGGGTTCTAACTTAACTGCACAGGTACGTAACATTGCAGAGGTAACAACTGCGGTGGCTAAAGGTGACCTAAGTCGTAAAATTACTGTAGACGTTAAAGGAGAAATTTTAGAATTGAAAAAAACTATCAATACGATGGTGGATCAATTAAATTCATTTGCATCAGAGGTAACACGTGTAGCCCGTGAGGTTGGTAGTGAAGGTAAATTAGGCGGCCAAGCAACGGTGGAAGGTGTTGGGGGTGTATGGAAAGATCTTACAGATTCTGTGAATCAAATGGGTTCTAACTTAACGGCGCAGGTACGTAACATTGCAGAGGTAACAACAGCAGTGGCTAAAGGTGACTTAAGTCGTAAAATTACTGTGGATGTTAAAGGAGAAATTCTCGAATTAAAAAATACCATCAATACAATGGTGGATCAACTGAACTCTTTTGGTTCAGAGGTAACACGTGTAGCCCGTGAGGTTGGTAGTGAAGGTAAATTAGGCGGGCAAGCCGACGTACCGGGTGTTGGTGGAACATGGAAAGATCTTACTGATTCGGTAAATAAAATGGCATCTAACTTAACATCACAAGTGCGTAACATTGCAGAGGTAACAACTGCGGTGGCAAATGGTGACTTAAGTCGTAAAATTGGTGTGGACGTTAAGGGCGAGATCTTAGAATTAAAAAATACGATCAACACAATGGTGGATCAATTACGCGGCTTCGCATCAGAAGTAACGCGTGTTGCAAGGGAAGTTGGAACGGAAGGAAAATTGGGTGGACAAGCTAACGTACCCGGCGTTGCCGGAACATGGAAAGATCTTACCGACTCAGTAAATCAAATGGCAGGTAACTTAACATCGCAAGTACGTAACATTGCCGAAGTGGCAATTGCGGTGGCCAATGGTGATATGTCTAAAAAAATTACGGTTGACGTTCGTGGAGAGATCTTACAGTTAAAAGAAACATTAAATACAATGGTGGATCAGTTACGTGCGTTTGCTTCTGAAGTAACGCGCGTGGCCCGTGAAGTTGGAACGGATGGTAAACTGGGCGGACAAGCTTTCGTACCGGGTGTTGCAGGAACATGGAAAGATCTTACTGACTCTGTAAATCAAATGACTTCTAACCTAACGGCACAAGTACGTAACATTGCAGAAGTAACAAAAGCGGTAGCATCGGGTAATTTATCTAAAACGGTTGCTATTGATGTAAAAGGAGAAATTCTTGATCTCAAAAATACCATCAACACAATGGTGGAACAATTAAACTCATTCGCCTTTGAAGTAACACGTGTAGCAAGAGAAGTAGGAACAGAAGGAAAATTAGGCGGACAAGCAGAAGTAAAAGGTGTTGCAGGTACATGGAAAGATCTTACAGATTCTGTGAACATGATGGGTTCTAACTTAACATCACAGGTACGTGGTATAGCAAAAGTTGTAACATCTGTGGCCACCGGAAACTTACGTCAAAAATTATCTATTGATGCAAAAGGTGAAGTTGCCCAGTTAACTGAAACGATCAACGAGATGATCGATACATTAGCGGTGTTTGCTGATCAGGTAACAAACGTTGCGCGTGAGGTAGGTGTTGAAGGTCGTTTGGGTGGACAAGCAAGTGTACCAGGCGCTTCAGGTATCTGGAAAAACTTAACTGAGAACGTAAATCAATTAGCGGAAAATTTAACTACACAGGTACGTTCTATTTCTGAAGTGGCATCTGCTGTAACAAAAGGAGATTTAACACGTAACATTCGTGTGGATGCAAAAGGTGAAGTGGAAGCGTTAAAAGATACGATCAATCAAATGATCGCTAACTTACGCGAAACAACATTACGTAACCAGGAACAAGATTGGTTAAAATCAAATCTTGCTAAGTTCACGCAAATGTTACAAGGTCAAAAAGATCTTAATACAGTAACACAACGTATCCTTTCTGAATTAGCACAAGTTGTAACTGCACATTATGGCGCCTTCTATATTTTAAAAGGTGATGAAGAAACTCAAAGTGCTAAATTAAAATTATTTGCTTCTTATGCATACAAACCACAAAAAAACATTCCTATTGAATTTGCTATTGGCGAAGGCCTTGTAGGCCAATGTGCTTTTGAGAAAGAAAGGATATTATTAAATAACGTACCGGCCGATTATATTAAAATTAATTCATCGTTAGGAAAAACGAAACCAATTAACTTAATTATTTTACCGGTGTTATTTGAGAACGATGTGAAAGCAGTTATCGAATTGGCATCGTTAGATACATTTAGTGTAACTCACCTGGATTTCTTAAGTCAGCTAACCGAGAGTATTGGTATCGTATTGAACACAATCGAAACTAACTCAAGAACAGAAGAATTATTAGCGCAATCGCAATCATTAGCAGGTGAGTTAAAAATTCAACAAGAAGAGTTAAGAAGAACAAATGATGAATTACAGGATAAAGCATTATTACTTGTAAAACAAAAAGACGAGGTGGAAGCAAAAAACAAAGAAGTAGAAGAAGCCCGTCGTTCATTAGAAGAAAAAGCAGAGCAATTAACTTTAACTTCTAAATACAAATCAGAGTTCTTAGCCAATATGTCGCACGAGTTACGTACACCTTTAAACTCATTATTAATTCTTGCGCAACAATTGTACGAAAACGCAGAAGGAAACTTGAATGATAAACAAGTACGTTATGCAAAAACAATTCACTCGTGTGGTGATGACTTAATTCAATTGATCAACGATATTCTCGATCTATCGAAGATCGAATCAGGATTTATTTCAGCAAATTTCTCAACTGTACGCTTTACAGAAATTGCAGCATTTGTGGAAACCACTTTCAAACCAATTTCAGAAGCCAAGCAGCTTAAATTCTCTATTGAAACCGAAAGCGCACTTCCTGACCTGATGGAAACCGATCTTCAACGTTTGAACCAGATCTTAAAAAATCTATTATCAAACTCGTTTAAATTTACAGAGAAAGGGGAAGTTAAATTACGTATCACCGAAGGCAGAGGCTGGAAAACAGGTATGATGGCCAGTCTTGACAATGCTAAAAAAGTAGTAGCATTCTCTATTATTGATACTGGTATTGGTATTCCGCAGGAAAAACAAAATATTATTTTTGAAGCCTTCCAGCAAGCTGAGGGTTCAACATCACGTAAATATGGCGGAACAGGTTTAGGTTTATCTATTAGTCGTGGTTTAGCCGAATTATTAGGTGGAACAATTGAACTGGAAAGCTTACCTGGCAGAGGAAGTACGTTTACATTATATCTCCCGGTAGAAAATGTTCAGGGCATAGTTACACTTGAAACATTATCTAATCCGGCTTACAAACAATTACAGTTAGCAGATGATAATCAAAATCTGGACAAATTATTAAACTCATTAAACATTGCAACAGAAGATGTAAAGAAACTGAACATTGTAAATGAGATGATCAACGAGACGGGTGATGACAGGCACAACATTCAACCCGGCGATAAAGTTGTGTTAGTTGTAGAAGATGATCTTCGTTTCGGAAAAATACTTATTGATAAAGCTCATACAAATGGCATGAAGGCAATTGTTGCCATCAGTTATATTGAAGTGTTTGATTTTATTAACCGTTTTATGCCAGCTGCTATTACACTTGATGTAAAATTACCGGATACAAGTGGTTGGAAAGTACTTGATCTTATAAGAAATGATCTTAGCTACAGACACATTCCCATTCATTTGATCTCAGGTGAAGAGAACAGAAATTTAGCACTGAAACGCGGGGCAAGAAGTTTCTTGTTAAAACCATTAGAGAATGAAGCAATTGATGAACTGTTTATAGATATTCTTTCATTCAGCAAAAAAGAAGCTAATCGCATTTTAGTTGTTGAGGATAATGAAATAGATTCTTCACAGATAGCTAAAGTAATACAAGGTGAAAAAATTGAAGTGACAATTGCTTCTACCGGAAAAAAAGCACTTAAGTTAATTAGCAGCAATGATTATGATTGTATAATTCTGGATTATACTTTACCGGACATTGCCGGACCGGAATTATTGCAAAAAGTAACAGAAGTTAAAAAGAAAATGACACCTGTTATCCTCTACTCTGCTAAAGATTTTACGCAAGGTGAATTACACCAGGTAAACAACAACTCTAATACAGTTGTGGCAAAAGGTGTAAATTCTATTGAGTATTTATTGGAAGAAACAGTTTTACATTTACATATCAACCATAAAGAATTAGAGCCTGAGAAAAAGAAAATTATCGAGAATATCAGGATGAAAGAAGATATTCTTACCGGCAAAAATATTTTGGTTGTGGATGATGACGTACGTAATTTATTTGCTTTAACTACTGTATTTGAACGTTTGAATATTAACGCTATTACAGCTGAATCAGGAAAAGAAGCCATTAATATCTTAAACGAGAACCCGAAAATTGACATGGTGCTTATGGATATTATGATGCCGGAAATGGATGGTTATGAAACCACTCAAAAGATCCGTCGTGAGCATAAAAATAGTACCTTGCCAATAATTGCAGTAACGGCAAAAGCGATGAAAGGAGACAGGCAAAAATGTATTGAAGCCGGAGCATCGGATTATATTACAAAACCTTTAAAAATTGACCAACTATTATCTCTAATGCGAATCTGGTTTTATAAATAATGTTTGCGCGAAAAGCTCATTTTCTGCGTTACGCTTGCAAAAACATTGCTAATTTACCTTTGAGTAAACGTCACAATTTTTTTGCTACGCAAGCCTTGAAACTGAGCCTTTCTCATCAAACAAAAAGATTTGAAAATATTAAATAGAAATTATGCCTCCAAAAATATTACTAGTTGATGATAGAGAAGATAATCTTATGTCCATTGAAGCAATTCTTGGCACAGACGGTTATAGTTTTGTAAAAGCAAATTCGGGAAGGCAGGCATTAAAAATATTATTGACAGAATTTGATTTTGCTATAATATTAATGGATGTAAAAATGCCAAACCTTAATGGTTTTGAAACAGCAGAGCTTATTTATGAACGTGAAAAGTTAAAGCACATTCCCATTATTTTTATTACAGCAAACAATTTTGGTGATGAAAATGTTTTTAAAGGTTATCAAAGTGGTGCAGTAGATTATATTTACAAACCCATTAATCCTGAATTACTGAAAGCTAAAGTAAGTGTGTTTGTAGATCTTTACAAAAAGAATCACAAACTTTTAATGCAGGAGCAAACATTAAAGAACATCAATAAAAGTTTAGAATCTGAAATTAGTGAAAGAAAAGCTTCTGAAGAAAAAGTACACGAGCTCAACCATAGATTATTACAAAATATAGAACGTCTTGAATCTGCCAATAAAGAATTAGACCGTTTTGCATTTATGGCCTCACACGATCTACAAGAACCCCTACGTAAAATAATTACTTTCAGTGATCGCTTATCATCTAAGTATACAGGTAAACTGGATGAAGAAGCAGATATGTATATTAACCGTATACAAAGCGCGGCAGAGCGTATGCGCGCACTTATTAAAGATATTTTAGCCTTATCAAAAATTGTTGCTGATAAAGATTCATTTGTAGAGACAAATTTAAACACATTAGTTAACGACGTGATCTCTGAAATGGATATGGGTATTAAAGAAAAAGAAGCAAAGATCCTGGTAGAAAAATTACCTTCTTTGATCATTAACCCTGTTTTAATGCGTTCATTATTTCAAAACCTTATTAGCAATTCATTAAAATATTCTAAAAAAAATACAAAGCCAATTATTCGCATTAGTTCTGAAATTAGTTTTGAAAGAAATAAGAATGAAAGAGATGTGAAAGAAAAATATTACCGTATTCATGTAACTGATAATGGAATTGGCTTTGATCAAAAAGATTCGGAACAGATCTTCAGTATCTTTAAACGCTTACATTTTAATAATGAATTTGAAGGTACAGGTATTGGTTTAGCAATATGTAAAAAAATAACCGAGCAACACAATGGCTTTATTTCCGCTCTTAGTAAGGTAAACGAAGGTTCTACATTTATTGTTTCACTACCTGTTAGCTCTACACCCCTTTTAACCAATTGATCATTAATCTTATTTAAAAGCAATAAAAAAAGGCGTTTAGGAAAAACCTAAACGCCTTTTGCTTTATTATAATTTGTTATTACGATTTTGAAACTGTATTTGCCGAATATAAATAAATTTCTACACGTCTGTTACGACGGCTTTTTGTTTTATCTACTATCGGGTTACTGCTTCCAAAACCTTCTGTAACAAGATTACTTTCTTTCACGCCTTTGCTTACTAAGTATTTTTTTACCGAATTAGCTCTGTTTACAGATAATGGATCATTGATCGCATCAGTGCCTGTTTGATCCGTATAACCTGCAACAAAATAGGTCATTTCGGGATGTTTATTCATCCATGAAGCTACCTCATTCAACTCATTATAATATTTTGGGTCAATTGAAGCACTCGCTAATTCAAAGCGAAGATCCATTAACTCCACATAATCAACACCAAAAACAATAGCATCCAGATCTGGTTTAGCAATATAAGGCGTTACAGCTGCATCAGCGATATAATAATATGCTTTTCGCGAATCCATTTGCATCGGACCAACTGTTTTTACCGCTGTAAACATTTCATCTTTAAAACAACCTATAGTAATAAACTTTTCACCACCTTCAGCAATATATGCCCCATACATGGTTACCCAGTTAGATGTATCAGAAATAACTCTGTGAGAAATAAATTGCGGTTTTTGTGTTAAGAATGAATTCGATTTTTGCTCAACCTTATTTGCTGTTAATAATGCACCTAAACAAGAAACTGCTCTTCCACTTTTATTTGCCAAACTTACTTTAAAAGAAACCTGGTAAGTTTTCCCCGCAATCATTGGCTCGGCAAACTCACCTTGTAAATACTCTGAGTATTTTTTGTAGCCATCTTTTAATCCTAATCTTGCATTCAATGCACTATCGGCAGTATTATTTGCACCATCATCATAATAAGCAATAATACCTGCGTAATTTTGCCCACTTGAAGAGGCAGGTTGATATCCCATGTAATTTTCAGGAATAGCATTTGGTTTATGACATTTAGATGATTTTGTTTTATCGTAAAGATCAACTGTTCCACCATTTGCGTTAGACCAGCTTTCAGTTTTGATGATTTGACCGTAACCAGTTGGAATGCATTTAGCATCCATGCCTGCATTTGATATAAGACTTTGTGAATATCCATAACTTAATCCAGTAAAAAGAAAAAGCAAAGAGCTTATTGTTTTTGTAATAGTATTCATTTTCATATTTTTTGGTTTTAATTTTATTTCAATATTATATATCCAACTTCATACCACACGTTATTCTTTAAAACTCAGGCTTGTAATTAATTTAGGATTACCCGACACTTTAAAATCAACCTTACGATTCATTTGATGTTGTGATTCTGAACATTCAACATTATCCACACATCCATTCTCTATCATAGTTTCACCATAAGCAATAGTTGCTGTAATGCGTTTTTTAGAGATTCCATTTTCAAGATAATATCGTTTTACTGAATTAGCACGTTTTGCAGATAAAATTTTGTTATACTCATTTGAACCTCTTGAATCGGCATAACCCATTATTTCCAAAGTAAGATCACGATTATTTTTTAATACGCTGATATTTTGATCTAAGATATTTTTTGCTTCCGCTCTAAGATCATATTTATTATAATCAAAATAATCCGGTGTAGTATTCCAGCCTAAAGCCTGAAGCTGACTATCCGTTAATTCACCTTTTGTAGTATTAACTGTAGATTTTTTTGGCGTTTCATTTATTTTGCCATCGTTTACAGGCTCTGTATTTGCAACTAAAATATTTTGGCCAATTATAATTTCTCTTTCAGCACACATCGCTACTAAGGTTGGGCAAGTATCACAATACACAACTGCTTTTGCAGTTACTTTGTAATTGCTGTTTCCCGGAAAAGTATATGCAATCTCATTTGATGTTTGCGCTAAAGCTTCTTCATTTACTGACCAGCTAATTGATCTTACATTATTTTTATACTGTTCAGGAACATTTACTGAAAAAGTATAAGATAATTGACTTTCAATATTTGGTGTTGCATTTATTACAAATAAAGTATCAATCGTTTTACATTTTGGTATTTCTGTAGATACGTAGTGTACATTATAAATATCCATATCGCCATAACCACCTTTTCTGCTTGAAGAATAATATCCATAAGAACTGTTTGGTTTAAGTGCCATATAAATATCATCACCAGGTGTATTAATTGGCTGACCTAAATTTACAGGATCGGTCCATTGTCCATTTTCCATATGGGTTTTGTAAACATCATAACCACCATAACCGGGATGACCGTTAGAAGCAAAAAATAAAGTTCCATCTTCAGTTAAGAACGGTGCATCTTCATTATAATCTGTATTAATGTTATAAGGTAATAATGATGGATCAGACCATTCGCCATTTTCTTGTTTAAGAGATTTATAAATATCAGTTCCACCTCTTCCATTTTGTGATTCGGCTGTAAATAATAGCATTTTGCCATCGTTTGAAATAAAAGCATGTCCTTGTAATGGCGAGAAGTTGATATTGTTACTTAATTTTTTTTCGTTTTTTGTTGAATCGTTCATATCCGCTTCATACAATTTTCCTCCTTTAAAAATATATAATGTTTTACCATCTGTGAAATAGATACGGCTGATTCTCCTCCTTTATGAAATTTCGAATCTTTTCCTTTATCCGGTAAAGTAAATCTACGAGGTGAAGAGAAAGATCCATTGTTTACACTAGATATGTACATGCTTTCAAAATATCTTCTATCTAAACCATTCTTTTTTTCTTTCGGAGTATCTTTTCGTTTTGAAGTGAAAATTAATTTTCCATTTGTGTAAATAGGGCCATACTCAGGCATATCTGTATTAATAGCAGAACCTACATTTTTTACAGATTGCAATTCATGTGGAGCAACTTCCTGATTTTCCATTGCGAATTTGCAGTCAGCAATTCTTTTTGATAAAAGAATATCATAATCAGGATTACCTTCTTTGTTATCTGCCGCAGATTTTCCATAAAAATATAAAGCGCGAGGATAATTCCCGATATAGTGATAACTTTTCCCCAAATCGTTATTTATTTTCGCTGAAGTTTTACCGGGGCTTTTTTTATTTGCCCTTTCTAAATAAGGGATCGCTTTATCATATTTTGACATGTATTCAGATAACACTACTCCTTTACCTGCATTTGCAGCAAAGTTATTACTATCTTTTGCCAATACCTGGTCGTAATACGAAATGGCCTTATCATAGTCATAAACATCTACAGCATTACTCGCTTTCCTGATCAATTTTTTTTCTTCAGAACAGGATACTATTAAAAAGGTAGACAGTACTAATGGTATATATTATTTTTTTCATTTTAGCATTTTTATGTAATACTACTGCAAACAGGTTGCCATAAAAAGTCAAAATAATTTCACT
The DNA here is from genome assembly GCA_013816615.1 of Bacteroidota bacterium. Classification (GTDB taxonomy): domain Bacteria; phylum Bacteroidota; class Bacteroidia; order B-17B0; family Aurantibacillaceae; genus Aurantibacillus. The sequence continues at coordinate 11,663 of JACDED010000122.1, forward strand.
TTAAGTAATATCCCTGTTTTGGTATTTGAGCATTTAAGGCCTCAAAGAGGGGAAATAAAATTCTCACTATCTCAAAAAATTATTCTTTTTTTATTGGCACGCAGTTCACAATAGTAAAGTATCTTTCACTCAACATATAGGGAGGGGATGGAATTACTAAAAGAAATTGCTCGGGATAATGCAACTATTTTAATAAGCCATCTCCTCCTTCCTTTTTGAAACAATAGATACTGATTGGCACACCATTTGAACCAATACAGTGGTTATTACAAACAATCAATAAATATATTATGCAGGAAATTATATCTATTCTAATAAAAAATCAGGAACAAAAGATCTCCAAGATCGGACAAAATCTTTTTTTTAATAAAAAAGCTAAATGTCCGCGTTGTAGCACCAAGATCTTTTTAAATCACACTGGTAAAAATTATAAGATAAGTTTCTTTTGCAATAATTGTCAGTTATTGTTTGAGAAAAAATAACTATTAAAAATTATAAACCTATAAAAAACCCAACTATGAAAAATGTATTACGAATTATTATTTTAACTATTATTACAAGCTTTATCTTTTCGTCATGTAGTAATAAGTTATCAATCACAAAAAGAAAATATAATAAAGGCTATTATGTTAGTCATTCACACAAAAAACATAATGTAAAAGATCAACAGGCCCCTACTTCAGTTAAACCTGAAATAAACGAAGCTGCTGAAGCTATTGTTGTAAAACCAAAAACGCAAATTACAGCTGAAGATAAAAATGCTCCTTTATTATCTGCATCAGTATCAAAACCAACTGAAAATAGTTCTTCTGTAAAAAATAGCGCTAAAACTACTTCAGCTCCTGCTTTAAACAAAAAGCATTATAAAGTAAAGCAATTAGAGAAGCTAATGCCTTCTAAATTCTATACCCAGGAAATAAAAAATAAATTAAGCGCGCGTAGCGATGGTGAGGCTTTGAGCTTATTATGGATAATTATTGTTGTTGTTCTTTTATTATATTTACTGGGATTACTTTTTGGTGGTTTTGGCCTGGGCGGTGCAATACATGTGCTTGCTGTAATCTTTTTAGTTTTACTTATACTTTGGTTATTACGAATCATCTAATATAAATATCAATATTAAAAAAGGCAGATCTGATCGATCTGCCTTTTTTTATTGCTCATATTTAAGAATACTATTAAACTATATAAAATAAAAAAGATCTTTCTGGTTGAAAGATCTTTTTTATTTTAGGGTAATTGGTCCGTTTAAGGAGGTTAGTTTGGAAAATGTGTATATGTATAAGTTGTGTTTTAAAAAGGCAGTGACTAATTACCCAAACTTAATTAATTATATTACTAAAATTGTACCAAATTTAAAGCCTTGCTATCACTGGATTTCATTTTTTAACAGTGCGGCGACAACTCCTCAATTGAGGAATTTGGGGAATTTTTTGCGGGGAATTATAGCCTCATTGGGTTCTTAAAAAGTTTATGGATCCAAAAGGATAAGGTCCATATTTGACCTTTTTTTATAAGCGTATTTTTAACAATTTCCCGATTTATGCTACCGGTTTCAATGATGGCTTCATTGATCTGTTTTACGTTCACACCCCATTTTTTGGTCCAGTAAGCCAGGTCATTTTTATCCTCCGGATGAATAACTAATCGTTTTGAAAAATAGCTCATGTTATTTATTTTTTATTCTCTTTATCAATAAAAATCATGCCATTAACCGGTTTAACTTCTTTATGGTATGCCAGATCCGTAATTGCAGGGCCGTTTAATATTTTTCCTTCGTGAGTGAACCGACTTCCATGGCATGGGCAATCCCAGCTTTTTTCGTCATTGTTCCATCTTACAGTACATTTTAAATGTGTACAATCTGCACTTACAAAATGTAATTCATTTGTTTCATCACAAAACACACCGTACTTCTTCCCTTCTATCTCAATTACTTTTCCTTCGTTCTTATTTATACTTTCCAGTTCATTTTCTTTTATTGAATCTTTTTTCTTTACTTTAAAATAATTAGTGAATCCGCCAACAAACTCTTTAAAAAAGGTTTTGCCTGCCCCGCTAAATAATTTAAATCGCGATGGATCATATAGATCTTCAAATTTATTTTCACGCTCATTAATAAGATCATCAATAAGCATAGCGGCAATGGTACAATGTGTCATTCCATTTCCGGAGTCGCCTGTAACTATATAAACATTGTTTTTATCAAATGGGTTCCTTCCAATAAATGCAAGGCCATCCATTGGCTCCATCACCTGGCCTGACCAACGGTAATGTATCTCTTCAATACCAAAATGTTCCCTGGCCCAGGCTTCAAGCTCCGTGTAGCGTTCTTCTTCCGAACGGCCTTCAATATCTGCAAGACCTGTAGGGT
>JACDED010000216.1 GCA_013816615.1 Bacteroidota bacterium
GTTATACGTTCCTTTTTTACAAATAAGCGAGTACCATTTGTTATCAATGTACATGCTTATCTCGTGCTTTCTTTCAGGTTTATATATTTCCTGCTTAATTTCTTTTACCTCAAATTTATCGCCTAATTTTTTTACGAGCTCCGCCGGTGTTAAATTATTAAGATCTTTTACAACACGGTTATAATCATAGATCTTTAATTGCGTTTCAGAAAAGAAAACTCCTAAATAATAATTAAAGGCTTCTTTACCTGTATAATCCTTTTTTGCTTTACGTTTTATATTCCCTAACAAAGCTGATGATGCCGAACGATGATGGCCGTCAGCAATATAAATAGAAGGGATCGAAGCAAAACGTTTAGAAACAAGATCCACATTTTTTGTATCGCTTAATACCCATAAGGTATGCCGCACTTTATCGGTGGTTGTAAAATCGTAATGCGGCATAGCTTTAGAGATACTTGAAATTAAATTATCCAATTCTTTATCATTCGGATAACAAAACAAAACAGGCTCTGCATTAAACTCGCATACTTCTAAATAATCTTTTAATTTTTCTTCGCGCTGCGTAATGGTTTGCTCATGAATTTTGATCACACCATTCATATAATCATCAATACTTGTGCAGCCAATAATGCCAATAAACTCAATATTGTTTTTTACCTGGCGATAAATATAATACGCAGGTTTTTCATCACGTTGAAAGATCTTTTCTTTAATGAAAGATTTAAAACGACGCTTTACCTTTATTAATCGCTCTTTGGAGCCCGGCTTGGTTTTTACACCATCATCAAAATCGGGATTGATAACATGCAAAAAAGTAAAAGGATTACCTGCTAATTTATCTTTTAGTTCAGAAGGATTATATCCATCAACACTACGCGAAGCCACCAAGTGAACTTTATCGTTAGTTGGCCTTAAGCCTTTAAAAGGAAGAACTGTTGCCATATTTAGTTAATAGTTATTAGTGAATAGGGACTAGTGGCTAGTGATAAGAAGAACTGCCTAATCACTATTAACTAATCACTTATCACTATTTTAACGCTTCAATTAATTTTTCTGCTAATTCAATACCAATGCGCTCCTGTGCTTCGTTTGTAGCTGCACCAATGTGTGGCGTTAACGAAATTTTTGGGTGTTTTAAAATTGCTATCGAAGGGCGAGGTTCGTTCTCAAAAACATCTAAACCTGCATGCGCCACTTTACCGCTATTCAACGCTTCTAAAAGATCGTCTTCGTTAATAACACCACCTCGGGCTGTATTCACCAATATTACACCGTTTTTCATAGATGCTATTTCGTGACGGGTAATTAATTTTCCGCCCGGTACGTGAAATGTAATATAATCTGAATTTTGAATAACCTTATCCATACCAACGGTTTTGATACTTACGGAGGCCGCTTTTTCATTCCCGTTAATATCAATATCAATAGTAGCATCAGTAACAAAAGGATCAAAGGCTAAAACCTTCATTCCTAAACCTAAAGCCATTTTAGCAACGGTTTGCCCTATCCTTCCAAAACCAACAATACCCATGGTTTTGCCTCTTAGCTCAATACCTTTAGCATATTTCTTTTTAAGCTCATCAAATTTATCTTCACCGCTATTTGGCATCTGGCGGTTACTGTCGTATAAAAAACGAACAGAACAGAACAAATGGGCGAATACCAGTTCGGCCACTGAGTTACTTGAGGCGGCCGGTGTATTTATAACGTTAATACCTTTTGATCTTGCGTAATCCACATCAATATTATCCATACCAACTCCACCACGGGCAATTACCTTAAGGTTGGGACAAGCATCAATAATATCTTTTCTTACTTTAGAAGCACTGCGAACCGTAATAGCCGAGTAGCCTTTGTCATTAATCTCTTTTGCAATATTTTCCTGCTCTACTTTTTCAGTAATAACAGTAAATCCTTCTTTTTCAAGCAAAGCTTTTCCGGCAGCATCAATGCCATCATTAGCAAGTATCTTTTTACCCATAATAAATTCTATTAAATATTAAGAATTTAAATGTAAAGATTATTGCTCAAAAAAACAGCAATACTATAAAAAATTAAAATTTAATTCCAACTGTAGCAGAAACGTTGGTAGCATTGTATTTTATAGTTGCTTTTTGCGGAAGGGTGTTGAAGAAATAATAATCTTCGTTACTCACCGTTTTTACCCATACAAAGTCAAAATATAAATTGTTCCTGGTTCTGAATCCGGCACCAACCGAAAACGAATTCCTTACAAAACTACCGGTAAATACATCACCAAACGGACTGCCCTGCATGTTATAACCTACGCGAAGCATTACCGGTTTAATGTTAAACTCAGTGCCTATTCTTACGTTATGACCGGGCGTGTATTTGTTTTTGATTACTGAATTAACACCTGCAAAATCGGCTATTTCACCACTGCTTAAAGATGCGTTCTTATAATTTACTATTTCGTAATCAATACCAATAGCTGCCAGCTTACCAACAATTATAGCCGCGTTAGCACTTATACGCGAAGGTGTAATAATTTTGTAATTAAAGTAACCGCCTTCTTTTGGATCCTTCCAGTTTTTGGGATTGGCAATATCTCCATCAAATACTGCGGTCATTGAATTATAGTATTCATCTTTTAAAGTATAAATAGTTGGTGTATGATAATAAAGCCCTAAACGTACATTGTCATTTAGACGCGCAATACCACCAATTTTTAAATTAACACCACTACCTTTTGTTTTAAAATATTCGGTATAAGTTAAGCTATTAAATCCACGCAATTGATAATAAGGGTTATAATGAAGATTAGAAGGCTCTTCAAGATACGTACTCGTATAAGTATTTGAGTTTGTATAATTAATTCGCATACTGTCTTTATCATCTGCTTCGCTGTGCGTTGTAGTTGAAGTATACTCTAAGCGCGGTAATCCAAGACTTACCCCAAAATAAAATTCATCTTTATAAGCATAAGCATAAGAAAAATTTAACTCATTTACTTTACCTGATGTTACAATATCGCGGGTTTGCTTTACCGAACGCTTTGTATCCACCAAGGAAGTATATTTTTTATTAATAGTATCATAATCCATTAAATAGGTTTGATATCCCAGATCTTCATAAAAACTATTTAAAGTGGTGCCGGACGTGTTTGCAATATTAAGCATGTCTTTTACAATAGAGCTGTTATTGGTGTAAGAAGACATTCTGGTTTTACTCAAAAAATTTTGGGTTTGAGAATTTGTAAAAGAGATAATATTTCTACTCTCTTTATCATTCTTGGCTTCCCAGCCACCAAGGATCCCAAAATTATTAAATACAAAACCGGCGTTTGAAACGTTGGATGATTTTGAATTTATAATACCTTCGTTATTGGTTGTTCTTAAACCGCCCGAAAAAGTAATTTCGCCTTTTCTGTAAAGCGCCAAACCGGCAGGATTGTATGCGGCACAGCTAAGGTCGGCACCAAGTGCGCCAAAAGCCCCACCCAGTCCCATAAAGCGTGAAGTTCCGTTAACACCATAACGTGAATAACGAATAGCATCTACATCATTTTGCGAATAAGATTGCAAACCTAAAATTAATAGGCCGGATAAAATTATAATACGATACATAAGCTAATTATCTTGGACGATTTCCGCCACCGCTATTTGAACTTCTTGGAGTGGATGAATTACCGCCACTGTTACCCCCGCCACCGTTTGAGTTGCTTGGGGTTTCGAAGGTTCCTGAATTACGTGGAGAATTAGAGTTAGAATTACTGTTATTATTCTCAAATGTAGAACTTTGGTTCTTACCTGAGCCACCTGAATTATTGGAATTGCTGTTCTCGTAAGAACCGCTATTTTTTCCAGGATTATTAGCAGGTGTATTTCTACCACTACCGGTATTTTTTACAGGATTGGTATTAACATTCTCGCTATTACCACCACCTGTGTTTTTTACAGGGTTAGTATTGGTGTTGTTGTTTGAATTCTCATTCCAACCTAATTTAGGCCAAAAACCTGTATTAGGATCTTTTGGTGTGTTTTTTACCGGGTTAGATTCAGCAGTATTGTTATTAGGATAATTC
>JACDED010000123.1 GCA_013816615.1 Bacteroidota bacterium
TGCTCTTGTTCTCGTACGACTTCTCATGATGCCTTGGTAATTTTGAACCCATTGATGAACTGTTTGGAAGCTTACTCCGTACTTTTTCGCCAATTCGCGATAACTTATACCGCTGGTCAATTTCTCAGTAATAATACTTTCTTTTTCTGATTTTGTTAGCATTTTGGTTGACTTTATGTGTCAACCTATTTTAGGACGAGACAGACCATTGTCTTGCGAAATGGTCTAAGGGGGACCGTCACCCGACAAAAATAGAGAAATGAGTTCTTCTACTTTCCTAACAAATCGAAGGTAGTACCTGAAAAAATGAAACTAAGTAATTGATCATGTGAATGTTTCCAACAGTTATGGCGGAAGCCTACGACCAACGGGGCATCGGTGTGTTAGCCCTGCAATGCCAATAGCTCCGCTAGGGTCATGACGGTTAGGGCCAAAACTCCTGGGATAAGCTTAGGACAGAGTGGTTAAGGATCCAGAATTGCAGAACCCATCAGGCAAAGCCCAAAGGGCGCGTCCAATTGTGTGAGGCAAAAAGGATTCTACAAACCTTTTACAGCAGCGCTACTTTTTAACTTCAATTTTGGTTCCGTTCGCACCATTTTTTGTTTCCACCTTAGCACCGTCTTTTCCAATGATGATTTCGGTAGAATTTTCAGGTGCTTTTGTCTCAACCTTCACTACTTTAATTTCTGTGGTTGCAGGAGCAGTCTCGGTTTCAACTGTTTTATTTTCTGAGCAAGCTGCCAAAATACAAGTAAGACTTACTGCGATCAATTTTGTGATTTTTTTCATGTAACAAAGTTACCATATTTAAGTTGGCAAAGGAGTTTTTGGGTGACATTATTTTGCCTGTTGCATAGTAAGCTGACTTCGGAGCAAAGCTGTCCGGTTGAAAACTGCTGTCGTGGTTTTTAAAATATTTGCTAACGGTTTGAAAGCAAGCGCTGGCGGGTTTTTGAAACAACATCTTTCCCTACCTACAAAAGGTTATTTAAAGATAAACCCTTCGCATCCCTGGCGCTGCAGCGTAATCTGCGTGAGCGATTGTAGTGAAAAGCCCGCAGCGAAGCGAGGACTTGTAACGTAAAGCGCGACCCAAAGGGGCACGCCCAAATAAAAAAGCCTCTCATTAAAACGAAAGGCTTTATACTATTAGTTTAATTTTTTACAAAGGTATATTCTTGTGTTTTTTGTTCGGTAAAACAGGTAAATTATTTTTTAATGAACTTCAACACCCTGCAGGAATTGTTTTTTTCTTTCACGATATAAACACCCGCAGGAAGCTCATCCAGCAAAAGGGTGGCATTCAGATTTTGGCTTAGCTCAACTTTTTTTTCCAAAAGTGTTCTTCCATTCATATCGGTAATTTGTAGTGTTGTTGATCCGCATAACTCGCACTTAATAGTGATCGCATGCGTTGCAGGATTCGGAAATACGTTGAAGTTGCAATTCTCAGACATACTCACCCCATATAAAGAAGGGCTATAAGAAACCCATGGTCTTGCCTGTTTAATAACAAGCTGATCATCTTTGTCGATCTTAAATTCTATATCCACAGCAAAAGTTGCGTTGTTCTCTGCTTTATATAAAGTCTCAAAACGTTCATGTATCACTAACAGATATTGTCGCAACAGATCCATCTGCTCATTTGTCATTAACAGCGTATCTCCATTAAAAATACTAGAGTATTGAACTACAGAGTAATCGGTATTGGTGATAGGATTGCGTTTAAGTAAAACTTCCTCGGGCAGGGTGCTGCCGGGGTTAGTAATAAGCTCCTCTCCCAACTGTGAGTTCAGGTAAAAAGTGCCGGGGGTATCGTAAAAAGGGTCAGCACTAACACCAACGCCATTCACTTTTTCGTCATCAAAATTAGGATGACACAAAACGCCCATCGATGCATAAAAATGATTAATACGCGAAAAATCGCGCTCTTCAAAAGCGCGAAAATTCCATAAGCTGGAATATACCTGTTTAATGGTTTTAGAAATATGTCCTTCGTTGATATGATGCGTTTTAGAGTCATATAAGCCTGCGCCGCTAAAGCCCGGCAGATCTTCGTTGTTGGTGCTCGAACGACAACGTACCGACGCGCCGGCAGGGAAGGAGTTCTGCATTTCACTAAGTTGATCTAACATCCAAACAGGCATGCCGGCCGATTTGATCTGTGACTGTAATTCTGCCAGTTTAGCTTCGCGCACGGTTCTGTTGGAAATAAAATCCGGATCCTTGAGCATTACTTTTATTTTATCGAAGAAGTTATTGTACTTCATAAATTCCTGGTAGAAATAAAACGGAACACCAAAACCATTTGGAATTGTTCCCTCCGCGAAGCCAAAGGTTCTCATGGTTGCCACATTTGCAGTTTTAGCGCCAAAGCCATCAAACATTTTAAAGGTGATCTTCTCTAAGGGCTTAATACTGTCGTGTGATAAATTCAAAGGCGGAATTTGTTCTGTAAGCGGTCTGATCTTATCATACCAGGCATTTACTTCTTCAAGTGTAGCCTCCCTGATCTCGTACTTGCTTTGGCCCGCTTTAAAATAAACATAGTGATCCAATAAGTTCGGAATATCGGTTGTGTTTAGCGGATCGCGAATGAAGGCATTAGGTATATTATTTTGAATAGCTCTTAAATTTACATGCGAAAGCGGGGTTTGTATCACCGAGGTAATGATGCCTCCCACGCGCGGTAGCGAATTTGGAAGTGCGTTGTATAATACAATATCTCTCGAACCGGGCACATCTTGCGGTGATAGGGAGCGTAAAAATCCGTACCCTTCAGTTTGATTCAACCCCCAATAATTAATTCCGGCATACACATCAGATTCAAACAGAACCGACACGCGTGAGTTCTGATAGTTTGAGATATCATTTTGATAATCTGTTTCGTTATTTGTTGTAATAAAGTAAGATAGGTTATTGGTTAAATAAGGCATGTTTGAGGCAAGAAGTTCCTGCGTGCGCTGCAAAACCTCAAAATCCATACCCTCGCTGTTGGAGTAATGGAAAGAATAGCTTCCCAGTGTGCCATTTGGAGAGAGCACCGAGGGATGGTAAGAGACAAATCCTTTTTTTACCGTTGGGGCAAAGGGGTCTAAGCCAAGGTAATTGGCAAAATCCAGGTGAAGATTGTATACATGACAATTAATAAAATAGATCTTTGGTGCGGAACTAAAAAAATCGAAAATAATGAACTTAGAGAACTCCTGATTATTTTCGGTTTTAGATACAAGCTGAAAATCTGAGAACGAATTAACATTAAGTTGTCCGTGCTGTGAAGGAATAGAGGGCGCAGCATTTAACGGTGCCCTGTAAGGCATATCATTAAGCTCAGAAAGATCATCCAAGCCATCGCCGTCATGATCGGAAGGGTTATTGACTGAATACTCCAACACTTTATAGTGATCGATCGGGTAAGCTCTTAAGGGTTCGGTAAGTGTGGTTGTTCCTGCCTGGCCTAATTTTATACAAGAGGTAATGGCAAAATCTGAATCTGGATGGTGTTTCACCTGCAGTAAATAGTATTTTCCAACACTTGAATTTACAGTAATTGCTGCCTGGTTGTTTGCATTTACCGAGTAATTTTGAATAGGAATTTGCTGCGCATGAATTAAATGCCCAGTAAAAAAATAAATTATACCTATTAAAAAAACGCGTACTAACATAAATAACCTTTTATTGAATAGAACTGATCAGCAACGGTTTGCTAAGTAAATTTACAAAAAAATATATTAGATAGCAAAACCATCCTGTTTGCATCGAAGCTATATAGTTTGTTTAATCAAGTAAAGTGCAAGAGCCGGTTTGGTGTATGCTGTTTCTTCGCATTTCTTTTTTGCGGCTTTTTTTTTGTTCGCGAATTGCAAACCTGATTGAAGATGTGCTATCTGTGCATTCGCAGCCATAATTTTAATTTTGTAGTATTCATTCCGTTTTTTTTAAAGAAAAAGTGAAGGTGTTTTTGGGCGCCTTAACGGGCTGCTATGGGCTCGGCTACTGCCTCGGTTTTTTGCCTTTTCAGGCAAAAGAACTAAACCCGCCGCATCCCTGGCGCGGGTATGCGTGAGCGATTGCAGTGGAAATCCTTTTTGTGAGGAACGAACAAAAAGATTGGAACACGGCAAAAACGCAGTGTGCTTTTGAGCGGGACTGTGTATTAGCTTGTGTAAGCGCGACCTGAAAGGGGCAAGCCCAAATAATTTGAAATCTAAAATTTTTACAAAAAAAATCCCTCTTTGTGAGAAAGGGATAAGATTTGTAGTAGTGTAAGTAAAATTACAACGGAATATTCCCGTGCTTTTTCTTCGGTAATTTATCTACTTTATTTTCCAGCATTTTAAATGCTTTGATCAATTTTAAACGGGTTTCTTTTGGTTCTATTACTTCATCAATAAAGCCACGCTCGGCTGCACGGTATGGGTTGGCAAACATGTTCTTATATTCTGTTTCTTTTTCCAATAATTTAGCGTCTTTATCTTTTGCCGTTGAGATCTCATTTTTAAAAATAATTTCCGCAGCGCCTTTAGCACCCATTACAGCGATCTCAGCACTTGGCCATGCAAAGTTCATATCGGCACCAATGTGTTTACTGTTCATTACATCATAAGCGCCACCGTATGCTTTACGGGTAATTACCGTAATCCTCGGAACCGTTGCCTCGCTAAACGCGTATAATAATTTTGCACCGTTGGTAATGATCGCATTCCACTCCTGGTCAGTGCCCGGTAAAAAGCCCGGCACATCTTCAAATACTAATAATGGAATATTAAAGCTATCGCAAAAACGCACAAAGCGCGCTGCTTTTGTAGAAGAGTGAATGTCTAACACACCGGCCAATACAGCGGGTTGGTTGGCTACAATACCAATGCTTCTGCCGGCAAGGCGCGCAAAGCCAACAACAATATTTTCTGCAAATAATTTATGTACTTCAAAAAAAGTATCAGTATCAATTACTTTTTCAATTACTTCGCGTATATCGTAAGGTTGATTAGCGTTATTCGGAATAATGCTGTTCAATTCTTCACGCAACTCATTTCCCATATCGTAGGGTAGAGAAGGGGCATCTTCTTCGCAATTTTGCGGGACGTAACTCAATAATTGTTTTAAATAATTAATGGCTTCTACTTCGTTAGCACAGGCAAAATGTGTAACACCGCTTTTTGTTGCGTGTGTCATTGCACCACCTAATTCTTCGCTGGTCACTTCTTCGTGCGTTACAGTTTTTACAACGTTAGGTCCGGTAACAAACATGTAGCTTGTGTTTTCTACCATTAAAATAAAATCGGTAATGGCCGGGCTGTAAACCGCGCCACCCGCACATGGGCCCATAATAGCACTTAGTTGTGGTATAACACCACTGCTGCGTACGTTACGGTAAAAAATATCTGCATATCCTCCTAAAGAAACTACACCTTCCTGGATACGTGCCCCACCACTATCGTTCAGGCCAATAATTGGTGCGCCGTTCTTCATGGCAAGATCCATTACTTTTACAATTTTTTCGGCATGTGTTTCGCTTAAGCTACCGCCAAACACTGTAAAATCCTGTGAGAATACATAAGTTAAACGGCCATTGATATTTCCGTAACCAGTAACAACGCCATCTCCTAAATATTTTTCTTTATCCAAACCAAAATCATTACTACGGTGTTGCACCAACATACCAATTTCTTCAAAGGTACCTTCGTCCATTAAAAAATGAATACGTTCGCGCGCTGTAAGCTTCCCTTTTTTATGTTGTGCATCAATGCGTTTTTGTCCGCCGCCTAAAAGGGCTTCGGCCTTTTTTTGTTCTAATATTTTAATTTTATCGTTCATAATTGTTTCAATTATTTTACCTCTTCATCAATACTGTTCTTTCTTAGCTCAACAGGATTACGTTTTTTGCGAAGTTTTAAATTTAGTAATTCTACACCAAAACTAAAGGCCATGGCAAAGTAAATATAACCTTTAGGGATCTCCACTTTTTCGATATGCACTCCTTCTACTACCAACAATACGGCTATCAATACTAAGAATGAAAGCGCCAGTATTTTTAATGTTGGATGTTTCTCGATAAAAGCAGAGATCTTTGGTGCGTAAAAAAACATAATACCCATACTAATGATAACTGCAATAGACATAATAATTATATCGTTAGCCATACCAATTGCGGTTATAATGCCATCTACGCTAAACACTATATCAATTAATAATATCTGTGCCATAATAGCCTTGAAACCTTTTTTAAGATTCTTCTTAGCATCATCTCCTTCTTCGTTGGCACCTTCCAGCTTATTATGAATTTCTAAAGTGCTATTCACTAATAAAAATAAACCGCCGGCAAGCATAATAAGATCTTTTAAAGCAACCCCATGGTTGAATAGGGTAAAGAGTATTTTTTCGCCGCTTACCAAATAAAACAGCACGAACAAAAGCGTGATACGCATAATAATACCAACCGTCATCCAGATAAGACTGGCGCGCTTCTTTTGTTCTACAGGCAAGCGGCCCATAACAATAGAAACGAAAATAACATTGTCTATTCCCAACAATATTTCCATTACTGTTAGGCTTAACAGACTTAATAATCCCTCAACGGATAAAAGATGTGTAAACATAGAGCGTAAAGATATATTTTATATATAATTACAGGCTAAATTGTGAATATTTATTGGGAAAATGCTATTAAAAAGGAGCTTATTTTTTAACTCTTTTTTTTGCAGCTTTTTTAGGTTTTTTCTTTGTGATTTTTTTTCCGTTCTCAATAATAATTTTATCAGGTTTTACCTTATCAATTATTTTAGAGCCGATCTTTTCTTTGTTCAGTTGTTTTTTAGAGGCAGCAAATTTTCTTTCGTGCAGTAAAAAATAATTTCCTTTGGTAAGTATGTGAACTCTCAGGTTCTCGGCCCACAAAGGTGTTCCAGGTTCTGCATAGGCAATATTGGTTTCGCTTATATCGCGTCCATCTAAAATAACTACCATACCAGAGCCTTTGCATTCGGCTTCGTTACCTTTTCTTATCACTAAGGCGGTATCTTCGCCAAGGCCAATACCAATACAGGATGGGTTCATTAATAAAGCTTCTACCAAACGGCCAAAGCGTCCGCGCTTAACAAAGTGTGTATCAATTATGCAATGGTCAATAAATCCTAAGCCGGAACTAACTTTAACAGTGTTTTTTAGCATGGCTTCATTACGCTGGCCTTCATATATCATTAACGATGCTGCTGCCATAGCACCTGCGCTGGTACCGGCAACTATAAAGTCAGGATCTTTATAATAGCGCTCCATTATTACATCAATAATATCTGTGTTACCAAGTATGGTTGAAAGCCTGAACTGATCGCCCCCGGCAAATAGAACGGCGTGCGCGTTATTTATCCGTTTTATCCATAAAGGGTTTCGCGCCTGTGGGTTATTTTCCATGCTTATAAAGCCTATATGATTAAAACCAATTTCTTTAAAAGCACGCTGGTAGGTTTTCATTACTTCTTTTGGCTCTTGCGAAGCCGTTGTAATGATCTCTAAAATACGTTTGCCTTTTTTTTCGGGTAACAAACCTTTTAAGATCTCAAATTCTTCAAACTGTTTGTTCTTTCCTTCAATGTCTACAATAGTTGATTTTCCTTTGTCTTCTGCACCGCCAATTAAAAGTAATTTGCCTTTTGGTATTTGTTTTTGCATATAATTATATTACATGTTACAACAATAAAAAAGCTTTTTTGTTTTAGTAGAATGTACAACCTAAAATTCAAGTTTGTCTTTGTGGTTTTATTTGGGCGTTCCCTGCGGGCCGGGCTGCTCCGGGGTCCGCTTCGCTTCCGTGCTTCACTTCGTTGCGCACCAAGCCCTACACATCCCTAACGCATTTGTAGAAATTTTTTAGCAAATTTTAAAAGGCCGTTCACCTTGTGTGCTTACACGCACTTGTTCAGCGTAAAGCAAATATAGTATAACGGTCACTGCAATTTTGATCATTTGCAGAGATAGTTGCTGGCTAAGCTAAGCGTTTAGTTTAATAGGCACTTAGAAAGAAAGCTTAGACAGAGGGCAATGCAACGCATTGAGCCGGCTTGTGTGAAAGCCTCGCACAAACTGGCTAAAATATGTACAACATATTTTCCCTGCGCCAAAAGTGACAAAAGAAAAGTATTTCCAAAAAATAATTTTGAAGATCAATCCGTATACGAAACCTTTACATTAAAATCAGGGCCGCCACCACGCAATTGCGTCCATTTACTAAAGGCAGCTGCTTTTACAAACGAAGGAGAGTCGTAAGATCCGGCATAACAAAATTTAGTGATCTCCATTTCATCCATCAAACATTCAAGACTTACATAAAAATCTTTTGAAGTATAAACACCATACTCTTTTATATTCAATACAAACTGTCCGTTCTTTTGCCCAACTTTAAAAATAATTGGCTTTTTCATGAAAGGCCTGGTGGATGGGTATTGCCATTTGGTATCTGCGGCTTCATAAAACATAAGCCTGAAGGTTAACGAATCGGCATATTTATTTTGAATAATGTAAAAGCTAAATGTTTCCATCAAAACTTGTCTGCCGTCCTTATTATCTATCTTTAAAGCAGATTCTGAGCCTTTCCAGTTATTGGTATTCTTTACAAATCCACTGCAATTGTTTTTAGAATATTTTGTTGTACCCAGGGTTTTGTATTTTATTTTTTTTGATTTAACTACAACTTCTGCTAATTGCGTGGGTAAGGCCTCAAGACTGATCTTGTTGTTAACTTCTTTTATAAGATCCTGCGAATAAAAAACCTGTGGTTTATAGCCAATAGCGTACACCTTAAGGGTATCCTTGGTTTGATCAGCAGCTAAAATTAATTCAAAAACGCCATTTTCATCACTCAGTGTACCTACTTGCTTGCCAACAATACCAAGGCTTGCAAAAGAAACGGGCTTACCGCTTGTTTTATCAAGAATAAGGCCGCTAATTTTTTGTTGGGCTAATAAATTGCAGGAAAACGTTAAAAGAATGAGGATATATTTCACAACACTAAACTACTAAAGAGATGGGAATTATACGGAATTAATTGAGTTTTTTAAAAAAAACGTAATGTACTTACCGTTAATGCGGATCAATGACATTTTTTACAATTTTTAATCTTATTTGCTTCGGCATATTTAGTATTTTTGCAGCCTTATTATTAGAGAGTTCCAGATAAAATGATTTCAGCAAGTAATGTGAGTTTGCAATATGGCAAACGGGTTTTGTTCGACGAGGTAAATGTAAATTTTACGCCCGGTAATTGTTACGGTATTATTGGTGCTAACGGCGCCGGTAAATCTACCTTTATGAAGATATTAAGCGGTGAGATAGACCCTACAAAAGGCCGTGTAAATATTTTACCAGGTATGCGTATGAGCGTATTAAAACAAAATCACTTCGAGTATAACGATTTTACAGTTTTAGATACCGTTATGATGGGTAACAAACGTTTGTACCAGATCATAAAAGAAAAAGATGCTATTTATGCAAAAGAAGATTTTAGCGATGCTGATGGTATAAAAGCAAGCGAACTGGAAGCTGAGTTTGGAGAAATGAACGGATGGAATGCAGATAGCGAAGCTGCCGAGATGCTTACCAACATGGGAGTTCCGCCGGCAATGCACAGCCGTTTGGTTTCTGAACTAACAGGTAAAGAAAAAGTAAAAACACTATTAGCGCAGGCACTTTTTGGTAACCCCGATATTTTATTATTAGATGAGCCTACCAATGATCTGGATGTAGAAACAATTAGCTGGTTAGAAAATTTTTTGGCTGATTTTATGAATACCGTTATTGTGATCAGTCACGATCGTCACTTCTTAGATGCCGTATGTACTAATATTTGCGATATTGATTATAGTAAATTAAGTACTTACAGTGGTAACTATAGTTTTTGGTATCACATGAGCCAGTTGCAATTAAAGCAACGTACTGATCAAAATAAAAAGGTTGAAGATAAGCGTGCCGAGTTACAGGAATTCGTTCGCCGCTTTAGTGCCAATGCCAGCAAAAGCAGCCAGGCAACAAGCCGTAAAAAATTATTAGAAAAATTAACGGTAGATGAAATTCCGGCAAGTACACGTAAATATCCTGGTATTATTTTCAGGCAGGAACGTGAAGCCGGTGACCAATTACTTTTGGTTGAAGGTTTAAATAAATCAAACCAGGATGGTGTGGTTTATAAAGACGTCAACATTAATATTGCAAAAGGAGATAAGGTAGCTTTTATCAGCAAGAACCAATTGGCTGTATCAAGCTTGTTTGCAGCGCTTGCAGATGAGGATACGGATTATAAAGGAAAATTTACTTTTGGTACAACTATTTACAAAGCATATTTACCAAACGATAATCATAAATATTTCCAGGATGGAAGTCTTAATTTAATTGATTGGTTACGCCAATTCAGTAAGGATAAAGATGAAACGTATATTCGTGGCTTTTTAGGTAAAATGTTATTTAGCGGCGAAGAGGTTTTAAAAAAATGTAATGTATTAAGCGGAGGAGAGAAAGTGCGTTGTATGACCAGTCGTATGATGTTATTGAACCCTAATTTTTTAATACTGGATGAACCAACCAATCACTTAGATCTTGAAAGTATTATTGCTTATAACGATGCCTTAAAAGATTACGCCGGTACAGTTTTATTTACCAGTCATGATCACCAGTTAATGCAAACGGTTGCCAACCGTATTATTGAATTAACGCCAAAAGGTATTATTGATAAATCGTGTACTTATGATGAGTATTTAGAAAATCCTTCAATAAAAGAACAACGCGCTAAAATGTATTCTTAATTTAATGAAGAGCACAGCCAACATAACTCACTTAAGAAAAGATAAAGCGCTTAAAAAAGTAATTGATAATGTTGGTGTCATAAAAACAAGCAAGAACCAGGATCTGTTTGTTTCTCTGCTTAGTGCCATTGTTAGCCAGCAATTATCTGTAAAGGCTGCAGATACTATTTGGGGCAGGTTTAAAGGCTTATTTAAAGATGGCATTCCAACAGCAAAAGCAATTCTTAAATTAAAAGACGACAAGATGCGAAACGTTGGCCTTTCGTATCAAAAAGCGGGTTACTTAAAAAATATAGCTACTTTTTCTATCGAACAAACATTAGATTATAAATTGCTAAAAAAGAAAACCGATGATGAGTTGGTTGAATACCTTGTGCAAATAAAAGGTGTTGGTCGCTGGACAGTTGAAATGCTTTTAATGTTTAGTCTTAATCGCGAAGATGTTTTTCCTAAAGATGATCTTGGGATTCAAAACGGAATGAAAAAATTATACGGACTAACTTCTGAAAAGAAAGCGCTTTTAAAAGAGATGGAAGAGATCGCAGAAGCATGGCGCCCGCATAGAACTCTTGCTTGCCGCTACATCTGGCGTTATAAGGATGCCAAGTAAAACTAAACCACATAGAAACATAGTTTTTTTCTATTAAAGTTTGAAATGTAGAGTGATCATAGAGAATAGAAAAGCCTTCATCAAAGATGAAGGCTCCTATGTTTTGCTAAAATAATCTTTTACTTATTGTTTTCTATGTGTCTATGTGGTTAAAAAACTAAGATTTCATTTTTGTAAACTTCTCAGCCATTTTAACGGCTTCGTATAGGTTAATGGTACCACCGTTTTTACCAAGCGAACTAAATTTTATCATTTCATCTTTGGTTCCGGGCTTAATTACTTTTTCGCTTTTATATGTTTTAATACTACTCTTGATTAATATTTTTTTAATTTGTTCTGCTGTAAGAGTAGGGTAGTAAGATTTTAAAACTGCTGCAACGCCGCAAGCTACCGGTGTTGCCATACTTGTACCACTTGCATCTTTATAACCGCCTTCCGGCACTGTTGAATAAATATCAACTCCTGGTGCAAAAGCATCAACTGTTTTTTTACCGTAGTTTGAAAAAGAAGCTACGATGTTGTCACCCGGTTTCCAGCTTAAAGCACCAATATCCATAAAGTTGCTGGCTTCTTTACCATTCTCAAATTTTTTGCAAGGGTAATGTGTCACTTCATCAATATCTGTATTGTCGTTACCAGCAGCATGCATTAATAATACACCTTTGCTTTCGGCATATTTCACGGCATCATCAACCACTTTTTTATCCCAGCTATATTTTTTACCAAAACTCATATTAATAACCGAGCAACCATTGTCAACTGCATAACGAATAGCGTTAGCCACATCCTTATCGCGCTCATCCCCGTTAGGCACACAACGTATAGCCATTATCTTCACATCTGCAGCCACACCATCCATACCAAGCCCGTTATTTCTTTGCGCGCCAATAATACCGGCCACGTGTGTTCCGTGAAAACTAGCAGGTCCCTTACAATCAGGATTACCATAATACTTTTCGTATGAATTGCTATAATCATCACCAACAATACTTCTTGGATCGTAATCTAAATTTAAACCCACTTCAACATAAGGTTTAAAATGGTCGTAACCTTCTTTTATTCCTTCAATTGCTTCATCCAGGTTTTCTCCCTGCCCGCCTTTAAACATAATACCGGCGATCATTTTCATTTGTTTATTTGTTTTGTCCTTAGGCTCATATTTTGCTAAAGCGGCAGCATCTATAACATCTACTTTTAATTGTTCTTTTGCTTCTTTATTAATACCGGTTAAGCCTTCGTATAAAAATTTAAGCTGGTTATACTGGCCTTCAAACTTGTCTTTTACTTTTGCATAATCTTCTTTTACAAGCAAGTATAATTCATATTCCTTCTTATCTTCCTTAGAAGTAAAATCATTAGCTGTTTTACCATCAAATTTTGGTTTCATTTTGCGCATTAACCTTGTTACTTCAAGATTATCTGCATCTACATTTTTTCCGTCTTTACCGCCAATAAAATTCCATCCATGAATATCATCTGCGTATCCGTTCTTATCATCGTCAATACCATTGCCTGCTATCTCGCCCGGGTTGGTCCACATTACATTTTTAAGATCTTCGTGTTCGTAATCAACACCACTATCAATAACACCAACAATAACCGTTGTTGATTTTTTATCTTTTAATAATTCTTTATATGTTCTTTCGGTACTAACGCCATTCAATTTGTCGTTGGTAGGATCGAGGTTAAACCAATTGTCAGGGCGTTTTTCCTGTGCGCTAAATAATAATGCAGAAAGCAGGGCCGCTGATAAAAAAAGTTTTTTCATGTAAAATGTGATTAATGTTTAACAAATATATAATAATGTAAGAGGATATATAAACCCTTTAACAACATTTTGATAAAATACCCCTTTTTGGGGGAGTTAAAAGGCCTTTAAACAATGATTTTGAGCTGTTGATATCTACCTTTGAAATTTATAAAAACAAAAAACCCTTTCGGTTAAGAAAGGGTTTTTAATATTTAATATGTATTGTAAATTATTTTGTAGTTTCTGAAGTTTTTGCAGAAGCTTCAGCTTTCTTTTTGCAGCAAGATTTTTCCTCTTTAGCGCAAACTTCTTTTTTCTCACCAGCGCAAGATTTACCTTCGCCTTTTTTGCAACATTCTTTTTTTGCTTTTTTATCTTTGTCGTCGCCTAATGTATTAGCAACAGCAGCGCTTCCTAACAAACCTGCGAAAGCAGCCATTAAAAGTATTTTTTTCATGTGTTTAATTTTACTGTTTTTCGTCCATCCGATAATTATCGGGAGAATTCCTCTCATAATCACTGTAGAAATTTAATTTGTGATTATGGTTCATTTCAGGTCGTCTAAATTTTTATTTGTTGATTTAATTCACCCGCCGTAATTGCTACAATATTTTTCTTCCTGAATCTTCTCATGAAAAAATAGCTTACACATACGGCCGCTATAAAAATCCCGGTTG
>JACDED010000008.1:0-31324 GCA_013816615.1 Bacteroidota bacterium
CTAAAATATTTAATTCACGAATAGCTGTAAAGCTTGGCCAGGGCTCAATTAATAAAGGATTTATTGGAGAAGAACCTTTTCAAAGAGGTATCAAGGCTATCAAAGATCTTCATCTTGAAATACAAAAATTTGATGTTTCTAAAATTTTAGCTTTTGCAACATCTGCAATAAGAGATGCCGATAACGGTAAAGAGTTTGTGAATGAAGTTAAAAGACAAACAGGAATTGACGTTGAAATTATAAATGGTGATCGTGAAGCTGAATTAATTTATTTAGGAAATAAAGAAGCGGCTACACTTACAGATTCTGTTTCGTTAATTATGGATATTGGTGGTGGAAGCAACGAATTTATTTTAGCAAACAATAAAGGTTTGTTATGGAAACAAAGTTTTCCGATCGGTGCCGCAAGAATTCTCGAAAAATTTTCTCCTTCTGATCCGATCACCAATATTGAAATTGCAGATATAAAAGAATACATGAAAACAAAAATGTATCCTTTGTTTGATGCAGCGAAAGAATTTATGCCTCTTGAATTAATTGGCTCATCCGGTGCTTTTGATTCAATTGTAGAAATAATCCATGGAGAGTTGGGTGGAGAACCAGTTATTGAGACAAAAACATGTTATGATATTAATATGTTGGATTATCTTCACATCTCACGCCTGATAAAATATTCAACGCTTGCTGAAAGAAAAAATATAAAAGGCCTCGTATCCATGCGTTTTGATATGATCGTTATCTCCTGTTTAATGGTCGATCTTGTTATTAAATCACTTAACATTCCAAAAATGCGCGTGTCTACTTATTCATTAAAAGAAGGCGCTTTGATAGATCATATTATTCAATCCGGAAAAATTAAATAACGTTGAAGCAGAAGCGCATTTCATTATAAAAATAAATTATGGCAAAAATATTAGTAATAGATGATGAGAAAGCGATCCGTCGATCGATAAAAGAAATTCTTGAATTCGAAAAGCATTCTATTGAAGAAGCTGAAGATGGACAAATGGCTTTAGAAATGGCACTTAAAAATAACTACGATATTATTTTAAGCGATATTAAAATGCCAAAGCTGGATGGTATAGAATTACTTCAAAAATTAATTGAAAATAAAGTTAGCAGTTCTATTATTATCATGAGTGGTCATGGTACAATCGAAACTGCTGTAGATGCTGTAAAAAATGGTGCTTACGATTATCTTGCCAAACCAATTGACCTTAACCGTTTATTGGTTTCAGTTAGAAATGCATTGGAGAAAGGTGATCTTGTTACTGAAACAAAGGTGCTTAAGAAAAAGATCACTAAGAGTGCCGACATGATCGGCAATTCAAAAGCCATTCAAAACATAAAAGATATTATTGAAAAAGTGGCACCAACTGATGCTAAGGTTTTAATTACGGGAAGTAATGGCAGTGGAAAAGAGTTGGTAGCAAAATGGCTTCACGAAAAAAGTAACCGTGCTAACGGGCCGCTCATTGAAGTAAACTGCGCCGCTATTCCTTCAGAATTAATTGAGAGCGAATTGTTCGGCCATGAAAAAGGATCTTTTACAAGTGCTGTAGCGCAACGTAAAGGTAAATTTGAATTGGCAGAAGGCGGAACTTTATTTTTAGACGAGATAGGGGATATGAGCTTAAGCGCGCAGGCAAAAGTATTACGCGCCTTACAGGAAAATAAAATTACGCGTGTTGGTGGCGATAAAGAAATTAAAGTAAACGTAAGAGTTATTGCAGCAACAAATAAAAATCTTGAAAAAGAAATTGAAAAAGAAACTTTTCGCCAGGATTTGTTTCATCGTTTAAGTGTTATTCCAATTCATGTACCATCGTTAGATGAGCGTAAAGAAGATATTCCTTTATTAACTGATCATTTTTTAGAGTTGATCTGTACAGAAATGGGGATTGCTAAAAAAGCAATTTCAAAAGATGCTTTAAAAGCCATGCAGGATCGCAACTGGCCGGGTAACATTCGCGAATTCAGGAACGTAATTGAACGTTTAATAATTTTAGGCGGAAAAGAAATTACTGCTGAGGATGTAAAACAGTTTGGGTAAAACATATAAAAGGGTGTCATCCCGAGGCACGAGGGATCTATCACGCAGGTGCTTCCTTCGTCAGCATGACAAGACTCAATAACTCGTATAATGAAAACATTTGGAACTCATAATTATTTTATATACTTAGTTACCAATGTTTCGAAAAAAGTTCTTTATTGTGGTGTTACAAATAATTTGAAAATTAGAGTTTTTGAACATGAACAAGATAGTAAAGGGGAAAAGAAACACTTTGCGGGTAAATATAATTGTTATCATTTAGTTTATTATGAAAGATTCCAGGATATTGATCAAGCAATAAATCGGGAAAAAGAAATTAAAGGTTGGTCGAGGAAAAAGAAAGAAGAATTAATAAATACGATGAATCCAAATTGGAATTTTTTGAACGATAAATTATAAACTTTCATAAGCGGTTGTCATCCCGAGGAACGAGGGATCTATTGCGCAGATGCTTCCTTCGTCAACATGACAGAGAGGACATTGTCATCCCGAGGAACGAGGGATCTATGATGCAGATGTTTCCTTCGTCAGCATGACAATTGTAAACTTTACTTCCCTTCGGGACAAGTTCCTTTATACACTTTCTTCACTTCCGGGTTTTCTAATACCTGGAAGGTCATATAAGGATCTCCAAATAATTTACAATACCTGTTCTGGTTTTTACTTTTGGCAATTTCCAAAGCTCTTGCAAATGTTCTTGAGTAATATTTTTCCTGTAATCTACTAGCCGATGCAATGTACATGAACACTAAATTCTCACTTACATCCGGCATACTTAAATACGGTTCTAAAACAGTAGATGAATATTTAAAATCTTTTGCTCTTGAAAATACGTAAGACAATTTTAAAGCATTTTGCCAGCTGGCATCTTTAATATTATAGAAAGATTTAATACGCGCAATACAGGCATCAATTAATGCATCTGCGTTTTCCATTGTATCCAAACTTTCCATGATCTTGAATTGCCACTCAATATTTAAACCGTTTACATAGTTACTGTCGAGCTTACCATATAAGCCATCAATGGTTTGCTGTACTTTTGATTGATGTTCCTGGTTGCCGGCATTACTATCTAATTTTAACTGACAATAAACTTTATTGTATTGAAGAATTGGATTTGCAGGCTCAAATTTCAATAAACGATCAAATGTTGCTTCATCATCTTCATCCACTGTATTGTTTGCCTGGTATTGGTAATACAAACGGTTATTAATTAAGCTTACATTTTTTGCGTTCTCTTCAATTTTTAAACTGTCGTAAATACCAACAGGATATTTATTTTCGGCAACACGCTTATTCATAAATTCCATGATTTTATAAGCCTGCGGATAATTATTTGCTTTTAATGCCCGTTCAAAACTTACACGTGAGAATTTTTCTTCTTTTGCTCCGCTAACATCATACGTAATATCCATGATCATTTGCGCAAAACGTTCTTTGGCTAAGATCGGTTCTAATTCTTCCTGTAATTTTTTATCGTTATTGATTTGATTAATGGCTTTGCGTTTTCCCTGCGCTACAAGGCTTGCATATTTACCATCTTCATTCTCTAACATAAATAATCCCCAGCTATCTTTTGTCTCAATAGTTGGAGTGATCTTATTTTTTTGGAAACTTTGTAAAACGCCTAAAACACTTTCGCCGCGCTTACGTTGTAATTTAGCGTTAGCAACCGAATCACCTTCAATAGAAGAGTAGGCGTAAATGTAAAGACCGTCGATAATAAAATCGGGTTCGTTCAATGCTTTGATAAAAGGTTGAATGTCTTCAGTTTTATACTCGAATTTATTTTTCTCGAATGGAATTGTAAAATTAATAATTGAGCTTTCTGATTTGGGCTCAAACGGTGGTTTTAATCCTGTAGTATTATTAAAAGGCAATAAACCAATTGGCGTTTTACTGTCTATTTTTCCACTCTCGTAATAACCTCTTGTAATGGTGCGGCAAACGCGGCCATCCTGCACAACAATTAAATTTACTTCGTATTGGCCGGTAATTTTAGGATTGAATTTTCCGAGTTCTACTTCAATGCCTTTGTTCTTATTTTTACGGTTTACTTTAGGATCTTTACTTATTAAAAGATTTTTCTTGAATAATTTATCTTTATAAATAACTTTACTCATTATCCCTTTATTGTAAAGATTGTTGTCTACAATATTATAATCAGCATTAACGTATTGATCGCGTTGTACAATATCAAAGGCTAATCCATCTTTTGATTTTTTTAATAAACGGCGCAGGTCTTTAGCATTTGGGTATTTTAAATATACTTTTCCTTCCGATACATAAACTCCTTTTTCCAACACATCATAATTGCGCCAACGATCGCAGTTCTTGCAGAATTTTGTTTCAGGGCCTTTTAATTTTTTTGATTTGGTGTTGAATGGAATGGCTAATTGTTTTTTATAGATCACGCCACCATTTGTAATATCGTAACCACCAAATACAGCACTAGCAAAAACTTTTTTCCCATCATCACTTAACTCGCAGGAAATACCAACCAAAGTATATTTTGGATTCATAACTATTGGCAATGTTTTTTGGTAACTCTCCCAACGGTTATAAATTGTTTTGGCAATATCTGCCGTCATATAATTTTCGCGGCCTTTGCTCACGGCAGCTTTCATGGTTAATTCTTCTCCGCGTTTTGTTGCGCCGGCTTTTTTTAAATTCTTTTGAGTGGTTTTAAATTCGATCTTATCTTTACCTGAGCTGGCCATTTTATCGGCGCTAAGTTGTGCGGAAAATTGTAGCATCTCGCTCATTTCTAATGAATCAAGGCCTTTGCTTGCTCTAAAGCGATTCAATTCTTTTAAAAGTACACGAGGCAATTCATCGATCTTAAAATTTTCGTCGCCCATAGCCATCTTAGTCGTAGACACCTGTGAATAGAAGTTTAACGACAAAAACAAAGCAATTAAAAAAGATAGAATGCGTTTCATAAACGAATTTTGAGACCGTAAAATAAAAAATATTGCGGGACGAAGCAATTATTTGTTTAAAAAAGACGTGTAAGTGAATAAGTTATGCCTGAAAGTGCTTTGAATGCTGCGATACAGGTTATTTTACTTGGCCTGTTTTGATCCAATCTTCAATAGCGTATTGGTTTAACTCGTAATAGTCAACCTTTTTAACCAAAATGCCATTATCAAGATAATAAATGCGTGGAAGATCAGTACCTGCGAGGTTAACAAAGGTTTTACCCAAACAAAAACTATTCGGAATATTATCGCATTTAGTATCTTCAATAAACTCTGCGTATTTTTCTTTTTTTATGCCGTTTAAAACAAAATAAATAGGCAGCGCTGGATTATTTTTTTTAATGAGCCTGAATTTTTTTGCAGCAATGCGGCAATGCGGACAAGTTAAGCTGATAAAAGCAACAACATGTTTTCCTTTACGAAGATCAACTTTAGGAATTTCTACTTTAATAGAGTCTTCAGGTTCATACAGTAAATTTAATTCTAAAGGATAGTTTACTTTTTCATCAAGGTTATTAGTTGTATATGTATAATCAACCGGGTTTATAATTAAAGGGATACACAAAGCAGTAATAAAAAGAAAGCTTAATAATAATTTGTTATATTTTATTTTCCAGCCATCGTATAAAAAATAAACTACAACGCACATGGCTATCATAATTAAATTTTTTATGATTGCCTGGAGCGGCGTCATTTTAAGGGCTTCATGCTCACCAAAACAACCACAGTTACCATGATTGCCGTTTACTGCGATTTGAATTCCAAGATAGATACAAAAAAAAGTAAGTAAACCAACAGTTAAAGGCAAGGTGAATTTTTTCAGGTTATAATTTAAGATCAACAGAACACCAATAAAAAACTCAAGGCCAATTAAAACACGGGCAATGATAGGCGCAGAGTACCAATTAGCAACGCCAATATCTACAAAAGTAAATTCAAATGTTTCAATTACCGGGCGAAGTTTTGTATCGCCTGAAATAATAAAAACTATTCCAACGCAAATGGAAAGAACAATGGCGATTATTTTTTTTGTGAGCTGCATTTTGTGGATGTAAAGCTAATGATTTACAACTAAGACACCAAGTACTTGTACAACCCTGCCAGGCGAATCCAAAAAAAATATAAATAACCCTGGCGGGGTTATCCAACAAAAAACCCTCATCATTGCTGAAGAGGGTTTTGAAAAAAATATAGAAAGGAGATTTATTGTCCTAAATATTGTTGTAACAGTTTACTACGGCTGCTATGACGTAAACGACGGATGGCTTTTTCCTTGATCTGGCGAACACGTTCACGGGTAAGATCAAATTTATCACCAATTTCTTCTAAAGTTAAACCGTGGTTCAAACCAATTCCGAAAAATAATTTTACAACATCACGCTCTCTTTCAGTAAGAGTGCTTAATGCACGATCAATTTCTTTGCTTAAAGATTCGTTCATTAAACCGCTATCGGCTTTTGGCGAATCTAAATTTACCAATACATCTAATAAACTGCTTTCTTCGCCATTAGCGAAAGGAGCATCCATACTCACGTGACGGCCTGAAACTTTCATAGTGTCAGAAACCTTGTCAATTGGCAGATCTAAAACTTCAGCTAATTCTTCGGCACTTGGCTCGCGCTCAAATTCCTGCTCTAATTTGCTGTATGCTTTATTGATTTTATTTAATGAACCAACCTGGTTTAAAGGTAAACGTACAATACGACTTTGCTCTGCTAAAGCTTGTAAGATAGATTGACGTATCCACCATACAGCATAAGAGATAAATTTAAAACCACGCGTTTCATCAAAACGACGGGCAGCTTTTATCAAACCCAAATTTCCTTCGTTGATCAGATCGGGTAAGCTTAGGCCTTGATTTTGGTATTGTTTAGCTACCGAAACCACGAAACGTAAGTTAGCGCGGGTTAATTTCTCAAGAGCACTTTGATCACCGTCCTTTATTTTCTTAGCTAAAATAACTTCTTCTTCAGCAGTGATCAATTCTTCACGACCGATTTCTTGTAAGTATTTATCTAAGGATGCACTTTCACGATTTGTGATGGACTTGGTAATTTTTAGTTGTCTCATGGGATTGTGTTGGAATTAAGAGGGTAAAGTTATATAAAAAAGAGCAATAATTAAAGTATTTTACCAGTATAACGCACATAAAAGCAAAAAGTTTCCCTTTTTTGTTAAAAAGTTTGACAAAATTCCATAAACAGAGATTTTTTAGGCGAGGCTAAATATTTTAGAAGTGTAAACAAATTATTAGCACATCTGCCGTTTGCCTATGTGATATTTTCCAATTTTTATTTAAAAATCCCCACTTTTTAAACCTGTGATTATAGCATTATTCCTACAAAATAAATTTTAAAATCGCTGCAAGCCAACGCTATCAAGTATTTCGTAAATTACGTAATTAACAATCCGTTCTTAATAACGCTTAAGGTAATTAACATTATTGTGTTTAATCATAATGGGTTAGCAAGGTTTAACTCCTTTAATAGTTAGGTATTTTTATGAAAATCAAATACAGAATAAATGAACGCAGAAAGTTTAAAAACCGAATTACAGCAAGTTTTAGAAAACGATTTAGTATTGCGCAAGGAATTTAATGAGCTAAAACGCTCGTTAAGCGACTACCGCAACCAGCTAATAATGCGCGATGAAGACTGCAAGCGCCTCCAGGTAACCATTGATGTTTTAAACACCAAGCTGGTTGTGATGGAGCGTGACAATACCAACTACAAAGGAGAATTAGCTTCGTTTAAGGAACTACGTGGATCTATAAAAGAACAATTACACGCTAAGCAAGAAGAAATTGAACAGCGTTTATCTGAAATAGAAAATTTAAAAAGCGACCTTAATTCGATCTCATCTGATTACGAATTAAAAATTGAAGGTATAAAAGCAGAAGCAAGCGCGCATTTAGAATCAGTTTCATCAGAATACAAAAAACAAATTGAAGAATTACGCTCAAACTCTTATTACAAAGAATCTGGGATTAAAGAAGAATATGAGAACCGTGTAAATGAATTAACTTCAAGCTGGGCCGATAAAGAGCAAGCTTTATCAATTAATCATCAGGAAGAAATTGTTGGCGTAAAAATGTCGTACGAACAACAAATTGCAATTTTAAAAAATGATTATAATTCTCAGATCTCAAATCTGTCTTCTTCAAGCCAAACTGAGATCAATGCTTTAAAACATACCAGCCAGGTTGCTTTAGAAACATTAGAAACAAATTATACTCAAAAAATTGAAAGCCTTGAAAATTCATATAAACTGGAAATTTCAGGTTTAAAATTACAATTAGAAGAACAACGTCATACATTAATAACAGACTTCAATTCAAAAATTGAAAACTTAACTTCAGAATTTACTGCAAAAGAAAATGAATTGGTTTCTTCTTACGAAAAACAAATTGAAGATCTTAGATCAACAACAAGTTCTTCATCAGAAGAATTATCTGCTTCTTTCCAAAACCAGATCAGTACTTTAAAAGCAGAGCATGAAACATTTGTGAGTGAATTAACATCGTCACATACTTCTCAACTTGAAACATTAACCAATGCTTACGAAGAAAAATTAGCAAGTGCATTAAGCGAATCTTCTTCTCATATAGAATCGTTAACAAATGGTTATGAAGAAAAATTATCTAACGCTTTAATTCACTCTAACGGGCAAAATACCCGATTAAGTGAAGAGTTAACTAAAGTACAACTAGAGCACGATCAGGCTAACGAAAAAATAAGAGAATTAGTAATTCATATTGATTCGCAAAATTCTGAATTCGAAAATTTAACCGGACAATTAACTAACTATCAATTTCAGTTAAAATCAGAAGCTGAGAAATTTTTAAACTTAACAACTGAGTTCGACGCGTTTAAACAAAACTCAACGCTATCAAACAGCGAACAGGTAAATGAACTGAACTCGCAAATTGAAAGCTTAAATACAGAGTTAAGTAATTTAACTACATTATTAGAAACTACTACTAATACATTAGGTGAAACTGAAGTTACTTTAGAATTAAGAACCGGTGAATTAGAAACTGCTTCACAACAAATTGAAGGCCTTAACGAACAAATTGCAACTTTAGTAAGTGTTATTGCTTCTAAAGAACAAGAAGTTGAAAGCTTTAAAGCAGAAATTGAAGAAACTGTTAAACAACAGGTTTTAGATAAAGAAATTGAATTCCAAAAATTATTGGTAGAAAATACCAGTTTGATAGTTGAAATTGATGCTGCCCAGGATAAAGTTGAAGCACAGGAAGCTGAGCTTACTTTGATTAAAGCAGAACTGGAAGAAATTAAATCGGTAAGTGTTGCTAAAACTGAAGAATTTAAAGAGATCTTATCTATTAAGAATTTTAATGTTACCAATCTTGAAGGTCAAAATGCGGCGTTAACAGAAGAAATATCTCAATTAAAAAATGAAGTTGCTCAATTACAAGCCGGTTTTGATACATTAAATTCCGAAAAACTTGATCTTTTAACACAATTAACGGGTTTACAATCGTGTATTTCTGATCTTAATTCTACAGTTTCTACATTAAATGAAAAAATTGGGGCATACGAAACTGAGATCCAGACTTTATCAGCAAACACAGGCTCTTCAAATAATGATGAGCAGGATGCCTTTATCGATCGCTTATTTAAGCAAATTGATGCCCTGAATGATGAGCGTTTAGTGCTGTTAGACGAAAAAGAACAAATGGCTACACAGCTGTTAAAAATGAATGACGTGATCGGTGAGATATCTCAAAGTGTTGATAGTCAAAGTATTGATGTAACAGACTTGAATAATCACAGAAAGAATATTATCTTAGCCAATAATTCAGGTGGTAAGACTGAAAAGTCCCAAATGAAAGAACAAATAAACGATTTGGTGCGTGAAATTGATAAGTGCATTACGTTATTAAGTGCTTAATTTTAACGCCCTCTTTAAATGAGCGAAGTAAACATAAAAGTTGAAATTGCCGGAAGTGTTTTTCCTTTAAAGGTAAACGCTGATGACGAAGTAAATATTAAAGAGGCCGTTAAACTAATAAATACAAAAATTGCAGAGTTCGAAAAAAACTACGCAATTAAGGATAGAAAAGATGTGTTGACCATGGTAATGTTACAGTTAGTAGCAGAACTTTATAAAAAAGCCAACACAGCCGAAGGAGAATTAAGTCATTTAAAACAACTATTTTCAAGTGTGGAGGATATGTTAAAACAACATATGCTGGACATTAAAAATATTAACGAATAGTAAACGAAAGTTTACAAGCTTACACGCACAAAATTTGAGATTTATCTTAAATTTTTGTGCGTTTTTTATTTTATAGAATTTAAAAAAAAGAAAGAAAGATGGATATATTAACAATTATTTTTATAGCAGGGGCCCTGATTCTTGGAATTGTGGCAGGATTTATTTTAGCGGGTAGTAAAATTAATGCCAGCGCAAAAAAAGAAAAAGAGAACATGATAAAAGAAGCCGAGGTAAGAGCCGAAGCAACTAAGCAAGAGAAGATCTTACAGGCAAAAGAAAAATTCTTACAATTAAAAGCCGAGCATGATAAATCTGTTCAGGAAAAAAATACTTTTATTTTACAAACAGAAAATAAAGTAAAACAAAAAGAAGGCGAGATCAATAAAAAGATCGAAGACCTTAACCGTAAGGATAAAGAAGCCGAAACATTAAAACAACAAGCACAACAACAAATAGATCTTTACAAACATCGTTTGGAAGAAGTTGAAAAAGGCCACCGTAAACAAGTAGAATTACTTGAGAAAATTAGTGGTTTAAAAGCAGATGATGCTAAATTACAATTGGTAGAATCTATAAAAGCAGAAGCAAAAACACAATCTATGTCTTATGTAAAAGACATTATGGATGAAGCGAAACTAACTGCTAATAAAGAAGCTAAGAAAATTATATTACAAACTATTCAACGTGTTTCTACTGAAACAGCTATTGAGAATTCAATTTCTGTTTTTCATATTGAAGGTGATGAAACTAAAGGCCGTATCATCGGTCGTGAAGGCCGTAACATCCGTGCTTTAGAGGCTGCTACCGGTGTTGAGATCATTGTGGATGATACGCCGGATGCTATTACTTTATCTTGTTTTGATTCTATAAGAAGAGAAATTTGTCGTTTAGCATTACATCAATTAGTAACGGATGGACGTATTCACCCGGCGCGTATTGAAGAAGTGGTTGAGAAAACCAAAAAAATGCTGGAAGAAGAAATTATCGAAACAGGTAAACGTACATGTATTGATCTTGGTATTCACGGCTTACATCCTGAATTAATTCGTATGGTTGGCCGAATGAAATACCGTTCATCTTACGGCCAAAATTTATTACAACATAGCCGCGAGGTTGCAAACCTTTGTGCGATCATGGCTTCTGAAATGGGCTTAAATCCTAAGGTTGCCAAGCGTGCAGGTTTATTACATGATATTGGAAAAGTACCTGATAACGAGCCTGAATTACCTCACGCTTTATTAGGTATGAAATTGGCTGAACAATACAAAGAAAAACCGGAAGTATGTAATGCTATCGGAGCTCACCACGATGAAATTGAAATGAATACATTGTATGCACCTATCATCCAGGTGTGTGATGCTATTAGCGGTGCCCGTCCTGGTGCTCGCCGCGAGATAGCTGAACAATACATGAAGCGCTTAAAAGATCTTGAAGCATTGGCTTTAAGTTATGATGGTGTTGAGAAAACTTACGCTATACAAGCAGGCCGTGAAGTACGTGTAATTGTATCAAGCGAAAAAGTTACTGATGGAAGAGCAGAAGAATTAGCTTTTGAAATTTCACAACGTATTCAAACAGAAATGACCTATCCGGGACAAGTGAAAGTAACGGTGATACGTGAAACGCGCGCAACAGGGTACGCTAAGTAAGTAATTTTACATTTTAAATTTAATTGGATACGCCACACAAAATAATAATAGAGGCGGGTAAGGCCAACACGCAATACTGGCGTGATGTTTGGTCGTTTCGTAATTTATTTAGTTTATTGGCATGGCGCGATATCACTGTGCGCTACAAACAAACCGTAATTGGTTTTGCTTGGGCAATTGTTCGTCCGCTGTTTACGATCGTAGCATTTTCTTTTTTACGTTTTTTATTTGGAGGAACAGATTCTGAAGGCTCTATTCCTTATCCTTTAATGATTGCTGCCGGAACACTTGCCTGGGCTTTGTTTTCAACCATTGTAAACGAAATTGCCAATTCATTGGTTGGTAATGCTAATTTAATTAATAAGGTTTATTTTCCGCGTATTGTTATTCCTTTGGCAACAACAGTAGTATGTTTAATTGACTTTTTAATTTCTCTTGTTATCATTGTTGCCATGATGATCTATTATCAATACGTGCCCTCATTTCATATTTTTGCCTTACCACTTTTTATTTTATTATTAGTGGTGAGTGCCATTGGTTTTGGTTTGTACTTTGCCGCTGTGTCGGTAAAGTACCGCGATTTTCGCTACATTTTACCATTTGCCTTGCAGATAGGAATGTATGTATGCCCTGTTGTGTATAGTACGGCGAGCCTGCAAGAAAAATTAGCGAATTATCCTTCATGGATCTTTACCCTATATAAATTCAATCCATTGGTAAATATTATTGATGGTTTTAGATGGTGTATGTTTGGTGATGTGCAGTTAGAAATATTGCCGTTAATTACATCTATAGCAGTCAGTGTTTTATTTTTGATCCTTGGCGTTTTCTATTTCAGGAAACTGGAAAATGAATTTGCCGATGTGATTTAAAAAGCCTGTCGCATCGAGCACAGCAAAGCGATTGAGCTTTGAGCGAGGATGTGCGGTAGCGGATGCGTCCAGTTTTTACAAAAGCTATTTAA
Source organism: Bacteroidota bacterium (assembly GCA_013816615.1). Lineage (GTDB taxonomy): Bacteria > Bacteroidota > Bacteroidia > B-17B0 > Aurantibacillaceae > Aurantibacillus. The sequence continues at coordinate 12,889 of JACDED010000008.1, forward strand.
GAAATCCATAGTTTCCTTTTGGGCGCCGGACGGGCTATTCCAGGCTCCGCTATCGCTTCGGTTGGGCGAGTGAAAAACTCGCCCGAACTAAACCTTTCATAGCCCTGGCGCAAAATTCACGTATATTTAAATAAATTGTCACGTCGAGCACGGCAAAGCGATGGAGCCTTGAGTGAGGATATGCGGGTGGAAGATGCTTTCACGTTTGTCTCCCGCTTGAGGGAGTGCCCGAAGGGCGAGGGAGGATTTTTTAAAACATACTCAAAACACACATTTTTCAATGTGTGTTTTTGTTTTATATTTGGTAAGCTAAAGAAAAGCGGATATTAGATATTAAAAATAATGAGCTATAAAAATTTAGATATTGATAAAATTACAGATGCAATTAACCTGCTTTCGTTAAGGATAAACGATCGTTTTCCGGAAGCAGGACTGTTAAACGTGTGTAACGAATTAAAATCCTTGTCCATTTCAACAAAAGCAAATATTGAACGCATTAATAAACCCTATATATTTTTTAGAATTGCTTTTTATATTTTAGTATTAGTTGCTGCTGCGGCAGTTTATTATACTTTTTTTCATATCAAACCTGACCCTTCGTTGAGCAGTTTTGCTAATCTTATAACTGTAAGTGAAGCCTTTATTAGCGAAACAGCTACAATAGGCGCTTGCTTTTATTTTTTATACAAGCTGGAAGATATTATGAAACAGAAATATGTGTTAAATGCCTTACATGAATTGCGTACCATTGCGCATGTAATAGATATGCATCAGTTAACAAAAGACCCAAGCTATATTTTATCCGAAAAAACAGAACATTCACCAAAACGCGATCTTACAAAAAATGATCTGAGTCGTTACCTGGATTATTGCTGCGAGATGTTATCCTTAACTTCAAAAGTAGCAGCTAATTATGCTAACAATAATAAAGATGAGGTTGTTTTAAATACCATTAATGATATTGAGATACTTACTACTAATCTCTCAAGTAAGATCTGGCAAAAGATAGAATTGAATAAACTATTAAAATAGATCTTGGCAAGCAACTTTACATACAAAAGATCAATAGCCATTAATGCCCCGCTGATAAAGGTTTGGCGAATACTTACCGATCCGGCCTCTATTAAAAAAATTTATTTTGATATGGATTGGAAAACCGATTGGAAAAAAGGAAGCCCGATAATTTTTAGTGGTGATTATGACCATCAGTATTTTGAAGATAAAGGCAATATTTTAGATATTGAAAAAGAGAAATTTATTTTATTCAATTATTATAATCCCGATTCCGGAAAAAAAGATATTCCTGAAAATTATACAGTAATGCGGTTTGAATTAGAAGCAAATAAGAATGAAACAATTTTTACAGTTTTTCAGTATGGCTTTGCAAATGAACAAGCATTTGAGACTGTTACAACCAAGTGGAACTTTGTTTTATTGACGGCAAAAGAAATGGCAGAGAAGCTAATTTAAAAATAATTCTTATGGAAATAAAACAAACTGACGATGGCAAAAAAGGTTATTTCAAAGCGATAGAAAGCGGGCTTGAAGCTGGAATTATGACCTATACCTGGGCCGGAGAAACAAAATTTATTATTGATCACACTGTTGTTGCTCCTTTATTTGAAGGTAAGGGTATTGGTAAAAAATTAGTGATGGCTGCTGTTTATTTTGCAAGACAAAAGCATTTAAAAATTATGCCGCTTTGTACTTATACAAAAAGTGTGTTTGATAAGAATGCCGAAGAATTAAAAGATGTTTTATTTTAATATCAGTAAATATGACAATAGAAGACTTACAATCCATTTGCAAAAAACTAAAAGGTGTTACTGAAGATATTAAATGGGAAGATCATTTATGTTTTAATATTGGCGGTAAAATGTTTTTAGTAACTGCGCCTGATCATGTTCCTAATTCGGCTTCGTTTAAAGTGCCCGACGATGAATTTGATGAGTATTGCAGTAAAAAAGGAATTATTCCTGCACCTTATATGGCAAGGCATAAATGGGTGCATTTGGATGACATTAAACGCCTGTCAAAAAAACAATGGGAAAAGGCAATAACTACTTCTTATGAATTAGTAAGTGCAAAACTTTCGGTAAAACTGAAAAAAGAAATTGGGCTCAAATAAAAACTAATCAAAAGCGCCGCATCTTATTTTTAAAAGATGCGGCGCTTTTGTACATGAAAAAAATTAATTTGCCGTTGCAGCAGCTTTTGCTTTTACCATTTTGCTTACGCGGAATACTGCGTAAATACCAAATAATGATAAAACAGAAACAACAATGCCAAGTGTATTATAATGCTCTAAAGGACTAAACTTATCTTTTTGAACAACGATCATTCCACCTACACCGGCAGCTAAACCACCTGCAATTTGTTGTAAAGAAGAGTTAATGCTCATAAAAGCACCGCGATCGTGCATCTCAGGTAAAGCACTAACCAACGCCATTGATGGAACCATGCGGCTCATAATACCAATCATCATTAACACATTAAATATCATTACTACCCACAATGGTACCGGTGTAAGATTTGTATAAACCAAAACTACAGCTATCATCCAGATGGATGCAATGGCGAATAAAAGATTTTTATCTATCTTATCGCTAAACCTACCAACTAAAGGCATAATAAATAATGTACTAACACCACCCACCATAAATAAAAGTGGAAGTTGCTCTTGTGATACATGTAAATTATTTACAGCAAAAGCACTTCCCCAGGGCATCATCATAAAGCCACCTAATGAAAGTAATGCTGTTGCTAAAAATCCGGTGCGGTAATGGCGTTGCTTAATTGTATGCAATAAATGATTTAAAGCGTTACGCTCGTTTTTTATATCGAGATGTTGTATTACCGGTTTTAGTTTTAATGTAATAGCAACTAAAATAATTGTTGCAAAACCTACGATCATTATAAAAGGTGCTTTCCAATCCCACGCATTCGCAATGTATAAACTAATAGGAATACCCAGTACCTGGCTGGCACCAAAACCCATTTGCATAAAACCCATTACGCGGCCACGTTGCTGTAAAGGAAAAATATCGGCAACAATAGCCATAGAGATAGAACCAATTACACCGCCAAAAATACCGGTAACAATACGGGCGGCAATAAGCATTGGATAATTAGTAGCAAGGCCACAAAATAAAGTGCCTAAAATAAAACCAACGTAAAAGAACTGTAATAATTTTTTACGATCAAATTTGTCTGCAAAGCCTGCGGTCAATAACCCAGATATACCGGCACTAATACCATATGCAGATACTACCAATCCAAATTGTGTAGGGGTAAGGCTCATCGATTTCATTAACATATCACCTAATGGCGACATTACCATAAAATCAAGTACAACAGAGAACTGTGTAAGTGCTAATAGTACAATAACAGTGACCTGGTAAGGAGTAAATTTTATTTTTTCAGGTTTGACCTGTGCTGGTTTTTCAAGAGGAATAGTTTTTTCCATTTATGTTTTTTTGTCTTTTATTAATTAAGTTCTTCACAGAAAAATCCTGCTTCATTTATTGTTTTGATTATTTTACCTGTATCGTCGCAATTAGATTCAACGCGCAATACTCTATCTATGTCTTCACGATCAACGTTCCAGTTAATAACATTATTTTCTTTTTCAAGATAAGTGCTTATTAATTTAAGATCATCTTCCAACTCAATGTTGGTCTTAAAAATTAAAACATATAATTCTTCATTATTTTTCGAAGTTGTCATTACTGGTTCTTTGCTTAAATAAATGTTCATATTATTTTAATTTAAGGTTTAAGTGCTTTAATTACCATTTCAAACGCTGATTTCATTTTTACTTCTGTTAGTTTAAAATTATTACCCATTACGGTAATTTCCTGTAAATGAAATTTCACCATAGAATAAAATGTGCCGTAAGCAATAGACCAGAATATTTCCGGGTCCATTTTTTTTAATTCTTCTTTTTTCATGGCATTTATCGCAAACAATTTCATGCTTTGTTTAAATGCAGAAAGCTGAACATCGGTATGATTAATACAGGGAGAATTACGAAACTGTTCGTAGAACTGGAAATGAACAGGATATTTTAAAATGAACTTTAACCGGTTCTTCCATTGTATCCATAAACCCTCTTCAAAAGAAAGATCAGGATTAAAACCCGCTAAAGCCACATCATAAAAAGTTTGCTGAACGTGATTAAAAAGTTGGGTCAAAAGATCTTCACGATTTTTATAATATATGTAAATGGTAGCAGGCGATACGTTTGCCGCTTTTGCCAGTTTTTGCATGCTTAAACCGTCAAAACCTTCTGCAACGATCATTTCCATTGCTTTTTCACGAATAGCCGCTTCTTTATTTTCGTCTCTTGTTCTCATTTCGGGCACAAATATAAATGAATGTTCATTCACTTACAAACTTATTTTAAAATTTTTAAAAATATTTTTAACCCTCTAATATTCAATCTATAATTTCGGGCAAATATATATCCAAAACAATACGTGTAAAATCGTAAATCGGTGAGTAGAATTATTTGGAAGGCGAAATAAGTAAATACAAGGTGAATGCTGGGTCACATTTGATTAGAATTAAAAAGTTTAACTTTACATCTGCTCTTATCAATTATACAACAAATGATCAAAAAAAGAATTAAAAGAAGTGTCAGGATCTCCCGCTACGTTATTTATAAGGAAACATTGGTGGATTTTAAAGAACATTTCTGGGCTTTTTTAGGTTCGTTCATTGGTATTGGACTTATTGCATACATGCAAAGCCATTTTTTCAGCATTAAGGATAATCTTTTTTTAATTGGTTCTTTTGGCGCTTCAAGCGTATTAATTTACGGTGCCATTCAAAGCCCATTAGCACAACCACGTAACTTAGTAGGGGGCCATTTAGTTAGCGCTTTAATTGGAGTTACTATTAACACATTTTTACCCGATGTGATCTGGTTAACTGCACCTTTGGCAGTATCACTTTCAATAGTAATGATGCAAATAACAAAAACAATGCATCCACCGGGCGGCGCCACTGCTTTAATTGCAGTAATAGGTGCGGAAAAAATAAAAGCATTGGGTTACTTATATGTATTATCACCTGTATTAAGCGGATCTTTAATATTATTAATTGTAGCATTTATATTTAATAATCTTACCGAGAACAGAAAGTATCCATCTGATAAAAAGTATACAAGGATAATTCAAAAAATATTTTTTAAAAATTCAAGAAATAACATGACATGAAGATCATAGGCTTTGAATCCGGATTTGATCTTAGGCTACAATTCTTTTTGTAAATAATATTACTGTTTAATAAATTTAAAGTTAGAAACAGCTTCCCGGTTACTAAGGGAAATAAAATAAATTCCGTTATCCCAATTCATACAGTCGATTATTTCTTTTTCTGAAACGATCATTTTTTCTTCAATTAATTTTCCGCTAACATCTGTTATTTTTAAAAAACAATTTTCCTGAAGAACCAACGTGTTGAAGATCGTAAATTTATCAGCGGCCGGGTTTGGGTATAAAGAAAATTGGTTTGCGAATTTGGCGTTCTCTATAAAACCACTAATAGTATTTGTCCAAACACTATCAGCCCACTCAGGATGATCGATGTATGGATTACGATTATGCTGATAAGAAGAATAGATCGTATTATTTCTATTGATCTCTTTTGTGCTTACCGGATCCTGGTGGTGCCATGTTAATAACACATTTAGTTCCCAGGGTAAAATAGTTGCTTTATTGGTAGCGTCAGATGAGCTCCAGCCCGCATCTTCAGAATAGTAACGGGTGGTCATATAAAAATAACTCCTGGCAAGATCACCTTTGTATTCATCAATAGGTTCAAAAACTGTTTGTGTATAGCCAGGGTTAGTACAAGGGCCAAGTTTTCCACCATTCATGCTTGTAAAGGATGGGTTACTTACATTACCATAAGGATAATTACTACGTTTACCATTTACATCACCATCTGTAGGGTAAATATGAAAGATGTCGGATACAGGTCCTGTTACAGAATTAAACCAGCTTTGTGGCCAGCTGTGTTCACGATTGTAACAATCACCTTCTGAATTATAATTACCGCATTGATCAGTTATAAATGTATATTCATAAGGTTGCGCGCCAACAGGTTTATGACTATAAATATCCCAAACCTTTCCATTGCTTTTTGCATCTGTTTGCGGATAAGCGGTCCACAGATCATTATAGGTTAATTGAGTATGATTTTTTATAATATTATATAACGCTACTTTTAAATTATTGCCGGATAAACCCTGTGCCGAATTGTAATATCCCACCGGTATTTGTGCAATAAAAAAAGACGGTATAAAAATTAATAATAGAAATATTTTTTTCATGATCTGTTTTGATTAGAGATTAGTCTAAACTCTTTTGTTTTTTCAAATACTTCTGAGAGTATTTCTTTTTCTATAGTATCTAATTTCAAACTTCTGCGCTCGAAAACTTTTTCGGCTGTTTCAAACATCTTATCAAGGCGATAAGTTTCAAAACCTTCGCTGCCTCCCCAGCTAAAGCTTGGTATATGTGTAGCAGGAAAACTTCCGCCATAAATATTTGCACCAACACCAACAACAGTACCGGTATTAAACATGGTATTAATTCCTGATTTTGAATGATCGCCCATTATTAAACCGCAAAATTGTAAACCACTATCTACCATTTTTGTTTGTAGGTAATTAAATAATTTTACGTTACCGTAATTGTTCTTTAAATTACTATTGTTTGTATCAGCTCCTAAATTACACCATTCTCCAAGTACAGAGTTTCCTAAAAAGCCATCATGTGCTTTATTTGTAAAACCAAAAATAACCGAATTGTTTACTTCACCACCAATTTTACAATGAGGGCCAATAGTTGTAGCGCCGTAAATTTTCGTGTTTAATTTTAAAGCACTGTGTTCGCCAAGAGCAAACGGACCTCTAACTGCAGAACCTTCCATTACTTCAGAATCTTTAGCTAAATAAATTGGCCCACCGCTGGTATTAAAAATACAGGCTTCTGCTTTTGCACCTTCTTCTAAAAAAACTAATTTTTTATCACCAATAACAGTAACAGTATTACTTAGTGCTTGTGATTTTTTATTTTTTGTAAGCAGTTCAAAATCCAGTTTTAAAGCTTCAGCATTTTTTTGAAAAACATCCCAAACATTTGTAATGTTTAATACCTCTCCTTTAAATTCAATCTTTTCAACATCAATAAGTGCTTTAACATTTCTGGCTTCTCCAACAAGAGCCAACAACTCATTATTTTTCAGAAGTGCCTGCAGAGGCTTTAATTTTTTTATTTCTGCCAATAAAGCAGGCGTAGGACAAACACAACCATTAATAAATAGAGAATCAGGCTGTTCTTTTAAAGGGAATTTTTTTGCCAGAAAACCTTTTGTAGAATAGCTACAGTTTGTGTTTAATTCAGTATCCCACTTTTGTTTAATGGTCAATATACCAATCCTTATCTCAGAAATAGGACGGGTGTAAGTAAGGGGTAAAAGATTTTTCCAGGAATTTTCCTGGTCAAATAAAATAACGTTCATATATTATAAGTTGGCTTGTTCGCTAATTTTAAATTCGGTACGGCGATTGATCTTGTGCTCTTCATCAGTACACTCAACATTATTAGCACATTTATTTAATAATTTTGTCTCACCGTAACCTACGGCTTTTAATCTTGTTTTCGTTATTCCTTTTGTTACCATGTAATTAACAACAAAATCGGCGCGTTTTTTCGACAAAGTTAAGTTAAATTGATCACTTGAACGAGAATCTGTATGAGAACTTACTTCGATAATTAGTTTTGGATTGCTGTTTAAAACCGTAATAATTTTATCCATTACTTTTTGCCCTGCATCATCAAATTTAAAATCACCGGAACCGTAATAAATATTCTCTACAATTGTTAGTTCTGCTTTCTCTTTATTTTTCATTTCCAATACCGCTAACCATGGATCGTCTACTACAAACTCGCCCATTGCCGCTTTATCGGCATCTAATAATTTAAAGATAAATTTACCGTTACTGTTCTTATCCAGCACTTTGTAAATTCTTCCTTTACTATCGGCAATATAAATACGTGTTACACCTTTAAAGTTAGGATCACTTTCATCTACTTCAAACAAATAATTTTTATCGCCTTTTAAATTCCTGAAGTTGAATTTTCCTTTATCCGATGATGAAACTTCTTTTACTTCTCCACCTGTTATATCCTCTTTAATTTTAAGCTTTGCATTAGCAATTGGTTTTTTGTTTTGATCGTACATGTAACCGTAAACATCCATTACAAGGTTTGCATCTTCAGCATCCATTTCCTTAAGCAGGTTTTTTTCAGAGCTTAAGATCTTAAAGTTGAATTTATCTTTGCCTGTATAAAATGTTTTTAATTCTTTACCGCTTTTATTTGTTAATGTTACTTTGGTGTTTGGTGGTAAAGAAATGTCCGATTCAACAATTGAGATCATGTAATTTTGATCTGCGGGAATATTTCTAAATGCAAATGCTCCAAACTCATTGGTAGTTGTTTCTTCCACAACATCACCAAAATCATTTATAATTTTTAAACGTGTGTTTTTTATTGCCTTGCTTGGGTTTTCGCCATATAATAAATTACCGGCCAGTGTTAAGTTATCATCAGTATACATATCCGGCAAACCATTTGAGTCTATCGGTAAATTCCTGAACACAAATTTCTCTCCGTTTACAGTATTGGTAACACGCTGAATAGTTCCATTGTTATCAGACATATAATAACGCGCTTTGCCTATAAATTTAGGATCTGTCTCATCAATAAACGCCATGTATTTTTTTTCAGCGTCTAAATTTTTAAATTCAAAGTAACCTTCACTATTTGTTTTTGTACTATCAAGCGCTACACCTTTTTCATCCGTTAAAACAACTTTTACTTTTGACGCAGCATCTAATGGATTTTCAGTTAATAGAACTGTTCCGGAAATGGTCATTGATTTATTGGTGAATTCGTGCCAATAAATATCATCTTTTCCTTTTCCACCAATACGATTTGATGAAAAGTAACCAATGGTATCATTTAAAAAGGTAATTCCAAAATCATCCATGTTGCTGTTAAGGTTCATGCCTTCATTGCGAACAAGCAACCATTTATTATCCACCGTTTTTGCAGTGTAGATATCAAGGCCTCCAAAACCGGGAAGGCCGGTTGATGAAAAGAAAAGTATTCCATCTTTACGGATGCAGGGAAACATTTCGTCTCCACTTGTATTAATATCCGGGCCAAGATTTACAGGCTTTCCCCAAGTAGCACCATCTTTAGTACATACCCAAATATCTTTACCGCCTTGGCCACCTGGCATATCACTTGTGAAAAATAATTTTGTGTTATCGCTATTAATACTTGGGTGTGCTACTGAATAATTATCGTTATTAAATTCAAAAGGTTTAATATTTCCCCAGTTTCTGTCTTCGCCTGTAGCAACATATATTTTAGCTGTATTTACAAAATCTTTTTTCTTTTTATAAAGTACACGAGTAAAATATAATGTTTTTCCATCAGCGCTTAGGCAAGCCGGTCCATCATGGTAATCAGTGTTGATTTTTTTAGAAAGCGATTTAGCCTCATTGGCATCAACGCCTTTAACAGCCGTAACGTACATGTTCAGGTAAGGTTCGCCATTGTAATCATTAACGGTATAATCAACAAAATTAAACGCTTCTCTTTCTGCGACAAACATTAATTTATCTTTTACAATAAATGGGGAGAACTCTGATTTTGCTGAATTTATTTTTTCAATGTTCTTTACTTCGTATTCAATAGGTTTAGATGTATAATACTTTATTTCTTTACAAAATTTTATAGCGTTCTTTACATTTGCATCATTCGGACTTTGTTTAATGTAGTTAGTAAATTCTTCAACGGCTTCAGTGTATTTATTATTTGTTTTTAAAACCTGCGCATAATTATAATGAACCTCGGCTGGTACAGCAGTGTTAATGGCTAATGCGTTTTTGTATGAGAGTTCGGCATTTTGATAATCGTTTATTTTCTTATAGCTATCGCCTAATTTAATATAAGCTTGTTGCTTAACAGGCGAGTTGTTTTTAGTTGCTTTTTTATAATATGAGATAGCTTTAATAAACTGGTATTTATCATAGTATTTATCGCCCTTATTTATTTGAGAAAATAAATTACCAGTAAATAAAATAATAAATAGAAAATAAAAAATATTTTTAAACATATAGTACTATAAAAATCTTGGGTTTAACATTTTTGATTTTGTTCCTGAAAAGTCAAAGCCAAGCATTACTTCATGGCTTGGTCCTAATTTTCTGGCGTCCTTTAATCCTGTATCATAACAATATGCAAGTCTGAATTTGTTATTTACATAATATTGAAATAAAAACCCCGGGCCATATTGTCCTTTATAAAAAACACCGAGCCATAATTTATTATTTATAAAAAAGTTTAAGTTCAGATCTCCGTTTCCTTGGCCATTAACCGATTGGGTAAGCAATGTTGGTGCGAAAATTAAATTGTCGTTTATTTTAAAAGATTTACCTATTGTAAAAATTGTGTGAGTTCTTAAACGATAACTTAAATTACCACCGCCGGTTTTACCACCGGTTGTATCCCCTGTTAACGCATAGTTATACAATTCTTTATTCTGAAGGTGAGAAGCGCTTAAGCCAACAAAAAAACTATTTGTTCTTAAGTATAAACCCGAATTAATATCTAATGCATTATAGTTTTGATTTTGCATAAAGTAAGCACTTGTTTCGTTTGCTTTAAAAGTAATTTCCTGAAAATTAAATTGAAAACGATTATAACCCGCATTTAAACCTAAGGATAGTTTCCAGGCATTATTTAATTTTAAGATATATGCAAAGTTACCATATACACCCAGCATACTACGAGGCCCCATAGCATCTGTAACAACAGTTAAGCCAACTCCTACATTTTTATTTAATATTGGACCATGTACACTTAAACATGAAGTTTTTGGCGCACCTTTAAAACCTGACCATTGGTTGCGTACACACGCAACAACAGAGATGCCATCTCTTGCGCCGGCATAAGCAGGATTAATTACCATTTGATTAAACTGGTAAAGATTGTATTGGGGGTCTTGCTGTGCTTTAATGCAAAAAGCAAAAACAAAACTCAATAGTATTAATAGATGTTTTTTCATTTTAATTAGTTTGATATTAATTCAACCCAGCCTTTTTGTAATGCGGAACCGTCTCCAAAATTCACTACAAAAAAATAGGTTGATGGTGTTAATGTCCTTAAATGTTCTGGGGTTGGCCAATAGTTTGTTTTGTTATCATACTTTGGTGTAGTAAATATTTCTTTACCCCAGCGATTGTAAATTGTTACAGTGTTATTTGTAAAGTTTTCAATATTATCTATCGTGAAAACATTGTTGTTGTTATCACCGTTAATAGTAACACCTGTATAAATTTTTGGTTTGCAATCAACATCAACATTAATAGTAATTATTTTTGAAGATTTGCAACCAAGCGTATCAATAAAATCCAAAGAGTAAGTTGTTGCAACAGTTGGACTCACAACAAAAAGAGGAGCAAAACTTGTATTATTCCATGTGTAAGAAGCAACTGCGGGTAAGCTTAAGGTAATAGCATCACCCAAACATGCAGGGTTTTTAGATGCAAGAATATTATCTGTATTTAATGGAAACAGGCTTACGTTCACCGTATTTGTACCTTTACAACCATTAGTAAGCTCACCCACAACAGTATATGTAACATTTGATAATCCCTGAACCGATAATGTTTGTGTAGTAGAAACTATTGTGCTTGAGGGCGCGAACCATGTGTACGTTGCCGCTCCCGAAGCAGTAGTAGTTGCTGTGTGGCTATAACACACTTTTATATTTTGTGAAGCAACACCAATAGTTGGTGTATTTGAAATTAAATTAATTGTATCTGATCGTAAAGTACAGGTGTTTGAAGAATACATATTAAAATCTACATGCGCTTTGTATTGGCCAGCAACCGTTGAATTAAATGCAGCTGTAGTTGCTACGATCGAGCCTGTAGGAATATATTCCCAGTTATAGTTTAATGTACTGGTAAATGTACTTAATGTAGTAACAGCGAATGTAGAAGGGTTAGCGCCGCAATTAACAGATGGTGTAACACTTGCATATACATTGCTTGAAAAATTAGGGATCATATATGTGTTATCCTGATTACTCCTCCATGGTTTAAATATAATATCGTTCATTCCATTTGCATCTACATCTTCCAATTGTAATTCATCAGGATGAGAGACGAGGGGGAGTGAAATAGTTGTTGATGGATTAAAGTAGCTAAGGTTATTGCCATTGCCCGGATATACAACAATACCGGAAAAACCAAAAACACTACCGGTACCAACAAAGTCAATATTGCTGTCACCATTTATATGGCCAATTTTAAAGTCAGAAAAATCGCATACAGTAGGAATGTCAACATGAAAAGAAAGATTAAAACTATTCAAGCCCGCATAAACTTTTATTCTATCTCCAAAAGTACCATTTCCAATGAATACAAAATCAAGTTTGCCATCTGCATTTATATCTGCTATTTCTGCTTTTTTAATATAAAAATCAGGAGAAGCTTGTGGGGTAGGAGAAAGATAACTTTGGTAATAATTAAAAGAAAGATTAGCCGGAAGGGATGTGTTTTCCACAAAAACAACAGAATCTGCTACTTGATCGTAAGTTAACATCATATCCTTAAGACCATCAGGATCGCCTTGAATATTTCCAAGACTTATATCAAGATTGGCTGCTGGTAGGTAAGAAGCACTTATAAAAACGTTTTGCGATCCCGTCTGAAAAAAGCTACTGCCTGTATTAGAAAAAGGCATAACTGTAATTCCGATTCCATCAGAACTAATAAAATAAAAATCATCAAAACCGGAATTATCAATATTGTCAACCTTTAAAAAATGTGGTTTACCAATAAAGGGGGTAATTATAGAAATTTGTTGCGATAATGAAAAATTGTAATTCCCGTTGTTAGTGAAAATATAAATAAAATTATCTGTAGTAAAAACAAGATCGGGTAAAGCATCGGAATTAAAAAAACCAACATCAATAGATTGTTGCTGCCCGGTTCCAAAGCCACCCGGCACAGTTAAAAGTGCCTGGAAAGAAAAACTACCCGAAGCATTGATAAAGCTATAGAATTTTATAATATCATTTCCAAGATCAGTAACGATAACATCTTTTTGAGGGCCATTAAGAGTAAGCTTAGAAACTACAAGGTTTCTGGCATTATTTAAAGCACTCGGATTTACTTTTATAAACTCATCAAAACAAAAATTATCTTGCGAGTAAGGTAAAGTGTTTTGCGCGTTTATTTTAAAAACGAAAACAAAAAATATGAAAAGTAGTAATGCCCTTTTTTTCATTTTATTCTTTCATTAATTCTATCCAGCCTTTTATAGGCCCACTGCCATCTCCTAAATATAATATGTAAAAATAAGTTGTGCCTGTAAGTTTTCCATCTTCATCTTTTCGCGGCCATACTTTGTTTACATTATCGTAACCTACCTGGTCGAATAAAAGTACTCCCCAACGGTTATAAATAAATACATGATTGTTTGGAAATTCTGAAATATTATCAATTGTAAAAACATCGTTTACACCATCGCCATTAAGAGTAACGCCGGTGTATATTTTTACTTTACAAGGCCCGTTAGCATCTGTAATCGTAATTTGATTTACAAAAATACTATCATACTGGTTTGCGCCAACTGTATACGTTATTTGTGTAGTAACAGTATAAATACCGGCTTTTAAACTATCAACCTGTGAGCAATTATTAAGAGGACAAATTGATTGTGGGCTCCATTTGTATTGAACTGTATAAGGTAAATTACAACTAACAGCCATTGAAATAGTTCCATCGCTCTTATCCTTACAGCTAACATCACTTGGCATTGGTGTAACAGAAAATACTTGACCAATTACAAAATTTTGTAAAAAGCCCTGGGTAATAATATGGTTTGTGTTATAAATTGTAGAAGTAAATGGCTCACCCACATTATCAGTAACTGTCATGCCGTTGCTCATAAGCCAATTGCCACCTGCCGAATTTATTACATTAGGTGTAATGGTTTGAGCATTGTATCTGATACAAACAAATGATAAAAAAATTATAAGGATGTTCTTCATTTTTACCTGATAAGATGTCCGCTAAAATAATTTATTTTATCTGTGGCAGGATAAGTATTAGAGATCGTGCCTGTATTTGCAAGCGAACCGGAGATACGAAGAATGATAATATCGCCTTTGGTTAAAAGACTTGTTGTGCTAACCTGCATTACTGTATTAACCGTATTTGTATTATCAGGATTGGATTGCATACTTCTTACCAACACTGTTGCTGTTGTTTGATTAAAGATCTCGAATGCAACATATAGGTTACCCGAAGCAGAAGAATTGATAGCAACCATTATTGCTGATTCAAGTTCATAGATACCGGTTTCAGGAGGAATAAAGCGCACGCCTGTACTCAAAAATGAAACGCCAAAACCTGCCGGGGATGTATTTAAGAGGATACTGCTGCTATATCCACCAAGTGTATTGCCAATATTTGTTTGTACAGCTGTGCCTATTGTTATTGGACTCTGAGGCACAAATGCGCCTTTAAACGCTGTAGCAGCCATCCATTTTGTATTGCCGGCTGCATCACGAGCTGTTAGTACTGCACCCGCAGTTGGTATAGTTGGACTTGTAAGTTGTAAGCTATCTGTAATGATTTCACCTACAACATCAAGAGGTCCTGCTGGTGTAGAAGTTCCAATACCTACACGTCCGGCGCTGGTTATACGCATGCGTTCAAAAAGATTTGTGGGATTTCTTGTAAAAAAAACAAGATCACCGGATACGTTCGTGTGATCTGTAAAAGCCCCAACAATTTTAGCGCCTTCATAGTTTGACAAATTAGCTGCCTTTGTAGAAAAGATCAATGAAGAAAAATTATTATTTGTAATATCATCATTATGAATTCTTATTGCAGTTTCGGGTGATGCAGAAAAAGCATTGGCAAACGTTCCGTTATTTGTGCCGGATACATGCAGTTTTGAAGTTGGATTCATATCGCCAATACCTGTAAAACCATCATTTCTTATTCCAAATATATCTGTAGATGAGTTTTGTATATTCACTGCATATCCTGAGGCTGTATTTGTTTTACCTCTAACAAAAACACCTCCATCAAAAAAACCGGCATAAGAAAGTGTTGACGTGTTATTGCTTAATGCATCTATAACATGGCCAACAGAACTGCTTGATGTAGCAAAAATGGCCTGGCCGTTAGTTGAGCTGAAATTGCCGGCATTGGCTGCTGCGCCGGTTTGTGTAACTGTTAATACATCGCCACTACCATTACTGTTTATAGTTGCAACAGGTGAGGTGTTAGAGGTGTTTGTATTTACTACCTTAAAAATATTACTGGTAGTTGTAGGCGAACCTGCAACATCAAGTTTTGCTATTGGTGTTGCTACACCAATACCAACATTATCTGAAGTTGTAATTAACGTTACATTGTTACCTATCTTTTGCCATGGGCCAACCGGAGCAGCAGCAGGAGTTATTGGTGTCCATGAGCCGCTTATAAAAGATAACAACTGATTATTTGTTGGAGCAGTTGTTGATATAGGAAAATTTTGCAACGCGGTAACAGTTGCAGTAGTAATAGAGCCATTTACATCGCCACTAAGTGTAGGATTAAATACAGCTGAATTAACCGCTGCACCTTGGTTTAATATTAGAGTATTACCCGAAAAATTTGGAATAGTTTGCGGAACATTTATAGTAAATGAATTTCCACTTGCAGGATTAACTGACGCTACGCCTGTAGCTACCATGCTAACGGTGCTGCTTCCTGAGCCGGTTAAAGTTGTTGTTGTAACTGCAGTACCTTGTGTTAGCGTTAAAACATTTCCGGCCTGCACATAACTTAAAGCAGGTGTTGGTACATCTACAGCATACAACGGACCTGTGTTAGGTGTTACTGTTACAAGCCCTGTACCGTTAATGGTTGGCGTAACATTAGAAGATAAATTATAGGAGTTGGCACCGATGGTTAAAATATTATTTGTGTAAGAAGTTGCTACATCTCCGGCAAATAATGCAAACGGTACACTTACTAATTGCTGGCTACCAACCGCATCAAAAGTACTACCTGTTTTAATAAGAACCTGTAAAGTAAATGGGCCATTATTCCAGGTTGACGGAGTTAATGTAGTTACTGATCCTATTTGTGTATTAAATACACCAAACTGGTTAGGTTGAATGCCCGTTTGCGTTTCAAAATGTAAAGTGGAAGAGGGACTTGTAATAATAAAACGAATATCAAAAGCATTCGTAATTACTACGCCATTATTATCGCGTGCAACGCCCTGGTAATTTATTAATTTGGGTGCAGTGGTTTGGCCACTTACATTTATAAGAATTAATAGAAAAAATACAGTAAAAATTTTACCCATGTATAGTGTTTATATATAGCTAAAGATATAAAAAAAGAGGACAAATGCCAAATTTCAGGGCATAAATCCTCTTATAGGTTCGATTTGTTAAAACTATTAATTCCTAAACACAAATTTATTATCAAACGTGTCTAAAATGATCTCCTTATCTTTATTAATAGTGCCCGATAGCACCTGTTTTGAGAGCTCATTTAAAATCTGTTTTTGCATCACACGCTTAATTGGTCTGGCGCCAAATTGAGGATCATATCCTAATTGTGCCAACCAATCTATTGCCTCATCAGTTATTTTAATATTAACATCCTGTTCTGACAATAATTTTTGGATCTGGTTAAATTGTATCCTGACGATCTGAGCAACGTTTTCTCTTGTTAAAGGTTCAAACATGATTACTTCATCTATCCTGTTTAAAAACTCGGGACGAATTGTTTTTTTCAATAATTCATAAACCTCATTTTTTGTTTTAGCAAGAACTACAGTTTTATTTTCTTCGTCATCAATATTTTCAAGATTTTCCTGGATAATATGCGAGCCAATATTACTTGTCATAATAATAATGGTATTTTTAAAATTAACCACACGTCCTTTATTATCTGTTAAACGTCCATCATCTAATACCTGTAATAAAATATTAAATACATCCGGATGTGCTTTTTCAATTTCATCCAATAATATCACACTATAAGGTCTTCTGCGAACAGCTTCAGTCAGTTGGCCACCTTCATCATAGCCTACGTATCCCGGAGGCGCGCCTATCAAACGGCTTACAGCATGCCGTTCCTGGTACTCGCTCATGTCGATACGCGTCATTGAATTTTCATTGTTGAATAAAAATTCAGCCAGGGCTTTTGCTAATTCTGTTTTACCAACGCCTGTAGTACCAAGAAAAATAAATGAACCTATTGGTCGTTTACTATCCTGTAAACCTGCCTTACTTCTGCGCACAGCATCAGCAATACTTTCAATGGCTTCGTGCTGACCAACTACACGCTTATGTAATTCATCTTCCAGCTTTAAAAGTTTTTCTTTTTCGCTTTGTAACATTCTGTTTACAGGTATGCCTGTCCACGCGCTTATTACAGCAGCAATATCCTCACTGTCTACTTCTTCTTTTAAAAGTTGCGAGCCATTTTCTTTTGCTTCCGCTAATTTTATTTCAAATTCAGTTAATTTTGCTTCTGCTTCTTTTACTTTGCCATAGCGAATTTCAGCCACTTTACCATAGTCGCCTTGTTTCTCAAAATTATTTGCTTGCTGCTTAAGATCTTCAATTTCTAATTTAATTTTCTGAACTCCTTCGATCACTTCTTTTTCTGATTGCCATCTTGCTCTTAGTGCTGTTCTTTTTTCCTGCCAATTAGCAATGTCTTTATTTAATGCTTCAATTCTATTTGTATCATTATCACGTTTTATGGCTTCGCGTTCAATTTCCAGTTGCATTATTTTACGCTCTGCTTCATCCAATTCAATTGGCATAGAGTTGATCTGCATTCTTAATTTAGAAGCAGCCTCATCCATCAGATCAATAGCCTTATCCGGTAAAAAACGATCATTAATGTAACGTTGACTTTGCTCAACAGCTGCAATAATTGCTTCATCTTTTATCCTTACTTTATGATGCGCTTCGTATTTTTCTTTAATACCACGTAAAATAGAAATAGCGTCTTCCGTATTTGGTTCATCCACCATTACTTTTTGAAAACGACGTTCTAAAGCTTTATCTTTTTCAAAATATTTTTGAAACTCATTTAATGTGGTTGCGCCAATTGCTCTTAATTCTCCACGGGCTAAAGCGGGCTTTAAAATGTTTGCTGCATCCATGGCCCCTTCGCCACCGCCACCGGCACCAACCAAAGTATGTATCTCGTCAATAAACAGGATCACTTCGCCATTACTGCCCACTACTTCTTTTATTACAGATTTTAAACGTTCTTCAAATTCACCCTTAAATTTTGCGCCGGCAATTAAAG
>JACDED010000008.1:31334-64119 GCA_013816615.1 Bacteroidota bacterium
GCCCATATCCAGGGCATATACCTGTTTGGATTTTAAATTCTCAGGTACATCCCCGTTAATTATTCTATGCGCTAATCCTTCGGCTATAGCTGTTTTACCAACACCCGGCTCACCAACCAAAATTGGATTGTTTTTTGAACGGCGTGAAAGGATCTGTAAAACACGACGAATTTCTTCATCACGTCCAATAACGGGATCGAGCTTGCCGTTACGTGCCTGTTGGTTTAAATTTACAGCAAATTTACTTAAGCTGTTGTAGGTTTCTTCCTGCGATTGACTTGTAACGCGTTCGCCTTTTCTTAATTCGTTAATAGCAGCTTTTAGTTCTTTTTCTTTTATGCCCGCATCTTTCATGAGGTTAGCAGTGCTATCGCCGGCATTTAATAAACCAAGCAATAAATGTTCAATAGAAACATATTCATCCTTATACTCCTTTAAAAAGGTTGAAGCCTTTGCCAATGCCTGGTTACCGGCATTAGAAAGATAAGGCTGACCGCCACTTACTTTTGGATAAGAGTTTAAAACGCTATCAATTAATTTATTGAATGTTACCGGGTTGATATTTAATTTTTTTAGAATGAATGGCGTAACATTTTCATCAACCTCTAAAATTGCCTTTAAAACATGGCCGGTTTCAATGGCCTGGTTACCATTAACAGTAGCTAATTGCAAAGCCTGTTGAATGGCTTCCTGTGATTTTATGGTATAATTATTTAAGTTCATGATATTATATTTTACTCTTAATAAGCATAAAGTGTTCCAATTTAAATTCAGGTAAATAAGGCGGCTTTTTTGAGATTTTCATGACGCTTTGTCTCTCGAAATAAGGAATTTATGACGTAATTTCAGAAAAACGAAACTAAAGCTTGAGGCCAACCACACAAACATCGTCTACCTGTTCTAATAAACCTTTCCAATCCTGGAATTTATGATTTAAAATATCGGCTTGTTTATTTAAAGGAACATCACTTATAGAAATAAGCAGGTCATTTAAGGGTTTATATTTAAATTTTTTCCCTCCTGCAAAAAGGCCTTTTGAAGGATCGGCACCTGGGCCACCAAATTGATCGGCATAACCATCGGTATATAAATAAAGTGAATCTCCTTTTTGGTATTCGATCGAATAGAGGTTAAATTCCTGCTCTCTTTCTCCTTTGCCAACAGGCATTTTATCGCAAGATAATTTTGTAAGCGTTTTTTGTTGTGTTACCAATATTGGTGAATTATTGGATGCGGAATAGGTTGTTTTGTTTTTTAATTTATCAATACAAATAATAATGCCATCAAATCCATCTTTCTGATCATCTTTACTAATGGAATTTATTAAACGTGTACGCACATAATTAAAAACTTTATTGGGTTCGTAAATATGTTTTTCGTTAATGGCCTCATTTAAAAAGTTCGTGTTCAATAAACTCATAAATGCACCCGGAACGCCATGCCCGGTTGAATCGCAGACTGCTAAAAAGAATAAATTCTCAGTTTCGGTTAAAACCGAGTGTGCCCAGTAAAAATCACCGCTTACAATATCTTTTGGTTTAAAATAAATAAAATGATCAGGTAAATTTTTTGTAATAATATCTTCGTTCGTTAAAAGAATATCCTGTATGCGTTTTGCATAATTGATGCTATCTACAATTTCTTTTTGCTTCTCTTCTATTAGATGTTTTTGATTTTCAACTTCCTTTTTTTGCTCTGAAATGATAATGTTTTTTTGTTTACTGCTTCTAAACGCTTTAAAAATAAAAAAAGAGAAAATAAGCGTTAGCAATAAGATAAAGGAGATGCCAAGCGTAATGAATTTTTGTTTGCGTTTTTCTTCTTTTGCTTTTTCATCCTTTAAAGCCTGTTCTATTTTATAATCCTGCTCTTTTTTTGAATATTCATATTCATAATCCCTTCTCAATGCATTACGTCTTACTTCGGCACTATTTAATTTTTTACTCAAACTGCTTAATCGCCTGAATAATTTTAATTCTTTTTCCGGTTCATCTAGATTTTTATAAAGGTTAAGTATGATCGAGCCATACTTTACTTCGTCTTGCACCGCACCTATTTGTTGCGAGATCTGGAGAACTTTTTCAAATTCTTTTACAGCTTCTTTTGGTTGGTTTTGCGATTGATATAATTGGGCAAGTGCGGCATGGTAAGTTTGTTTTACGGCAAGGTTATCTGTTTTTTGCACCAATGGTTCAACTTCGGTTAAATATTGTTTTGCCAGCGTGTGATTATTTATAATGATGTATAGTACGGCAAGGTTTATTTTTGATTTGCACATACCAGCAATGTCACCGATCTGTTCACGTAACGCTAATGCTTTTTTTAAGCAGGTAAACGCATAATCCATTTGCCCACTGTTTTTCGACAGAATTCCTATATTTTGAAATTCCTGTGCAATGATTCGTTTATCGCCACTTTGAATGGCAGTTGATAAAGCCCTTTTAATATAGAAATACGCCTTAGAAGTGTCGCCTAAAAATAGATACACCTCACCAAGGTTATTCAAAAGAGGGGTGAGACCATTTACATCTTTTATTTCTTCCTGGAGTTTGATAGTTTTATGATAGATCTCAATAGCCTCCAATATTTTGCCGCCATTATACAGAAAATTGGCAATATTATTATTTGTTATTATCAGGTTGGTCTTGTCATTAATATCTTCCTGTATTTTAGCAGCATCTTTGTAAAATTTAAGTGAGCCGTTCGGCTTACCGGTATAGTTTTGAATAAAATAGCCATAGTTGTTTAAGCCCTGTGCTTTTTTTGAAAGAAACTTATTCTTTAAATATGTGTTCTGTTCTTTTGATGCAAGGTTAATGGCCATGCGATACATCAGGCTATTGTATTTTGGCCAAATACTTTCATCATTACAATTTTCAATTATCTCATTTAATAAATTAAGTTTTAAAGTATCTGAAGTTGTGCTTTTGAATAATTTTAAATTTTGTTCGATGATGATAAAATCATTTTTATTGGATTCTTTTTTTTCGATCGAATCAACCAGATAAAATTTCTTATCTAAAAACTGCGCATGGTTTTTTGAGAATGTTAAAATGAATAAATATATAAATAGTAAGCGTTTTAGCATTTAAAGACTAATATAATAAAATTTAGGAAAATAAGGTGAAATCATTTTTTCATCAGTGAATCGAATGGTATTCTATTGGTGATCGAACGGCCTAAAGTTACTTCATCAGCATATTCCAATTCATCACCAACCGCTATTCCACGGGCAATCGCACTGAGTTTAACATTAAATGGTGCCAGTTTTCTAAAAATATAAAAGGATGTTGTTTCACCCTCCATTGTTGCATTTAAAGCAAGAATAACTTCAGATATATTGCCGGCACTTATTTTATTTACAAGTGTTTCAATATTTAAGCTGGAAGGGGTGATGCCATCAATTGGCGAAATAATACCACCCAATACATGATAACGGCCTTTATATAGGCCTGTATTTTCAATAGCCATTACATCCCTGTAATCCTGCACAACACAAATAGTTGTTTCGTCACGTAATGGATTTAAACAAATGTCACAGGTATTTTGCTCTGAAATATTGTGACATTTTAAACAAAATTTAAGATCGGTTTTTAATTGTAATAATAATTTGCTTAAAGCCTCCACCTGGGGCTTATCCTGCTTAATGATGTGCAAAACATAACGCAGGGCTGTTTTTTTGCCAACGCCCGGTAGTTGAGCAAATGCTTCAACCGCTTGTTCTATTATTTTTGAACTGAATTCCACATTGTAAAGTTAATTATTCTATGCTCATTTCACTTATTCACCTCCTGATTGTTTAGAACTATTTGGGTTAAAAGCCTATTAACACTCAAAAAAATTAATCTTTGTGATAATTAACATGTCGCCAACTTTACTCTTCATATTTGTAATTTCTTACTTTCTAATTCTTTTGGCTGTTGCATGGTTTACGGGCCGCAATTCAACCAACGAATCTTTTTTTATTGGAAATAAGAACAGTAACTGGATCCTTGTTGCATTTGGTATGATAGGCACAAGCTTAAGCGGTGTTACTTTTGTAAGTGTGCCCGGCGGAGTAGGGGCTGGCAATTTTTTTTATTTCCAAATAGTATTGGGTTATTTGTTGGGGTACATGGTAATTGCTTTTGTATTAATTCCTCTATACTATAAATTAAATCTCACTTCCATTTATACGTATCTTGAAAAACGTTTTGGCGTTAATGCTCATAAAGCAGGCGCCTTCTTTTTTATTTTATCAAGATTAGTGGGAGCAACAGCCCGCCTCTATTTGGTAATAAGCGTTTTGCAGGTTTTTATTTTTGACAAACTAAATATTCCTTTTGAGTTAACCACGCTTGTTATTTTAGTACTTATTTTACTTTATACTTTTGAGGGTGGTGTAAAAACAATTATTTATACCGATACTTTACAAACTACAGGAATGTTATGTGGACTTGTGGTTTGCATTGTTGTAATTGTAAAAGCATTGGGTCTTGATTATTCGCAGGCTTTTAGCCTTATGAATGAAAAAGGTTACACTAAGATTTTTAATACCGATATAAAAGCCGGTTCTTATTTTTTGAAACACATTGTTGGCGGTATGTTCATTGCGATTGCCATGACTGGCCTTGATCAGGAAATGATGCAAAAGAACATCAGCGTTAAAAACATAAAGGATTCTCAAAAAAACATTATTTCATTCACGATCGTATTGGTAATAGTTAATTTGTTATTTCTCTTTTTAGGTGGGATCTTATATTTATACGCCAGTAAAAATGGTATTACTGTTCCGCCAGATGATCTTTTTCCTACCATTGCATTAAGCGATACATTTAGTGGCGCCATTGGTATTATTTTTATAATTGCGTTGATCTCTGCTTTATTTCCAAGTGTTGATGGTGCTATTACTTCCATCACGTCTTGCTTTTGCATTGATATTTTAAATTTAAATAAAAGTTCTGCCGACGAAAAAAAGAAAAAGAAGACCCGTTTAAAAGTGCATTTTTCATTCGCGGTCGTATTTTTCATAATGGTTTTAATTTTTAAAGCAATAAACGACAAACTGATCATTGATTTTATTTTAAAATTTGCAAGTATTACTTACGGTCCGCTATTAGGCTTGTTCTCTTTTGGTATTTTAACCCATAAAAATTTAAATGATAAACTTATCTGGGTTGTTTGTATAATTGCGCCCATACTGGCTTTAAGCCTTGATGTAATGTGTAGCCCTGAATGGTATGAGAAAAAGCTTCATATATCTTTAGGTTTAAAAGATCTTTCAGAAAGTATCTTTCATGGCTATAAGATCGGAAACGAATTGATCTTAATTAACGGGATCTTTACTTTTGCAGGATTGTTCTTTATTTCCAATAAAACTTCTCAAAAAGTGGTTGAAGCAAACCAGGCTTAGGATCTGCTTAATTTAGAAATTTATCTTTTTCAAGATCAGTAAATTTTTTTTTGCCTTTTAAGAAGTGATCAAAAACAATATTTCCTTTATAAGTAAACGAACGGTTAAATTTAAAATCTACTTGTTGTTTTAATTTTTTTCGTTTAGATAAAGTTTGAGGTAATAAAAAATAATAAGCAAAATGTGCACGTATAACCGCCCAAAAGTGTGAAGGCTGAGCTGCCGCTAAAAATTTAAATGCAGCAATGCTATCTAATATTAAACGGTAAAAGATCTTGATGAATAAATAAGCTGACGAATGGTTTTTGGTAAGTGTAATAAGGTTGTTCCTGAAATTTAAAAAAGTTTTTCGAGATGATAATTTATTTAATGTGCCGCCTCCCACATGATAAATTGTAGAGGCCGGTTGAACATAAATAGAGTAGCCAACATTTTTTAAGCGCCAGCAAAGGTCAATTTCTTCCATGTGCGCAAAATAATCATCATCTAAACCACCTACTTGCCAAAAAGCTTTTGTATTTACAAATAAACAAGCCCCCGTTGCCCAAAAAACTTCAGTTGAATTATTGTATTGACCGTTATCTTTTTCTAGTGAATTAAAAATTCTTCCCCTGCAAAACGGATACCCGTAAGTATCAATAAAACCGCCAGATGCCCCTGCATATTCAAAAAGATCCTTATCATTAAAATCAAGCAATTTAGGTTGGCAAGCTCCTATCTTTTCATCCTTTTGCATTAAAGCGATCACCGGCTCTATCCAATTAGCAGTTACTTCTACATCGCTGTTCAATAAAATATAATAATCGGCAGTTATTTGCTTTAGGGCCGTGTTGTATCCTTTTGCATAACCGCTGTTCTCATTGTTAACAACAATGTTTACCTGTGGAAAATTAGTTCTTAAAAACGCAACAGAATCATCGGTACTTGCATTATCGGCAACATAAACTTTGTGGCCGGCAGAATGCTGCAAAACACCTGGTAAAAATCTTTCTAAAAAAAACTTTCCATTAAAATTTAAGATCACAACCGCTACTTCAGGTACGTTCATTCTTACCTTGGATTGCTGTAGATTTCATTAAACTGATTATCCTGTACGCCATTAGGATTTGTGTTGTCAGGATTGCCCATGCCGTTATTGTTCCTGCGTGTAACTTCAAAGCGCCAGCGATCGTTATATAATTCACCTTTCATATCACTATGAATAAGTGTGTGGCAATCATCACCAAGGTTTTTATTTACAAAAACAAATTTACGATTGGTGAAAAATTGTCCGTTTACTTTATCGGTTAAGCGATAATATTGCCAGATCTCATATGGAAAAGTATTTGATTCCATATTTTGAATACTGCGCTGATCGGGTTTGCCATATTGTAAATAAACCCTGCCCCGTTCTGTATAATAACCTTTTTGTTTACCACATTTAAAAAGTACCATCACTTCTTGTACACTTTTATAATATTCTCCCCACATCTTTAAAGCATTTCCGGTATCAGCGGCACGTCGCTCCCAAAAATCGATCACAAAGTTTTTCATTAATTCGGGATCTTTTTTTATCGATTGGTTAATTACCCGTTCTTTATCGAGACCGTTTGCAATTGGCCATAAACATTCAACAAACATTTTTAAAGTGTCAACATTGTTACAGGTGCCAAAATATTCTGAAACTGTTTTAGTTTCATTGTATTTATATTGAGTAGCAATATCTACAGGTTTATTAAGCCTTTGGAAAAAATATTTTCTTTGAAGCTGCGTAATATTCCTTTCGTCTTTAACTTCAATTACAAGGTTATAATTTCCGCTTCCAAGTGTGCTTATATTTAATTTTCCTAAAAGCGGATTTACTTTATCGGCTGTTTGTTTTCTAAAATCACCAAAGCTGTTCAATTTCTCAAAATTATCACTATACTCCAGATAATAAAGATAAATAAATGGTTTTTTGCTGCCCAGTGTAGTGTCGGCGTTATAGGTTTCAAAATAAAAGCTTAGCTCTTTAGTTGTTTCAGGAAAATAATTTACATTATAAGGTACAAGATCGAACCCGCTTTTTGATAAGGCATTTGGCTCAGTTGTTTTTTTATAGCTTTCAAGCACCTGGATGCTGGAAGATTGAATTTGTTTTTGATCAAAAGCCAGTAATAAGGTTTGTTTTATGCGTGTTGGCTTTTTTGTTGGCTGGTTTTTATCAGTTAAGGTCATTTCAAGGGTATACAAACCATTTGGCAATGAATAACGCTGATTATCAATAAATGCTGGTATATTTAAAGTGCCTGCATAAACAGGACCCATTAAATTATATTTATTTGCTTTTACAATATTTGAGTCTTTTAATATCTTAACTTCAATGTTTACAGCACTTTGAAAGGTATTACCCGTTTTTTTTGGGTGGAGCGAGTTTCCAACAATTGTTAGATATGTTTCTAAGTATGGCTCGTTGGAAGGAGTATTAAATGCCCCTACATTAAAATAGGCGATCACCTGGCTATATGAAGGCACAGCCATTAAAAACAGCATTAAAAGAATAAAGAGCTGTTTCTGAATATTTTGAGGCTTTATCATGGATTAAAACCTAAAGTTATTAAATTTTTTTTTCAAAATTGGTTTGACGGGTTAAAAAAAATAGTAATTTTACCCTCGGAGAAATGGCAGAGTGGTCGATTGCGGCAGTCTTGAAAACTGTTGTACCGCGAGGTACCTGGGGTTCGAATCCCTATTTCTCCGCCAAAAAGCTGGTAAAACAGAAGCAAAGCGCTGTAAATTTCAATATTTACGGCGCTTTTTGTTTTTGGTAATTTCATTATTTTCAAGATTATTAAGCATACATATACAAAGCCGATGATTTATAAATGGCTTGATATTATTGATAAGTGGAAGAGATCTGTTTCTGATCTTAAACTCAAAAAACCATTAATGAATGAGTAGTTTTTTTGTGATCGTTTTTAAATCAGATCTAAAGTTTATAAAATAGTTTCCGGGGTTTAAAGTTTTCGTATTA
Source organism: Bacteroidota bacterium (assembly GCA_013816615.1). Lineage (GTDB taxonomy): Bacteria > Bacteroidota > Bacteroidia > B-17B0 > Aurantibacillaceae > Aurantibacillus. The sequence continues at coordinate 39,719 of JACDED010000008.1, forward strand.
AGCGTTAACTCTTCTGTATTTTCTGTTAGTGTATGCTCCAATACTTTTTTTCCTGTAATATCCGTAAAAGTTATTATTTCTCCTTTATTGAATTTACTTCCGTTTAATTTTAATACGATCTTTTCTTTTGCTGGATTTGGATAAATAATAAAATCACTTTCATTTTTATTCTCTTTAAAACCAACTGTACTTATGCTTTGTGTAATAGTTATAATTTGATTTACGCTTACGTTCATAAGTCTCTATAGTTAAATCTTGATCGCCTTTAACGCTAACGAAGTGGAGATAGAAAAAATAAATTTGCCAATAGGGCGAACCTATGCTGAGCTTTTTAAAAAGAAAATGGAAAAGAGTGATCAGTAATTATTTTTTCAAACTGCCCCAAACACCAAGCGGTAATTTAATTCCGCTTTTTGCATTAAGATATAATTCACCAATACTTAATTCTGATTTATTTTTTTGAGCAAAGGGGTTTAATAAATTTTGTGGTACCAAAGCGGAAAACCCTAATGAATAAGCGTTTAAAATTAAAAGATGCTCCTTAGGATCAAGTATTTGCAACACCCCGGTTATCATTTCAGATATATTATCTTCCAACTTCCATTTTTCTCCATTAGGTCCGTGGCCAAAAGCCGGAGGATCTAAAATAATTCCCTGGTAAAAATTACCACGTCTTACTTCTTTATTCACAAATTTTAAAGCATCATCAACCAACCAACGAATATTATCTAAATTAGAATTTTTCATATTCTCATTTGCCCAGGTAACAACCTGCTTAATACTATCCACATGTGTTACATCTGCGCCCGCTGCTTTTGCCGCTATTGATGCGCCGCCGGTATATGCAAATAAATTTAAGAATTTCGCTTTTGGTTTGTCTTTTAAAAAAGAATAGATCTTATCCCAATTCACAGCTTGCTCAGGAAAAATGCCAACATGTTTAAATGAAGTTAAGCCTAAACGGAATACAAGGTTTTGTGGTGCATAATTAATGGTCCACTGATCGGGCATTTGTTTTAGCTTTTTCCATTCACCGCTACTTGACGATTTTGGAACAAATTTAACATGCGCTTGTTTTTCCCATTCCTGGTTAGAATAGATCTTTGGCCAAACCGCCTGTGGCTCGGGCCTGATGGTAATATATTTACCAAAACGCTCCAGTTTTTCAAAATCGCCACAATCTATTAATTCGTAATCGGTAAAATGGGTTGGTGTAAGTAATTGCATGCTTTATTTTTAATGAGGGCAAATTTACACAAATTAAAACAAGCACGTTAACAACTTGCCTTTTTTACCCCGTAAAATGCCCTTAAATTCAGATATATTCGGTAAAATTATTATTATGCAAACAAACAGATCGGCTTTAGTAACCTTGATCTCCGTTTTCTTTTTTTGGGGATTTGTAGCGGCCAGTAACGATATTTTGATCCCGGTTTTTAAAGAAAAACTAAATCTTGAACAATGGCAAAGCCAGCTTATTTCGGTAGCATTTTATTTGGCATATACCGTTGGCTCGCTTATTTATATTGGTATTTCTAAATTATATGGCAGCGATATTTTAAATAAGATCGGTTATAAGAATGGCATTGCTTTAGGCTTGTGTATCTCTGCAGTGGGCACATTATTATTTTATCCTGCGGCGCAATTGGTTTCTTTTAATTTAATGATCAGTGGTTTATTTATTGTTGCATTGGGTTTTTCATTGCAGCAAACTGCAGCAAATCCTTTAGCCATTGTAATGGGAGATCCTTCAAAAGGTTCGCAAAGGTTAAGTTTGGCCGGCGGTGTAAATAATATTGGTACAACAATCGGTCCGCTGGTTGTAAGCTACGCCATATTCGGTGCTGTAGGCAGTGGTAATAAACTGGATGATATTGGCGCTGTTAAATTTCCGTATTTAATATTGGGGGCTGCTTTTTTGGTTGTGGCAGTGATCTTTAAATTTTCTTCGCTGCCAAATCAAATTCATGCAGATGAAAAAAATGATGTAATTGATAATCCTGCTTCAAAAAAAAGCTCATTGCATTATCCTCAGCTGGTTTTAGGAATGATAGCTATTTTTATTTATGTGGGGGTAGAGGTGGCAACGGCTTCTAACTTGCCGGAATACATGAAACAATATATGGATATCGAAACAAGCCAGGCAGCACCTTATGTTTCTTTATTCTGGGCAAGTTTAATGATAGGCCGCTGGACAAGCTCTGCTGGCGCTTTTAATGTTAAACCGACAACAAAACAAGTGCTTCGTTTTTTAATGCCCTATTTGGCTTTTGGTGTTTTTTTATTGGTAAATGCAATTGCAAAAAGCGATCTTTCAGTTTTTTATCCTTATGCGTTTGTAATTCTTGTAATGATAGGTGCAGATATTTTAAGTAAAGGAAATCCGGCAAGGCAATTAGTTATTTTCTCTGCTTGTGGTATTGCCGCTTTAATAATTGGTATGTTAACTACAGGTTTAGTAAGTGTGTACGCATTTATTAGTGTGGGTTTATTTTGTTCCACATTATGGCCTTGTATTTTCACACTGGCTATTTCAGGTTTAGGTAAATATACCAACCAGGGTTCAAGCTATTTAATTATGATGATCATGGGTGGCGGTTTAATAAGCTGGTTGCAAGGCTGGCTAGCCGGAGATGATATGTTAGGGATCAAATGGAGTTATATAGTTGGTGTAGTTTGCTTTATCTATCTTGCATTTTATGGCTGGAAAACTGCTTCATTATTGAAAGCACAGGGTATTGACCTTGACGAGCAAAACAAAGCAGTTCATTAATTCTTCCTTTTATTAAGTAATTTGAATTTTATATTTAAATTTACTTAATGACCGAAATACTTGATTTTTTATTTTCCAGTAGCATATGGATGACCATAATTATTATGGTCGTGATATTCTTATGTGTAGGTTTTGCGTTTGTCAATCCTTTTAAAAACAAAAAACTTAATTATGCCTATAAGATCTTTTTATACGCCTTTGCTTTTTGTTTTATGATGAGCTTTCAGTTTGTATACTATGGTTACACTAAAGACTTTAAATCCATTTACATTGATAAAACAACTATTTGTTTATACGAAGAATATGAACGTGGAGGCGAAGGCCCTTCTGAAAATGTAGCACGTATACATATTATTGATAAAACTACTGGTAAGAGAAAAGATCGTTTTTACAATGGATCATATGGGGAAATAATTGGCATGCGAAACGATACTTTATGTTATTTAAAAGGTGATGATGTTGTTTTATTTGATGCTGTTTTGCTAAAAGAAATATATACTATTAAAAGAGAAAATTGGGGTAATGTTCTGGCAGATCTTAGTGTTGGGCTCGAGCACGTGTCGGGTAACAACGGAAGAGATGAAGGGGTTGATGTGTATGTAGTATTAAATTGTAAGAATGGTAGAACCTATTGGTTCGATCCTTTTTCAAAAAAAATTACAGAAAAAGAACCTAAAGAAAACCCTCGCCCGGTGTTTTCAAAAAAAGAATATGAGTTGGCAGTAATTGATAAACCCGGACACGAGCGTTACTTTTTAAATGATGCTTATGCAAATAATAAGCTTAAGATGATCGTAATAGGTGAATATGGAAAAAAATTCCTCACCGCAACTGATTCGGCAACATATATTGATCCCTTCTTTTTGTGTATCGATACTTTAAAAAAAGTATTTGTATTTGGTCATTATCTTACAACAGATCGTGAAGATTTTTATCTTGAAGCCAAAGATTTTTCTTTTAAAACCAAATGGAAAAAATTAAGTTCAGAAATAGCTTCAGATGATTTCAATAAACCTAAAGTTAATGTTTGGGAATACTTAGGCGGAATACTCTATTTTAATAATGGAGGTTTTGTAATAGCAATGGATACTGAAACAGGCAAAACAAATTGGACAACAAGATTATGACAGAATATTTAGACATTATATATTCCAGTTTTATTTTGCTGCTGCTGATCGCATTCATCCTTCTTTTTTTATTTATTTTTCTTTCAACAAAAAAACCATTTAAGAATAATACGCTTAATAAATTTTATAAAATGCTAATGTATGCATGTTCGATAGCATTTTTTGTAACGATACCTGCTTCTAATTTTGGCCATGCACGCAGCTTTGAAAAGATCTGCATAGGTGAGAAAACGATTTGTGTTTTTGAACCATCTATTCGCGCTATAGGTAAAAGTGTTGGCAAACAAGCGCGGTTAAATATAATTGATAAAGCAACTGGTATAAGAATAGAACGATTTAGTGCCGGCAAACCGGGAAAACTGGTTGATATGCATAACGATACCATTTGCTATATGGAAGAAAAAGATATTGTTCTATATGACGCAGCAAACCTTAAAGAAGTATACCGTATTAAAGAAGATGCCTGGGGAAATATATTAGCCGAGCTAAGTGTTGGAATTGAAAGTATAAATATAACGGATCAGAATTCAGATTATCCTGTTAAACATTTTATACGACTCGATTGTCTGAACGGAAAAAAATATTGGTACGAACCTTTTTCAAAAGCAATAACCAATAAGCAACCGGCAGATGAATATTTACCGGGTTTTTCTGATCGTACAACTGAGCTTTCAATAAAATATGCAGAAAGAGAAAGGAGCACTTATCTTGTTACTGCAAATAGTGGCGAAGGGAATTTACAATGTATATTTCCGGGACGTGATGCGGGAAAATTCTTTTCAAAGGTAGATTCTACAAACTATATTTCACCTTTTTTATTGTGTATTGATACAGTAAAAAGAGTATTTGTATTCGGACATTATTTAACTACTAAAAAAGAAGAATTTTATCTTGAGGCAAAGGATTTCGATTACCATACAAAATGGAAAAAATTAAGTACAGAAATTGTAGCTGTGGATGAAGATACGAAGATAAATATTTGGCTGTTTGAAAAAGGTATACTTTATATTGGTATTGGCGGTTATGTTCTAGCGATCGAGCCGCTTACCTTTAAACCTTATTGGACAACTCAATTATAATAATGTATCTTTGAATATGTTTTTTTGTATCCTAAAACGATCTCTATTATTTTTATTACTGCTGCTTTTTATTACAACACGCAGTCAAACTAATTTATTTCAATATGTAGATCCTTTTATTGGTACAGGTGGGCATGGTCATACTTTCCCAGGAGCAGTTTTACCTTTTGGTATGGTACAATTAAGTCCTGATACCCGAATTGATGGAAGCTGGGATGGTTGCAGCGGTTATCATTATAGTGATAGTATTATTTATGGGTTTTCACACACGCATTTAAGCGGTACCGGTGTAAGCGATTGGGGCGATATTTTAATAATGCCAACAGTCGGAAAACCATCATGGGATAATAAAATTTATTCATCAAAATTCAATCATACAAATGAAGCGGCAAGTCCGGGGTATTATGCAGTAAGATTACAGGAGGATGAAATTAAAGCTGAATTAACAACTACATTAAGAACAGGCATTCATCGTTATACATTCCCAACAACAAACGAAGCCAATATTATTTTAGATCTTGTGCATCGTGATAAAAGATTAAACAGCCAACTTGAAATTATTGACAGTGTTACAGTTGGTGGTTACAGAATGAGCGAAGCTTGGGCAAAGAACCAGGAAATTTATTTTGTAATTCGTTTTTCTCAACCCTTTAAAAAAACAGAATTTATTTTTCAAAATTCTTTTCGGGACCCTGTAAGTTTTAAAAAGAAAGGAAAAAGTGCACAGGGTGCCTATTTTCAATTTGATGTTGCGCAAGAAAAACCTTTAGTAGTTAAAGTTGGTATCTCTTCAGTAAGTATGGAAGGCGCTTTAAAAAATTTAGAAGCAGAAGCAAAGCATTGGGATTTTGATAAATATAAATTGGATGCACAAAATACCTGGAATGAGCAATTGAAAAAAATTGAAGTAAAAGATAAAGAAGAGGATCCAAATAAATTAAAGATCTTTTATACCGCTTTGTATCACACTTCTATTCATCCGTCTTTAAATATGGATGTTGATAATCAGTACCGTGGCCGCGATGGACAAATTCATACAGCAAAAGGGTTTACAAATTATTCTGTTTTTTCATTATGGGATACGTATCGCGCTTTACATCCTTTATTTACTATTATAGAACGTAAACGCACTGCAGATTTTATAAATACTTTTTTAGTTCAATATCAACAAGGTGGCCGTTTACCAATGTGGGAGCTTTCGGGTAATGAAACAGATTGTATGATAGGTTTTCATTCTGTTTCTGTTATTGCAGACGCGATGGCAAAAGGTATTAAAGGTTTTGATCATAATCTTGCTTATCAGGCTGCAAAGTCTGCGGCAAGCTATACTGCCACAGGTATTCCAATTTTCAACAAAAAAGGTTTTTTACAAATTGATGATGAAAGTGAAAGTGTAAGCAAAACTTTAGAGTATGGTTATGATAATTGGTGCATTGCCCAAATTGCTGGAATGCTAAATAAAAAAGAAGAACAAAAAAAACAGTTGCAGTTATCACAAGCGTATAAAAATGTTTTTGATCCTTCAACAGGTCATATGCGCCCAAGAAAAAATGGCAATTGGCTTTCCCCTTTTTATGCCAGCGAAATTAATAATCATTTTACTGAAGGAAACAGCTGGCAATATTCATTTTACACACCTCACGACATTAAGGGATTAATTGAATTACACGGCGGCAAACAAAAATTCGAAAATAAGTTGGACGAATTATTTATGACCGAAGAAAAATTAAAAGGACGAGAGCAATCGGATGTTACAGGTTTAATTGGTCAGTATGCGCATGGTAACGAGCCAAGCCACCATATGGCATACTTATATAATTTTGTAGGTAAGCCACAAAAAACAATTCAGATTATAAGGCAAATAAGCGAAAAATTTTATAAAGGCACACCCGATGGTTTAATTGGAAACGAAGATTGCGGACAAATGAGCGCATGGTATGTTTTTAGCGCCACGGGTATGTATCCTGTTTGTCCCGGAACAACGCGATATATGTTAGGCACACCGCTGTTTAACGAAGTGAAAATAAATTTAGAGAATGGAAAAAGCTTTACAATCACAAACATGCGTGAAAAAGAAATGATCATTAGTGGTTATACTTTAAATGGAAAAAAAGAAAGCCGTTCTTCTATCGATCATAATTCTATTATGAATGGCGGTAAAATGAATTTTGATTATTCGCAACCAACGGACATAACAAATAAATATGGTGCAAATGAAAGTGCAACTTCAGTAAGTGTTTCAATTATTCCTGCACCTCTTATTATTTCAACGGCGCAGGTTTTTAAAGATAAAACTGAAATTAAGATCGAATCGCTTAATTCAAAATCAGGAAAGATCTTGTATACATTAGATGGGAGCGAGCCTACAATGAGTTCTAAGGTTTATACAACATCTTTTTTTATTGATAAAAATTGCAGGATAAATGCAAAAGTTTTTTCAGGTAAAGAAAGCAGTGCAGTTACTGAAGCTAATTTTTTTAAATTAAAATACGGTTATGATATCGCAATTATTTCAAAACCAAATCCACAATATGCTGCAGATGGTCCGCAAACATTAATAGATGGCATTACTGCCGATCCGGATTGGCGCAAAGGAAATTGGCTAGGCTTTCAATACCAGGATTTTGAATGTTTAGTAGATCTAAAAAAGATCACATCGCTTGATCATTTTAGTCTTGAATGTTTGCAGGATAGCCGTTCTTGGATCATTTACCCTGGTAATGTTTCGTATTTTGGATCTATGGATGGCAAAACATACGAACCAATTGCAAGTATAGATAACCAAATAAAAGCAGATGATTATAATTTGCAATTACAGCGTTTTGAAACCAATTTACCATTTAAAGTAAATTACAGGTACATAAAAATTGTGGCGAAAAATTTTGGTAAGCTTCCCGATTGGCATGCAGGAAAAGGTGATGAAGCATTTATTTTTGTGAATGAACTCGAAATTAATTAATAGTATAATATGGTTTTTTTAAGAAAATTTTTACTGCTTGCTTTTATAACAGCAACTTTACAAACCTGTACCCTTTTTAAAAAAGGTATTAGTAAACCTGTTGTAATTGCAATGCCTGATAGATCAGTGCCTCTAAAGATAAGCTCTACAGCCTTTAATGCTAAGTACACAGTAAATTTATCGGAGAGTGCTGTGATCGAAAATTTTTTAAAAGGCTTTGACAGTGAAGCTAAAATCACAAAAAATGTAACCATTGTTACAGACGAGGCCAATGCAGATTATATTTTGAGAATTACTTCTTTAGAAGTAGTTGAAAGTTCAAAAATTGAAAAGATAAGTGATGAAAAATCGCCTTACAACGGGCAGGAAATGGTTTTAAATACAATTGATGTTAATGTTGATGTTGAGATCATCAATGCAAAAGATAAGACCAAAAAATTAAGTAATTGTTATAATTCTAAAAGCAGATCTGAAAAGATGAAGAATAACAGGGATGCCGGTGACCTGGTGATGGGAACAAATAAAGATCGTACGAATTACCGCACTAAATTACTGAACGATGATATTTGCACGAATCTATCAGAAGATCTGGGTAGAAGGATCTGGGTACCTATAACCCGGAGAATAGCAAAAGCGCAAAAGAAATAATAGGTCACTAAGTATTATTTTTTGGGCGTTGCCTGCGGCCCGGGCTTTCCGCTTCAAGTCCTCATTCCGCTCCGCTGCATTCCGGGCTTTCCGCTGCAATCCCTAACGCGGGATTACGGATGCTGCGCCAGGCCTGCCCGACTGAACGTCGTTCGGGCGGGGATGCGAAAGGTTTAGTTCTTTTGCCTGATAAGGCAAAAAACCGAGGCGACAGCCGAGCCTGTAGCAGCCCGTTAAGGCGCCCAAAATAAATAATCAAACTTCTAATTCCTTTTATTTATTTAACGAAAGAACAACAAACAGGCTTCTAAAAAAGCCCATTTCTTTTCTTATCTTTGAAAGTCTTTTTAGTATATGAATTTCTCAAAAAAATATTGTAATAGCTTAACCGAATATTCTCGTTTTTTAACACGCGAAGTAACTATGGGTGATCTTAAAATGGGCGGCTTAAATCCGATAAGGGTTCAAAGTATGACCACTACAGATACCATGGATACAATGGCAACTGTTGAGCAAAGTATTCGTATGATTAAAGCTGGTTGTGAGTTGGTACGTATTACTGCGCCAAGCATGAACGAAGCAAAAAATTTAGAAGTAATAAAAAAAGAATTAGTTGCACGTGGGTATAACACACCAATTTGTGCGGATATACATTTTACACCAAATGCTGCAGAATTTGCCGCTAAAGTGATTGAAAAAGTGCGTGTAAATCCCGGTAATTATGCAGATAAGAAAAAATTTGAAACTATTGATTATACCGATTCCGCTTACGAGCAAGAACTGGAAAGAATAAGAAATCGTTTTACACCATTGGTAAAAATATGTAAAGAATATGGTACTGCTATGCGCATTGGTACTAACCATGGTTCTTTGAGCGATCGTATCTTAAGCCGTTATGGTGATACACCATTAGGAATGGTAGAAAGTGCTTTGGAGTTTTTGCGCATTTGCGAGGATAATAATTATTTTAATATTGTTATCTCTATGAAAGCAAGTAATACACAGGTAATGGTGCAGGCCTACCGTTTATTGGTTGCAAAAATGATAGAGACCGATCGTAATTATCCTTTGCACTTAGGGGTAACAGAAGCAGGAGACGGTGAAGACGGAAGAATTAAATCTGCAGTTGGTATTGGTACTTTATTGGAAGATGGATTAGGAGATACGATACGTGTTTCTTTAACGGAAGAGCCTGAATACGAAATTCCGGTTGCAAAATTATTGGCAGAAAGATATTCGCAAAGAAAAGAGCATGCGAAAATAAAGGAGATAAATTTTGAGCTACCATACGATCCATTTGAATTCAACAGAAATAAAACACAGGAAAGAATAAATATTGGTAATCATAATGTACCACGTGTTATTGCCGATTATAGCATGAAGCCGGAAGTCAGTGCCGCCAGCTTGTTTGGAGTAGGGTATAATTATTCGGTGCCATTGGATAAATGGAATTTAACGGATCTTGCGGTTGATTATTTATTTTTAGGTGATAATAAAATTGATTTTGAGATTCCGGGAACCCTTGGATTAATTTATAATTCACAAACCTGGTTAGCACAAAAAAGTAAAGACCGTTCTTATCCCTTATTTTGTGGTGACGAATATTTTGAAGTAAAAGAAAAGTCAACCGAATTAAATTTTGTTGCAGTAGATGTAACAGTTCTTACAAACGAGTTCATTCAAAAAATAAAAATCGAAAAAACGGTTTGTTTAATTTTAGATTCTTTCAATAAACATACAATGCCTGAGCTTCGCCGGATGGCAATGGATGTTAAATTAAACAATTGTGAAGTACCTTTTATCATCAAATCAAATTACAGCAATTTAAGCGAAGAACAATTCCAGCTTTATAGCAGTACCGATAATGGTGGTTTATTATTGGATGGTTTCGGTGATGGCATCTGGATCAAACAGAAAGATTGTGTAAGTACACAAGTTTGTAACTCTACTGCATTTGGTATTTTACAAGCTACTCGTAGCCGCATCAGTAAAACCGAATATATTTCTTGCCCGAGTTGCGGACGTACATTATTTGATCTTCAGGAAACAACACAAAAAATTCGTGAGCGGACTGATCATTTAAAAGGCATTAAAATTGGTATCATGGGTTGCATTGTAAATGGTCCGGGCGAAATGGCCGATGCTGATTATGGTTATGTTGGTACGGGTGTTGGTAAAATAAGTTTATACAAAGGCAAAGAAGTTGTAAAGAAAAATGTGACTTCAGAAACTGCTGTTGATGAATTAATTGGCCTTATAAAAGAGCACGGTGATTGGGTAGAGAAGGTGAGTTAAGATTCATTCTCATTTATTTAAGGCACAAGAAAAATTATAATTTTATATTATTCATTCCTCCATCAATTGAAAGAGTTTGAGAAGTGATCCAATTTGATTTTTCTGATAATAGAAATTCTATCGCATTCGCAATATCAGTAGCTGATCCAATTTTTTTTAGTGGATTGCGTTTTTGAGAAGCTTCTAGTTTTTCAGGTGTATTAATAAATTTCTCAGACAGTGTGGTTTCTGTTAAAGAAGGCGCCACACAATTTACGCGGATTTTAGGCGCCAATTCCGCAGCGAGTGATCTTGTTAAGCCTTCTATTGCCGATTTTGCCGCGGAAATAGAGCTGTGATAAGGCATACCTTGTGTAGCGGCAACTGAGCTTATAAATACGATGGAAGGAGAGTTAACAGATTTTAAATTTTTTAGATATGCTTGTGTAAATGCAATCGCCCCTAAAACGTTTATGTTGTAATCGTTTAAAAAATCTTTTTCAGTAAAAAGATGAAAAGGTTTTAGATTGATCGTTCCGGGAAAATAAACGATCCCATCAATCCCATCAGTAATTTCAGGAAAAGAACCAAAGTTGTAATTATTTACTTCATATACAGAGTCATAACCTTCAATATTATTTTTTGTGCTAATACCCATTACTATATTTTTTTTTTTGCGCAATAGATTTGCGGTTTCAATTGCTATTTTGCTTGATGCTCCTGCAAATAAATAACGCTTTTGTGGATCGTTCATCGTTTAGAAATTCTATTATAAGTAATTTGCCGTTGTAAGCTACTCTTAAACCTTTTAATCTCTTGCAAGCGTTTTTTTAAATGTTTTGTTTTACATAATTCAACGCGTTTGCGCCATAATTTATAACTTTTAAATTTTAGACAATTCTTCATTAGTTTTTTTACATGGCTTTCATCTAATCCGAATTGAAATTTAATTGCGTCAAATGGTGTTTTATCTTCCCACGCCATCTAAATAATTCTGTTAATGTCATTAGTAGTTAATTCGTCTTTTTTTACGTCATGATTTTCCGAAGCATATGCCCATGGCGAGGGGAGGCCGCTATAATGGCAATATAAATTCAGATTTTCTTCCATCATTTTTTTGAATTAAATAACTCTTCAACTTTTTGATGCCTATAAGCGAATATCTCTTTTAATTGCTTTTTTACAAATAAACTATTTACTAGTCTGCCTAAAAAACCAAATGGCAATCTGTAATGAACTATGTCAGCCATTTCAATACCTCCATCTACTTGTTTTAAAAAATGTTTGTGATGCCAAAATGCATAAGGGCCAAAGCGCTGTTCATCAACAAAGTAATAATTATGTTCTACATGCGTTATTTCTGTTACCCACTTTATTTTAATTCCTAAAGCAGGTGTTACAGTATATTCAATTATTTGTCCTGCAGACATCTTATCCAAAGGTTTTGTTTCATTAATGATCTTAAAATTCATGTAAGAAGGAGTTATAACAGCAAGGTTGTTTGGTGAGCTAATAAACTCCCAAGCTGTATCTATATCACTTTTAATATGCTGACAGCTTTCTATTTTATGTAACATAGTTTGATTTTAGCAAATTTCGCATATTTTATTTTGTTTAACAAATATATTATTTTATTAAACAAAAATGATGTAACTTTATGCCTTAATGGGCAATGATCGAATTTCGGTTTACAGGAAAGAGCATTTTAACGCCGCTCACAGGCTTAATAATGCTATGCTTAGCGTAGAAGAGAATAAAGCCGTTTTTGGAAAATGCAATAACGAAAATTTTCATGGGCATAATTATGAATTAATTATTAAAGTAACCGGTATTTTAGACCCTTTAACCGGTTATTTAATTGATATGAAGATCTTAAGTGATATTATAAAAGAGGAAATTATTGAAAGATTTGATCATAAGAATTTAAATTTAGATGTAATTGAATTTAAGGACCTAAATCCCACAGCTGAAAATATTGCTATAGTAATTCATAAGATCCTAAGAGCAAAGATCGAAACTAAGTATGAATTAAAGATTATTTTATATGAAACAGAAAGAAACTATGTTGAATACCCCGTATAAAGAAGATATAGTAATGAATGAAAGTATAATAGAAGAAATTGGCAATGAACACATTAGCTCATCAATTGAAACGCCAATGGTGGAGAATGCTTTTGTTTTGAGTGATGAAGAGAAAATTGAAAAGATACAGATACATTTTAAAGCAATAATGGAAACTTTAGGGCTTGATCTGAATGATGACAGTTTAAATGGAACGCCTCACCGTGTTGCAAAAATGTATGTAAAAGAAATTTTTAATGGGTTAGATCCTGCAAATAAACCTGCAATTAAATTATTTGAAAATAAATATCAATACAACCAAATGCTGGTTGAAAAAGACATTACATTTTACAGTAACTGCGAGCATCATTTTGTGCCATTCTTTGGAAAGGCGCATTTAGCATATATTTCTAATGGCAATGTAATTGGTTTGTCTAAACTAAATCGTATTGTACAATACTTTGCAAAACGACCACAGGTGCAGGAACGTTTAACAATGCAAATTGCAAATGAATTAAAAGAAGCATTAAATACCGAAGATGTTGTAGTTGTTATTGAGGCAAAACATTTATGCGTTTCTTCACGAGGAATAAAAGATGAGAGCTCATCTACTGTTACCTCTTTTTATGGCGGAAAATTTAAGGAGGAACAAGCTAAAAACGAATTTCTCAATTATTTAAATCTAAAGAATATTCATTAATGATCAACCCTATTGATAAAGATAAAACTGCAGAAAATCCCGGACTAATCGCTTATCCACACACAATAGGAAGTGCAGTGATAAAGCCGGAAGATCTTGGTAAATTAAAGTCAAGGGCACTTTCTGTAATGCGTGAACAAACGGATATGCACTTATTACAAATTCAAAAACAAGTAGAATTATTAATAAGCCAGGCAAATGCAATTCAAAAAAGGATAGAGATCAGCGAAACAATATACAATGCTGTTATTTCATTTGAGCCTTTAGTTGGACATACGTATTATTTGTATAAAAAGGAAAATGAATACAGAGTAATGATGATAGGGCCTGACGAGTGGGGCAGGTCAAAGAGAAATGAACCTCTTATATACATTAATACCGTAAAGTTATTAAGTGATCATACTTGGGAAATTTTACATGATCTATAATTTTTTATTTGCTAAATTAGTACTCCATAAATAAGCATGAGGTTATATCAGATAACAGAGTTAGAACAATTAACAGGCATTAAAGCGCATACTATACGTATTTGGGAAAAGCGTTATAGCTTAATTGAACCTGACCGTACATCTACCAATTATCGCAGGTATAATGATGAGCAGGTAAGAAAAATATTAAATGTTTCTACACTTCTAACAAATGGATATAAAATTTCTAAAATCGCGGCACTAAGTGAAAAAGAAATTCATGCTAAGATACATGAAATGCAAGCGAACACAAATGAGGATGTAATTTTTACAGGGTTTATTAATGATCTTGTAGCTGCAATGATAATCTTTGACGAGCCTGCTTTTGAGAAAACATATTCCGCTGTTATAAACCGTTTAGGACTTTATGATGCAATGGTAGATGTGTTTTATCCTTTGTTAAATAAAATAGGTCTTTTATGGTCTACAAGCGATGTTAGCCCTGCACAAGAGCATTTTGCATCGTGTTTGATCAAACGAAAAATAATGGCTGCAACTGATGGTTTGCCAGCTCCAAAAAACAAGAAAAAGAAATTTTTATTATTGCTCATTCCTGAAGAGATGCATGAAATAAGTTTGTTGTTTGCAAATTATATTATTCGTTCAAAAGGCTATGAAACAATATATCTTGGGCAGGATGTTCCTTATGAAAATATTTCAATGGTTGTAAAGCAAGCGAAGCCAAATGTCTTACTTACCTTTTTTACAACACCGCAGGATCCAAAGTCTGTTTATAGTGATTTTAAAAAGAATTTAAATTTTAACGAAAATATAAAGGTGCTTGTAAGCGGTCATGCAGGTATTACAGAGTATTTAAAAAATAAAATGTCGGCTATTATTATTTCCAAGCCTGCTGATCTGTTGGCCCATATTTAATTAATTTAATTTTTACCTGTTGTTCTTTTATAGGGTACCCTATGAATATTTGCTTTTTATGTATCTCTTAATTTATTTATTGTTTAACACTATTCTATTTTAGTTAAACGTAAAATACCAGCTAGTTTCATGGTTTTTTCCAGGAAACTGATTGTTTATTTTTGTTAAATATTTATCGCTCCTTTATTCCTTTTATACTATAACATTCAGACTTATAGGTACTTCTATAAATGACTTAAAATTTTTAATTTTTTGATATATCCGTGTTTTTGAAATTTTATTTTGTTTAACTATATTTGTTTTTTATTAAACAAAATAATATCATAGATTTGCTGCGGTATTAAAGTTTAAAGTAAATTATAATTAATAAATCGCATTGAAAAAGATTGGTGTAATAGGATCCGGGATCAGTGGACTAAGTGCAGCAGCGGTATTATCGTCTGCGGGACACGAGGTAATGGTTTTTGAAAAAAATCAAACATTAGGTGGTCGTATGCGTCAGTTTAACGAAATGGGTTTTGCGTTTGATATGGGGCCAAGCTGGTACTGGATGCCCGATGTATTTGAACGTTTTTTTGCCCGTTTTGGGTATAAAAGCAGCGATTTCTATGAACTAAAAAAGCTCGATCCGGGTTTCCAGGTTATTTATAATAACGAAGAGATCGTTAAAGTACCGGCTACATGGAGTGAATTGCTGGAGCTTTTTGAAAAGCATGAAACAGGAGCTGCTGTTAAACTTGAAAAATTTATGGCCGAAGCTGCCTATAAATATGATGTAGGAATAAATGAACTTATTTATCAGCCAGGGCTTTCATGGAGTGAGTTAATTACACCTTCAACCTTGAAGGGAGTATTAAGATTACAATTATTCTCATCCTTTAGTAAACATGTAAGAAGATATTTTAAAAACGAAAAATTAATTTCTTTAATGGAATTTCCTATTCTGTTTTTAGGAGCAATGCCACAAAACACACCCGCACTTTATAGTCTTATGAATTATGCAGGCTTAAAGCAAGGTACATTTTACCCAATGGGAGGATTTAAAAAAGTTATAGATGCCTTTGTGAAAATAGGAACTGAAAATGGCGCTCAATTTTTTACTTCCGAAACTATTGAGTCTATAAATAAAAAAGATGCATCACAAATAGAGCTGATAACCAGTTCAGGCAAAATAATTTTAGATGGTTTAATTGCAAGTGCCGATTACAATCATGTTGATTCAACGCTCATTAATAAGGAATTTAGAAATTACGATGATGCTTATTGGGATAATAAGGTCTTCGCACCTTCATGTCTTATATTTTATATTGGAGTAAAGCAAAAAGTAGATCGGCTTGAGCACCATAACTTGTTTTTTGATGCAGATTTCCCTCAGCATGCTAAGGAAATATATACTGATCCAAAATGGCCAACTAAACCTCTATTTTATGTGTGTTGCCCTTCTAAAACAGATCCATCTGTTGCTCCGGTTGGTATGGAGAATTTATTTGTTTTAATGCCAATTGCTCCTGGATTGGAGGATAACGGAAATATACGTCAGGAGTTTTTTACACTGCTTATGCAAAGACTGGAAAAATTTACCGGGTGTAAAATAAGAGATAATATTCAATACCTAAAGAGTTATTGTGTAAATGACTTTAAGAAGGATTACAATTCATATAAAGGCAACGCTTATGGTTTAGCAAATACACTTATGCAGACTGCTAATTTAAAACCTAAGATAAGGAACAAAAAAATAAATAATTTTTATTATGCCGGCCAATTAACAGTGCCTGGGCCCGGGGTTCCACCCTCTATTGTTTCGGGACAGGTTGCCGCTGAACAATTATTAAAAAGCTTAAAGGCCGGTTTATGAAACAGATATTTGATAATGTTTCTGCCAAGTGCAGCAAAATAGTTACTAAGGAATATAGTACCAGTTTTTCGCTTGGGATAAATTTTCTGGATCAAAAAATGCATGACCCTATTTACGCGATCTATGGCTTTGTAAGATTTGCCGATGAAATAGTGGATTCTTTTCATGACTATGATAAAAAAAAGCTTTTAGAAAAATTTAGAAACGAAACAGTTTCAGCTATTTCTGATAAGATCAGTCTAAATCCTATTTTAAATTCTTTTCAAAAAGTAGTTCACGAGTATAAAATTGATTGGGAATTAACGGATACTTTTTTAAAAAGTATGGAAATGGATCTCGAAAAACAAAATTATGATCAGGTTAATTATCAGACCTACATACTTGGTTCGGCAGAAGTTGTTGGTTTAATGTGTTTAAGAGTTTTTGTTAATGGTAATGATGAATTATATAAACACCTTAAGCCTTTTGCAATGAGCCTTGGGGCGGCTTTTCAAAAAGTAAATTTTTTAAGGGATGCTAAAGCAGATTTTGAAGTATTAGGCCGCATTTATTTTCCAGGTGTTAATATTGAAAATTTTGACGTTGATAGTAAAAAAAATATTGAAGAGGACATAGAAAAAGATTTTAGACACGCTTTAGTGGGTATTAAACAACTTCCGGCAGAATCTAGAATGGGCGTTTACCTGGCGTATTACTATTATAAACGTCTTTTTAATAAAATAAAATCTTTGCCTGCAAAAAGAATTTTAACCGAAAGAATACGGATACCAAATGCACAAAAATTCGGATTGATGTTTCAATGTATGATCAGGCACCAATTAAATATGTTATGAAAAAGCTAGGAAAACTATTACTGATATTAATTGTTCCATTATTTATTAATGCAAAAGATACAGACATAATTAAATTAAGAGATTTATATTATAAAGCTTCTACAAATAGAGCACAGGCGGAAGTGTTTTTTAATACAATTTCTTCTTTCTCAGCTATTGATAAATCTTTAATAGAAGGCTATAAAGGCATGTCGTTTATGATAAAAGCAAATTTTGATTTTAATCCTTATTATAAATTAAGTTATTTTGTAAAAGGAAAAGGTTTTTTGGATGATGCAATTACAGGTGATCCTGAAAATATTGAATTACGATTTTTACGATTTTGCGTTCAAACGAATGCACCAGGTTTTCTTGGCTACAGCGGTAAAATAACAGAAGACAAGATTGTAATAAAAAAGTATTATCCAACTTTAGAAGATGTAGATTTGAAAAAGCGTATAAAAGACTATATGATTAATTCAAAGTCTTGTTCAAAGGAAGAAAAATTAATTTTTAGTAAATAGTTTATGATATTTATACAGACAAATGCATTTTGTAATTAATATAGTTGTTGTAATCGCCGCTTTTATTGCGATGGAGGGTGTAGCATGGTTTTCGCATAAATATATAATGCATGGCCTGCTTTGGAAATTGCATAAAGACCATCACGTACCCAATCAAAATAATAAATTTGAACACAATGATTTTTTCTTTATCATATTTGCAACACCGGCTATTATCTTTTTCATTATTGGGTTTAATGATTTTTCAATT
The DNA here is from genome assembly GCA_013816615.1 of Bacteroidota bacterium. GTDB lineage: Bacteria > Bacteroidota > Bacteroidia > B-17B0 > Aurantibacillaceae > Aurantibacillus. The sequence goes on from JACDED010000008.1 coordinate 58,124, forward strand.
CCATTTTGGGCTGCTATAGGTATTACATTGTACGGCCTGGCTTATTTTTTTATTCACGATCTGTTTATTCATCAGCGTATAAAAGTATTACGAAATGCCGATTCAAAATACTTCAGAGTTATTCGTAAAGCGCACAAAGTTCATCATAAACATTTAAATAAAGAAGATGGTGAATGTTTTGGGATGCTTTGGGCTCCATTAAAATATTTTAAGGAAACAAAAAAGAATGCAGGCTAAATTAACTTATCTTTTGGTTGATATTGGAGCGTTTTTAGTTCCTTTTCTTTTTAGTTTTCACCCTAAAATTAATTTTTATAAAGTTTGGAAATCGTATTTGCCAGCTAACTTATTTGTAACCTTAGTTTTTTTAATATGGGATATCTATTATACAAAAATTGGTGTATGGGGTTTTAACGACAAATATATTTTAGGAATAAAATTATTCAATTTGCCGGTAGAAGAAGTTTTATTTTTTATTTGCATCCCGTACTCAAGTATTTTTACTTACTACTGTTTTAAATTGTTCTATCCAAAAGTTCAAACATATTCGTTTGGACTTGTTTCTGCGATCCTTGTAGCGATACTTGTTTTCGTCGGATTTTTCTCTCTTTCTAAGCTATACACAAGTGTTACGTTTATTTTACTTGCCATTTTAATTGTTTATTTGGCATTTGTAAAAAAGAAAGAATGGCTTTCGAATTTTTATTTAATGTTTTTAATAATATTATTACCCTTTTTTATTGTTAATGGAATTTTAACCGGTACGGGCCTCTCTGAGCCTGTTGTTTGGTATAACAATTCGGAAAATTTAGGATTTAGAATTTTAACTATACCTATTGAAGACATTTTTTATGGTATGTTACTGCTGCTTCTAAATACTTTTTTATTCGAAAGTTTTCGCAAAAAAAATGCATAAAGAAAAATTGCTAATATTTCCATTCGATCTCATGTCGCATTATCTTCGTTGTATTGAGTTGGCCAAGCAATATAAACACTATGAGATCTTGTTTGCCTATTCCAAAAAATATAATTCGTTTGTGAAAAAAGCGGGATTCGGATCCTTTAACGTAGAAACATTTAACCCTGTTGAAGTAATGAAATGTGCAGAGGAATTTAATTTTTCGTGGCTAAATACAGAAAATATAAAAAGAGTTTTCAAATCACAAATAAAAATTATAAATGAACTAAAACCCGACATGGTTATTGGTGACACATCGCCAACTCTTAAAATGGCAACAGAGGCATGCCAAATTAAATATGTTGCTTTAATGAATGGATATATGTCTAAACATTATAACGGTGTAAGAACTTTATCAATTACTCATCCGGGATACAAGCATCTTATTAAACTTCCTGAAAATGTAAGAGACTTTATTACAAAATTTGCAGAGAAAATAGCTTTTAAAATTGTGCACAAACCATTCAGAAAAATACGTAAAGAAAATAATCTGAGTTATGTTTCAAATTATATAAATGAAATGGAAGGCGATGAAAATTTATTGTGTGATGAAGAATGGTTGTTTCCTCAAAATAAATTGCCACATAATTATCGTTTTATAAAACCATTGTGTTATGAATCAAATGATAGTGAAGATAATTTAATTTCTTTATTAGACCCATTAAAACCTACGGTTTGTGTTTGCCTTGGGAGCAGTGGTAACTGGGTAGCATTAAATTTTTTATCAGATAAAAAATATTCGCTTGTAAATATTATAGTAACGGGTGATCTTAAACAAACACTTGCAGGACAGCATATTTATCATCGGGAATTTGCAAATTTAAATGCCATTTTGCCCAAGTGCGCCTTTTTGATTTGCCATGGTGGTAATGGCACAATTTATGAAGGGCTTAGGCACAAAAAATATATGTTATGTTTGACAAGCCATTTTGAACAGGAATGGAATGTACAACGCCTTTCAAAATTAAACCTCGGTACAATGATCAATAATGCGCCTGAATTTTATATTAATAGAAAAATAAAAGAGGTAGTGGCAGAAAATAAAAAACCCACTTACGAAAAATTGTAAGTGGGTTTTCTTTTAAAGCTTTGTCATTTTCGACGTAAGGACAATGCTCTTATAAACATATCCTTCCTTCGTCAGGATGACAGAATATTTACCAACCTAAGATCCACGCAAAAATTAATGGGGCAACAATAGTTGCATCACTTTCAACAATAAACTTTGGTGTATTAATATCTAATTTACCCCATGTAATTTTTTCGTTTGGTACCGCACCTGAATAAGAACCATATGAAGTTGTTGAATCAGAGATCTGGCAGAAATAACTCCAAAAAGGAATGTTTGTCATTTCCATATCCTGGTACAACATTGGCACAACACAAATAGGAAAATCACCTGCAATTCCACCGCCAATTTGAAAAAAGCCAACACCTTTGCCGCCGCTGTTCTTCGGATACCAGTCTGCTAACCATGCCATATATTCAATACCACTTTTCATGGTGCTTGCTTTTATTTCGCCTTTAATAACATACGAGGCAAAAATATTTCCCATCGTACTATCTTCCCAACCTGGTACAACCATTGGTAAATTACGCTCTGCAGCTGCAAGCATCCAACTATCTTTGGGATCAATTTCAAAATATTGTTTTAATTCTCCGCTTAATAAGATCTTGTACATAAATTCATGAGGAAAAAAACGTTCGCCATTTGTATCGGCATCTTTCCATATTTTATGAATGTGTTTTTGTAAACGACGGAATGCTTCTTCCTCAGGAATACAAGTATCTGTAACACGGTTGTAATGGTTCTCTAAAAGATCCCATTCATCCTGCGGCGAAAGATCACGATAATTTGGAACACGTTTGTAATGGCTATGCGCCACTAAATTCATAATATCTTCTTCAAGGTTTGCACCGGTGCAAGAGATAATATCAATTTTTCCCTGGCGGATCATTTCTGCTAATGATTTACCTAATTCAGCAGTACTCATAGCTCCTGCAAGAGTTACCATCATTTTACCACCTTCGGTTAAATGTGTTTCGTATCCTTTAGCAGCATCTACTAAAGCTGCTGCGTTAAAATGTTTATAATGAGTTTCTACAAATTTTGAAACGGGTCCTTTGTTTGCTGCTGACATAATTCTTTAATTTTTGAAAGGCAAAGATAAAATTTTTATGGGAAACGGGTTTATTAAATTTAAGTTAAATAAGGTCTTGCCACAGATTTCACTGATTTACACAAATTCTATCCTTTTAATCTGCGCAATCTGCGGCTAATATTTCATTAATAATTGCAGTTTTGCTGCAATAGAATTAATTTAAGAGAACCTGTTGTACATCTCTTCGGTATTTTTTCTTTTGAAGACCCAAATACTTGATATCCCTGTATATCTGGCGAAAATCAACCCATACGCCGAGTGAATAATATAAACCGTCGTAATCCAGTAAACTTTGTTTGTAAGGAATGTAGCGGTAACCGATCATCGATGAAATTCCGATCCACCTCACAGGCTTTGCAATAAATTTAACGCCGGCGCCCAATGGTACAAACCATTTTTCAATTTTACTCAAACCTGTGGCGCTGGTATCGCGAAGTTTTGCCTGGAAACCACCAACACCTATCTCAAATGGAAGATCTATCTCAAGATAGCGGCGGTTCAATAAAAAATACTCATAAAATGCATTTATGTAACCAAAGCGGTTAAATTCAGAAACAGCACTTAAAGGTGTATTGGTTTTTGAAAATTTGGTTAGTGTATATAACCCAAAGCCAAAAGTATGGTACTCATTAACAATAACTCCCAATTGAAAACCGCTAAGGTTAGTTAAGTTGGTTGTAAGAAAAGAATTACGGCTATCGATATTGGCGTAAGGGCGTAATTTTTTAAAGCGGTATGTGTGGGCAGAATCTACTATTAATTTTTTTGTCAGAGAATCTATTTTCTGTTTTTTGATAGAATCGTTTTGAGAAAAGGAGTTTTCAAAAAGAAAAAGTACAATTATGACCGCCAAAAAATATCTCATTATTTATTAGACGATACAATTTTGAAAAAGTTTAAATATGTGTGCATTTTATGCATCAGGCAAAACGAAAATACATAAAAAAGATGAGTTGAATTTAGGGTAAAAAGTTAATTATACAGAAAACTGCTTGCTAAATGTTTCGCAGGCCTTATATACCAATTGAAAAACATCTTCAAAGCTTTGCTCAGTGCCGTAATAAGGATCTGGTACTTCCATATTTTTTCCGGGATAAACAGTATTAAGAAAAAGGCAAACTTTATCTTTTTGTTTTTGATCCTTTGTAAGGGCAATCACATTGTTTAAATTATTTTGATCCATCACATAGATCTTATCAAAATTATCGAAGTCATTTATATGAAATTGTCTTGCTCTTAATTGTGAAAGATCAACGCCATTCTTCTTTGCGTTTGCAATGGTTCTGTTATCGGGTGTTTCGCCAATATGATAACTGGCTGTTCCGGCAGAGTCTATTTCTACCAATAAATTGTTTTTTTTGTTTAAGATGAAGCATAATGCCTTCTGCCAAAGGCGAGCGGCAAATATTACCCAAACAAACAAAAAGAATTTTTTGCACGGAATTATTTTTCTTTTGTAACGGTTTTTAAATTTAAAAGATTCATAGAGTTGCTTCCTAAACCTTTTACTTTATGATTTACCAAACGAATAACCTGGTCGTAATACAAAGGAATAATTGGAGCATCATCAATGATCATACGATCCATTTTTTGATACAGCTCAATTTTTTTGGCTTCATTTGTTTCTTTTTGTGCTTGTTCGAATGCAGCATCAAAAGCAGGATTATTGTAATGGAAATAGTTTGAGCCTTGCGGTGAGAAATTTTTACTATAAAAAATATTCATAAAATTTTCTTCATCGGCATAATCGCCTACCCATGATTTTTTAAACATAGCGTACTCGCAATTATTTACTGCCTGGCGCAAAACTGAAATTTTTTCGAGGCTTATCTGTAAATTGATATTGCATTGAGCTAATTGCGATTGAATAAATTCTGCCTGTTCTTTATAATTTCCAACATCAGGCGTATGTAAAGTAATTTCGGGTAAACCTTCTCCGTTAGGGAACCCGGCGTCTTTTAATAATTCTCTTGCAAGATCAGGATTGTATGAATAGCCTTGCACTTTTGTTGGGTCATAACTTTTCATCCCTTTAGGAATAAAGCCCGCATGAGCAGGCGTACCAATATTGTTTCTTAAGTAGGTGATTAATTTATCTCTATCGAAAGCACAATTAATTGCCTGGCGAATTGATTTTAAAATTAAAGGCGAATTACGAACTGAAGCAATTTTATCATCAATTAAAATACCAATGTAATCTGTTTTTAAGAAGGTTTGTTTTTGCAAATAAAATTTGTTGGTGTACACATCTCTTAATCCTCCATCCTTATCCAAAACTTCATTTATATTAAAGGCATCGGCTCCGCTCAGCATATCAAATTTGCCATTTAATAATTCCATAAAAGCAGTTTCTTTACTTTTAATAAATGAAATAGATACAGCATCGAGGTAAGGCAATTTTGTACCTTTACTATCCACTTCAAAATAATTTTGATTTTTTACAAGGATAAGCTTTGTACCTTCTTCCCACATTTTAAATTGAAAAGGGCCTGTACCTACCGGGTTTCTTCTAAAATCCTGTTTGTAATATTCGATAGCTTCGTAGGGAAGTACACTAAAGAATTTTTGCGTAAGCACACTCAAAAAAGCACTGAAAGGTTGTTTTAAACGAATGATAAGTGTTGAATCGTTCTTTGCTAAAAAACCTTTGTATTCTGTTTTATCACTTCTGTCAATGTTGTTTAATAAAGTAGATGCGCTGCTAACTTTACTATCGTATAAACGGTGAAAACTGTAAACAAAATCCTTTGCAACTACTTTTCTGCCCTTGCCACCCTCAAAACAAGGGCTATCATGAAAATGAACATCGGTTCTTAAATTAAAAGTGTAAGCAAGACCATCTTCACTAACGCTAAATTTGTGGGCAATGCAGGGCG
>JACDED010000217.1 GCA_013816615.1 Bacteroidota bacterium
GCGTACAGGATTATTCGCACAGGTAACAAATGGAAAACGAATTATTAACCATTTATCGCCAATATTAGCATTAAAATTCGCAATGGTATCAAAGGCCGACGTGCTGGTGTTGTAAATATAAACCACTTTATTGTTTTCATAGGTTTGAAAGTTGATAAAATTATTTATTGTTGTAACCGGTCCATTGGCCGACATTGCTTTACCATTAAAAGTACCAACCATATTATGGCATACAATGCTATTAAGGGTTACCGTATTGGTCACATTCAATTTTAAATGTCCGTCATAATAAGGCATCATTAGCATATTAACCCTGTAATGCCAGGTTGCACCCGGCGGGCACCACATTTGCGCATTGGATTGTAAACTACAAATTAAAACCGCAAATAAGAGTATTAGTTTTTTCATAAGCATGTATTTTAGTTAAACATATTTCTAAAATTAACACTAAACACATTTAATAGTTTGCCTAAATACCTGATTAAGGGATCTAAATTTATATCTGGTAAATAAATAAGAATAACTGGTTCTGAAACGGCAGTTTAAAAAGAAAATTAAAGATGTAAAGATGCTTTTTTATCTAAAAGCTGAACTTCATTCTCAACAACATCTTCATCCGGTACACAGCAATCAACAGGGCAAACAGCCGCACATTGCGGTTCGTCATGAAAACCTTTACACTCGGTACATTTATCTGAAACAATAAAATAAACATCCATATTTTTTGGTGTTTGCGGCGAATCTGCATCAACGGTCTCACCACTGTTCTTACCGGTATATGTACCCTTTACGCCCGTGCCATCGGCAAAGCGCCATTCTGCTCCCCCCTCATATATTGCATTGTTTGGGCATTCCGGTTCGCATGCTCCACAATTAATACATTCGTCTGTAATTTTAATTGCCATTTTTTTAATAGTTTTGTTAACCCAAAACATCTTTAAAAATTAGTTTTTCAAGATGTTTAAAATAAAGTACAAATATACAACCTTAATTATGACTTTAAAACAAAGAATAGATGGTTTTGTGCAGGTAGGATTGTTTATAAACAGGCACTTTAACGAACAAAAAGATACTGAAACCCAGCTGCATCAAGGGCTTGAGAAGTTGATAGAAATGTCGCACATTTACAATAACTGGTTCATTCCCGAATTTGTTAAAGAATCTTTAATCAGCATTAGCGGCCTCTTAAAAGAAGAAGATCTTATAAAATTCACAGCTTCTGTTAAAGAAAAACCAGCCAAAACCGTTGCCATTATTTGCGCCGGCAATGTGCCAATGGTTTGTTTTCATGATATTTTATGTGTGTTGTTAAGCGGTAATAAAGCTTTGATAAAGCTCTCGTCGGATGACAATGTCCTGATCCCTTTTTTCTTAAAACTATTAACGCATTACGAACCTGGATTTGAACAACAGATCTTATTTGCAGAAGGAAAACTGGGTGCTTTTGACGCTGTTATTGCAACCGGAAGCAACAATACCGCTCAGCATTTTAAACATTATTTTGGTAAATACCCTCACATTATCCGCAAAAGCAGATCGTCTGTTGCTGTATTAACGGGCAAAGAAAGCACAGAAGACCTTAAGAACCTGGGTAAAGATGTTTTTCTTTATTTTGGCCTTGGCTGCAGGAGTGTAAATAAATTATTGGTGCCTGCGGGCTATACATTTGATACTTTTTTTGAAGCTATTATTGATTACGGTTTTGTAGTAAATAATAAAAAATACGGTAATAATTACGATTACCACAGGGCTATATACCTTTTAGAATCGATGAAATTTTTAGATAATAATTTTATTATGATCAAAGAAAGCCCCGATTTGCACTCCCCGGTAGGTGTTTTATACTATCAATATTATAATTCCGAAAAAGAATTAAGCGATTATTTAAACTCAATTAGCGATGATCTACAGTGTGTCGTAGGTAAAAGAAACATCCCCTTTGGTTATTCACAACAGCCTGTTATTACTGATTTTGCCGATAATGTGAATACATTGGATTTTTTAGTAAATTTATAGGTGTTTATGAACAGAACCTTACAAACATTTTTTTTACTATTTATTTGTATTGGCGCCTTTGCCCAGGTACCTACTGCTACTATTGTAAGCCCTTCGGCTACCTTGTGTACAGGAGTTTCGCAAACGTTTACATTAAAGGAAATTAACACGCCCACAGCTTACAGCTGGTCAATTACCCCAACAAAATCAGTAACAATTTTACCTGATCTTAGCAGCTCTTCTATCAATCTTACCTTTGGTAATGGGGGCACTTATTTTATAAGCCTGCTTGTTTCAAACGCCAGTGGCACTTCAATAGCTACAAGCACAGTTACCGTTACCAAAGCAGCCATTGCGGCCTTTAACGCCAGCTTAAATGCAACCGGTTTTCCAAATCAATTGATCTTAACTAATTATTCTACCAACAGCATTTCTAATCAGTGGCTTTTTAATGATGATATTGCTGCAAATACAACCTCTTTAAACACTATTAAAGATTATAGCGTAAGCGGAAGTTATTCGATAACGCTTATTGCTTACGGTAATTCAGGCTGTAATGATACATCTTCGTACGCTTTAAGAATTGCCGATTCATCGGGTATTACTTTACCAACTGTATTTTCTCCCAACGGCGATGATATTAACGAGATCTTCAGGCCAATTGCAAAAGGCATTAAAGATCTTCATGTAATGATCTATAACCGTTACGGCTCACCAATTATTAAATGGGACAGGCTAAACGGCTTTTGGGACGGGCATACCACCAGCGGTGAAGTATGTGATGCAGGCGTTTATTTTGTTGTTGTTGAAGGCACAGGCTTCGACGGCAAATCGTATAAGTTAAAACATAGTTTAACCTTAGTCAGATAACTATCTTAAAGGTTAACAACATATCATTTAATTACGCCAATCAAAATTATTTTAAAGGAATAAGGAACGTTTCACTCCAGTTGAATAAAGGAGAGATACTGGCTTTAGTTGGTAAAAGCGGAAGCGGTAAAACCACTTTAATGAAATGCATTTATGGTTTGGAAGATCTGAATGAAGGTGAAGTTTTATTTGAAGGTCAAAAAGTAACAGGCCCCTCTTACAATTTAATTCCGGGTTACGAAGAAATGCGTTTGGTAAGCCAGGATTTTTATGTTTTGGATAACCATAGCGTTGAAGAAAATATTTTTGATAAGCTGATAGGCTATACCAACGAATCAAAACAAAAAAGAGCCAACAAGCTTTTAAAATTATTAGATCTTGTTGCTTTAAAAAACTCAAAGGCACGTTTTTTATCGAGCGGTCAAAAGCAGCGTGTAGCAATTGCAAGGGCATTAGCTATTATACCCAAAGTATTATTGCTGGATGAGCCTTTTAGTAACCTGGATTCTATTTTAAGCGAGAAATTATTTTCGTTCATTATGGGCGAGATAAAGAAAAATAAAACCGCAGTTATTTTAATTACGCATTTAGCAGAAGAAGCTTTAAAATATGCAGATGTATTGGCAGTAATGGATAACGGCCGGATCTTGCAAATGGGTAAAAAGTGGCAGATCTATTACAAACCAAAAAACACAAAGCTGGCCGGTCTTTTAGGCCAATTCAATGCTATTAAAGCAGAAGATTTTGAGAAGAGCTTAAAGCAAAAAAGTAAATTATTTGTTCGTCCTGATAAAATAAAATTAACGACTGCAAAAAATAATTACCACCTGCAATTAACGGTTTTAAATTGCACATTTAACGGCAAGTGTTTTGAAGTTTTAGGCGAAACAAAAAACGGGAATTCTGTTATTGTATTTTTGAATAAAGAATTAGAAACTGATAAGACTTTTTATTTTACTGTAGAATAGTTCCCATTCATTCCCCCTTTGCAAAGGGGGTTAGGGGGATTATGACTAAATAAGGCTTTCTAAAAAACTCCTTTTGACATCTCATACTAATTAGTGTTCTATAATATACAAATATTTGTTATATTTGTATCAATTATGGCAAGAAAATCAAAATTAACCCGAACGGTATTAGAAAAAAATTTAGAAC
>JACDED010000218.1 GCA_013816615.1 Bacteroidota bacterium
AAATAAGCGATTTTATTTCAGATGAAATTAAAAATATATCGAGCGAAAAGGTCATGTCTATATGCGGATTTAGGTATGTTTTTAACAATTTAATTTGGACTACTTAATAACTGAATTTGGTATAAGCTATCATTTGGTTCACCTAAAAGTAATCTATCAAAAGTATTATAGCACGCTTCTATTTTTTCAAAAGTCTCTGATGTGTCGGTTGTTGCTTTGCCGGCATTAAAAGCCATTTAGGTATAGGATTGTGCAAACAAATTAAGCTTAACAATTAAAAAAAACTTAATAAAAAAAAAGATCGTAATTTGTAAATATTCATGTACTTTATTACCATGCTGCGATCTTTAAACACCTAATTTTGGCCAATAACAATTTTGCCTGAGTAATTGAGCCCTTCAAAAATTACTAGGTAAAAGTAAATGCCTGCTGGTAAATTATTTTTGTGCAAAGTTATTCCATCTTCATTTATGTTAGTTAAAAAATCAACTTCTTGCCCTGTTGCACTGGTAAATTTTATTTCAGCTTTTTTATAATTAAATGATTCACTACCGTTAAAATACAAATGTGCTGTTGTATTAAACGGGTTAGGGTAAATTGCAAAGCCTGATTTATCTTTAATTTGTTGGTCTGCAAATTGTGTTTCAATGCCTGTAATTATTGTTGGAAAACGTTGAACATAAATATCATCAATTCCATTTCGTTTATCTTCCCAGGCAAAAATACTTGCGCCAACACCAGAGGAAATATTTACAGGTTGTGTTTGCGAACTTGTTTGACTGCAAATGGAAAGCCCGTTTAAACCCCACTGTTGTTGCCCATTTACATTTACACGTTGTGATTTAATATCCCATTGATTACCTGCCACAGAATCTTGCCAAACCACAATTGCGCCGCCATTGCCATCACCAACAAGGTTTGAGTTTTTTTGATCTAAAAAAGAACCTGATAAAGCAATGCCGTTAGATGCCCAAATTTGGTTGCCAAGAGAATCTATTTTTTGAATATAAATATCGCTGTTGTTACTTATAAGTGAACGATGATCAGTCCAACATAGTATCACACCATTTAAAATGTTTTCATTGGTCATATCAAGTTCTTCCTGATTATCTGCCTCGGCGCATACAACCACACCATTGGCTTGCCATTTTATGTTTCCACCTGCGCCAACCCGCTGCGCATACAAATCAAAATCTAATGCATTCCTTTTATCCTGCCATGCAATAATTACGCCGTTAGCGCCATCACTCCTAAGTTTCGGGTGACTTTGAGTATTTACTGCATTACAAATTAAAATACCGTTTGTAGCCCACATAACAGCACCATTAGCACTAATACGTTGCGCATAAATATCGTAATCAATTCCATTTCTTTTATCTTGCCAAACAATAAATGCTCCTCCGGCATTATCGGTTTGTAGTCTTGGTCTGAATTGTTTTAATGGCGCTGAGCAAATTGGCACACCACTGTTTGCCCACAAAATATTACCACTGCTACTAATTCGTTGTGCATAAATATCTATAGCTCCGTTAATTGAATCTTCCCAAACAATAATTGCACCACCCATGCCATCGCTTATTAATTTTGAACTTGTTTGCGATAAAGTTTTACTGCATACCGCAATGCCATTTAGCGCCCATTGTATAACGCCGTTAGAATCTATTTTTTGCGCATATATATCAGAGTTACCGCTCCTAAAATCATCCCAGGTTACAATTACACCGCCATTGCCATCTTCAATAGATGACACTGAGTTCTGTTTATTTACTGCTGTGCAAACCGCAATGCCATTTACCGCCCATTTTACAAATCCAGCGGAGTTAATTCTTTGTGCATAAATATCTTCGGTGGTTCCATTTCTAAGGTCTTCCCAAATAAGAATGGCACCATTTTTATTATCAGATGAAATTGAAATATCTTTCTGAATGTTTGGTGCCGTTGATAGCGGTGTGTTAATTGTGCTGTTAGAATTCCATTGGGAAAAACTTTTATTGAATAAAGTAATAACAATAAAAAACAACAATAAAATTTTTGTTCTCTTCATACAAGTAGTGGCGCTTAAAAAAATTATCTTATTAAACTAATGCTACCCATTTTTTCGCGATCCTTGCCATCAACACCTTTAAAGTTCACTTTACAGGTATAAACTCCAAGGCTACACAATTGGCCTTTATAAGTGCCATCCCAGCTGTTTTCAATGTTATCGGATGTAAATAGTAATTTACCCCAACGATCGAAAATTTCAATTTTATAATTAAGCAATGAGTTGGCATACACTAAAAATTTATCATTTAAACCGTCACCATTAGGTGTAAAACTATTTGGAATAAAAAGTCCCCAGTTGTTTGTAACGGTAATACAAACCTCATCTTTTACCTTACAACCAAATTCGTTTACTGCCTCTGCAACGTAACAACCATCGCGCTTAGGCTGAATTTGAGTTTGGGCACAGTCTTTACAGGAAATGTATTCGCCAGCTACCCAGGTTATAGTACCTGTTCCGTTTGCAGTAATAAATATTTGTTCGTCTATGTTAAAGGTTGAATCATGACCAGCATTTACCTTTGGAAATTGATTAACAATAATAGCTGTTGTTGCTGTGTTGCTGCAATAGCCTTCTTTATCAATGCTTACTGTATACACAATGTTACTTGTTGGGTTTGATACTACGGAGGCCAGGTTAGTCACGTTAAGTGCTTCAGATGGCGACCAATAATAATTGGAGCCGCCGGATGCAGTAAGGTTTACTTTTTCGCCAATGCAAATACTAACGCTTGGCGATATGACAGGAACTATTTGAGGCGCTACAATGATGCTTATGCTAGCCTGTTCAATACAGGTTGTAGTGCCGGAGATGTTTGCACCTGCTACAGTATAAATAGTGCTAACTAAAGGATTAGCAATAACCATACTGGGATTAATAAAATTGATAGTATTTGTTGGGCTCCAGGTGTAAGTTTGTGCGCCGGTTGCGGTTATTTGCGATGTAAATGTTTGGCCTATGCACAACGTTGGTGTAGCTGTTGTTAATTGTATAGTTGGCGATGGTATAACTGTAACCGTAATTTGTTTAAAGCTTGTGCAACTGCTAGGCCCAACCGTGTAAACAGTACTTACTATTGGTGATGCAATAGGGTTAGAGCAAGTAGTGCAGCTTAAACCAACTGTTGGTGTCCAATTATATTCAAAACCATCCAATACATCTAATTGAACACCTTTGCCTGAACAAATAGTTGCGGTTTCGGGCACTGGTGTTAACGTTTGGTTTATTGCAAAGTGCGCAATAATTGTATCGGCAGCATTTAAAGTAATTGATACGCTGGTTGCTGAAGTATTAGGTGTTATTGAGCTTGTGTTGGCACTCCAATGTGTAAAACAATAATTTGGGTTAGGAATAGCTTTAGCCAAATTAGGTAAAGTGCCCGGGTAGTTACCTGTCCACGGGAAAGCAGTTAATGTTAAAGAATTAAATGTAACAAGGCCGCTATTGACTGGCATCACTTTAATAACGACTTTATGTGGCCCGGTAACATTGTAACAATTATTAAATCCATTAAGTACACTATCGCACCTTTGCAATATAAAATTTTTTAAAGCTAAAACATTTTGTTGCCATTGTCCCATATTGCCACCCCACTTGGTAATTTGTCTTGGCATTTCAGGTGTTATTTTTAATGTCATACTATCTAAAATTTGCACCATACGCGTACAACTTAAACCAGAGTTTAACAGATCAAAATAACGCATTACATAGTATTGTTTAAACGTAGGGTTTGTCATCAGAGCGTTTAAGATAGGTACATGTCCTTGACCACCCGGATTATTTAGTGATTCAGGATCACATGGATCGGCATTAGCGTTTGTATTTGGAATGCTGGTATAGTTGATGTAATGATGAAAGGTTGCATCACAATCCCATAAAGTATAACGCCATTTCTTTTTACTACAATTATAATTTATCCCACGCCACCAGGCTGTATTCCAATTAAGCCAGTCCATTGA
>JACDED010000124.1 GCA_013816615.1 Bacteroidota bacterium
AACTTGTTGAGGAACTACTACCCATAAAATAAATCAATCCTTTTTATTTTCACCGAATCTCCCTGAATAAAATCGGGGATTTTTTTATCCCGGGTTATGGGGACGTGGATGGCCGAATGTTTACGTTGTACGCATTAAATGTGCCTAAAGCCTTTGCAATTAATTTATTCTCCCTGTTCACACAAAATACATCACAACTTATAATTAATAAACGATTGCCTTTTTGTTCTACTTTTCCTTTTGCAACTAACTGATCGTTCAAAAAAGCAGGTGCTAAAAAATTTGTTTTATATTCCACAGTACTCACTACTTTATTTTCTTGGTGAACAGCCGATAGACCTGCAATTCCTAAAGCCCCATCTATAAGGGCGGCAATAACACCGCCGTGTGTTGCGTGTGGTGTTGCCAAATGCTCTTTTTTAATAGTAATAAAATAATCTACTTCACCATCTTTAATGATCTTAAAATCCATCCCGAGTGATTTTCCGAAAAAATTATTTTCTACATAACGTTCGATCAATGTATTTTTTTCAGTTTTCATTTTTTAATTATGGAGTTATTGGAATTATAATTGTATCATACGCAGGTGCGTAGCCTACGAAGGCACCAAATACATCTTGGTTACCTTCAAACATACTTTTTACATTTGCCGGCGCACTAAAAGGATTGCTGTTACTGGCTTTGTTTTGATAATAGGTATTCCAAAAATCATATTCTTTTCTTCCTATCTTACATAACTTCACCACAACAGTATCGCCACGTTTATAAAATCCTTTTTCAGGGTCATCACTGTATTGTTTTATTTCATTTGGTTGTGGGCCACGATCATAAGAAAAATCAAATGTTTTTCCATCAATGAATTTGTCATCAAAAACCGAATAAAAAGGCGCTGCATAAAATTGATCACGGCCTAATCGTTTGGCGTACCAACGATATGCATCGCCAGAGCCTAGTGGCTCTGAAAATGTTTGCCACATAAACCCTAATGTATCCTGTTCTCCTTTAAAATATAAACTATCCAACTTTGCAGGTTTTAATATACTGGTGCTTGTCTCAAAGGTCTTATCTCCAACAGTAACTTTTAAATTGTAGTTCTTACCTTCCTGCCCAATTAATTTTAAGCCAACATATAAATAACCTGTATTTGGATCGAGTTCTTTTAAAGTATCAATTATTATTCCATCTGTTACGGTTACAAAAGCACCTTTAATAAAACTTTTTTCGGGAGTGGTGAGATCAAAATCACCAAAGTAAGGAACTGAATTAGATAAAAGAACTATCGCCGGGCCGCCTATTTCTATACTTGCCTCAACAACTACTTTTTGTTTGTATTCAGGCAATTTTAATTTTACATCTTTCCGGCAGGAAAAAAGAATAAATAAAAATAGTATGTAAATTATATGTTTCATTAAAATTTAAAATTCCAGGTTAAACTCGGTAATATTGGAAATAGTGATACTTGTTTTGCTCCAACTTTTAAAGTTCCTTTTGTAAAATCACCTTCGCGTGTTAAATAAATAAAGTACGGGTTGTAACGGTTATATACATTAAACAAACTTAAGGTAAAACTGTTGCTGAAATTTTTAGACCATTTTTTTGTTACAACAATATGTGTTGTATCTCTTCCTTCTTCTTTATATTTTGCGATAAGTACCTGTTTTCTTTTTTCCAGTTTTTTTGTACGGTCAGGCGAAAAAGTTACGTTCAGATCCATCCTGTGATACGGAATGAATTGGTATGAATTTCTTAAACCATAATCGTTACTCAGGCTCCCTTCGTATAAAAAGAAACCGTTTGGTAATGTTCCTCTATTACCTGATCCGTAAACCCAAACCATTCCAAAATTCCATTGTTTGGTTGCATCGTACGTTAATACTAAAGAAGCATCGTGCCTGCGATCATACTTCGCTAAAAATTTTTCACCGTAATTTATTTCTTTAAATTGCCTCCATGTCCACGATAATGTATAACCTATCCATCCTGTAAATTTGCCCATACTTTTCTTAACAAAAAATTCTGCGCCGTACGCCCAGCCTTTTCCAAATGTAAAAGCGTTATCCGGATTATCAAATACATTATCTGATGGTTGCGCGCCTTCTTTGTATTCAATCTGATTGCTCATTGTTTTGTAATACACTTCCACGCTTGTTTCAAACATATTATCTTTTAAATTTTTAAAGAAACCAAAAGCATACTGATTTGATTCCTGTGGTTTAATTACTTCTGTACAAGGCATCCACACATCGGTTGGTAAACTAACAGAAGATATGGTAGCTAAATGAATGTATTGAAAATTACGAGCGTATGATGCTTTTAAAGAGGCCGTTTTGGTTAATGAATAACGTGCAGAAAATCTTGGTTCCAATCCGTTATAATTAGCAACGATCTCATTTGTTTTATAAGTAACTGTATCGTTTATTTTCCCAAAAGCATCCTTTTTATAACGCGTAAACGGACCAACTTGTGTAAAATTACCAAAGCGTAAACCTGCATTTATTTTAAAGTTTTGAGAAATATCCCAATCGTCACTCACATAAATGGCAGCGTCGTGCGCGTATAATTTAATTGTTTTACCAAGATCGAAAATTGTTTCTCCTTGTTTAGCACTTACGCTCGTAGGCACAAATACATGAAAGATGTAATTAGCGCCAACTTTTATATTGTGACGTGAATTTGGAAAAAAATTAAGATCGTATTTTAGATTGTAATCGCTGATTCCTGATTTTATGATCACTTCAAAATCATCCTGTGTTGCACCAAAACTAAAATTGTAATTTGTATATACGGCCGACATATTTGAAAACAATTTCGAATTAAAAATATGATTCCATCTTAAGCACCCGGAAGCATTTCCCCAGGGGATCTTGGTTTTAAAATCACCTTCTACATCTGTAAAAATAAATTTATCACGCCCATAATAACCGCTTAAAAATAAACGGTTCTTATCATTGATAATGTAATTGAATTTAGCATTAAGATCATAAAAGAAATAAGATGTGCCTTTAAAATCTGATCTTTCGATCCATGGTTTTGCCAATACATCAATATAAGTACGGCGACCGCTAATAATAAATGAGCCTTTATTTTTTACAAGTGGCCCTTGTATCGTAAGGCGGGAAGCAATAACACCAATGCCACCTTCAACCTGAAAATGCTGGTTGTTACCATCTTTCATACTAATATCCAAAACCGAAGACAGGCGACCGCCATATTGCGCGGGCATACCACCTTTAATAAGATTTACATTTTTGATAGCATCGCCATTAAAAACAGAAAAGAAACCGAGGAGATGAGAAGCGTTGTATATTGGCGCTTCATCCAATAAAATTAAATTCTGATCCGGCCCGCCACCGCGCACATAAAATCCTGTGTTGCCATCGCCTGCATTTTTTACACCGGGTAATAATTGTATGGTCTTTAAAATATCAACCTCGCCCATAAATGCAGGTATCTTTTTAATCTCTGCCATATCAAGCTGTACGCTGCTCATTTGCGTGTTATTTACATTTTGGTCTGCAGCTTTAGTAGTAATTTCTACTTCATTTAAATTTGTTTCGGCTGGAGAAAAAGAAATATTGAGCGTTGTGTTTTTATCGAGATCAAACTCTTGTGTAATTGTTTTATAACCTATATAAGAAATAATTAAAGTGTATTTACCTTTTGGCGCAGAAATAGAAAAGAAGCCATATTGATTTGTAAATGCAGACTTATTAACTTCCTTTAAAAGAATTGTGGCTCCAATAACAGTTTCTCCGTTTGAAGCATCTCTTATGCTACCACCAACAGAAAAATTCTGAGAAAAAAAGTTAGCAAAACACAGTATAAATACAAATATGAAAATGTTCTTCAAAGCCTTGTAAAAATAACGATTTTAATGTGCTTTATTGGAATTATATAAGACTAATGTTGCTGTTAAATAAGTTTAAAAAGTCAAAAACTAAGGTTTTTATACTAGAAGGATTAAATATTTCAATGAGTTATTTAAGTATTTATTTAGTGAATTTTGACGAATCAATTTTTACACATGCTAAATAAATACTTTTTTGTAATACTTTGTTTTTTTATAAGCTTAAATATAAAATCCCAGGTTATTTATAATGCCTATGCCAAAGTAACTGCCGTTACAAATAGCACCTTGCTTACGGTGAATAATGTTAACCAGGCTAACCATACGTTTAATGTTAACGAATACATTATCGTTATGCAGATGCAGGATAATGTAATTGGTACTAATACTACCAATGTAGCAGCATTTGGTAATTTGTCAGCTATTCAAAATTGTGGTGTATATGAGGTTGCAAAAATCAGCAGTGTAAATTTAAGTGCGGGTACACCAACGAGTATAGGCCTTGCCTCTGCACTGGCAAGTACTTACAATACTGGAACTAATTCATCAGTTCAGATCATTACTTTTCGTAAAATAAGTGCTACAGCATTTACAACAACCAATAGCGTAACAGGTTTAGCATGGAATGGAAATGTTGGCGGTGTTATTGCTTTTGAAGTTGGTACAGCATTAACTTTAGCTCATAGTATATCAGCTGATGGTTTAGGTTTTAGAGGCGGTGCTAAAAACACACCTCAATTTGCTTCTACATCCTGCGATGCAACATATGTTAAAGCAATTGGAAATAAATGGGCTGGTAAAGGGGAAGGAATTTACAAAAGCACAAATGCTGCATTTGGCGGTGCACGCGGAAAGATTTTAACCGGCGGTGGTGGTGGTAATGATGAGAACTCTGGCGGTGGTGGTGGTGGTAATTATACCCTTGGTGGTATGGGCGGCCCAGGATATACAGGTAGCGCTTCCGGTTGTTCACCGGGTGTTGGAGGCCTAGGAGGCATTTCGTTGAGTACTGTTATTACTGCTAATAGAATTTTTATGGGCGGCGGCGGCGGCGGCGGCCACGATAATAACGGCACAGGTTCAACAGGTGGTGCCGGGGGTGGAATAATTCTTTTAAAAGCACAAACTTTAAATACTTTAGGGTCTTGTGCGGGCATTAGCATAACAGCAAATGGTTCATCAGCAGCAGATACCGGTAATGACGGTAGTGGCGGAGGTGGGGCAGCGGGTTCTATTGTGTTACAGGTAAATTCTTTTAGTATTGCCAGTACTTGTACGTTAAATGTAGCCTCAAATGGTGGTAGTGGTGGTAGTGCTATTACAGCCGCTACGCACTCAGGTGGTGGCGGTGGCGGACAAGGCGTAATTGTTTTTTCAGAAGCTCAACCAACAGTAAATGTTTTGGTTGGTACAGCTTCGGGTGCCGGTGGATTAAGTTGTTCGGGCTGTGCGTCCTCTGTTAATGCTACTTCCGGTGGTGGAACAAACAATATTGGAATTATAAATAACGTTTCAACTGTATTGCCTATTGATCTTTTATATTTTAATGCAAATGAAATTAAAGGAGATGTGGTTTTGGATTGGGCAACCGGTACTGAAAAGAAAACCGATTATTTTGTGGTTGAAAAAAGCATTGATCTTGTAAATTGGGATAACGTTTTAAGTGTAAAAGCCTTTACGAATAGTTCGGCAAAAGCAAAATATGATGCACTAGACCAAAAGCCATACGAAGGCATTTCTTATTACAGGTTAAAGATATTTGATGTGGATAAAAGCACCTATTTTTCTTCTATTCAATCTATCGAAAAAATAAGTGAGGTGTCTTTTTCGCTTTATCCTAATCCCTGCAACGGCAATTTTAATATTAAAATAAAAACAATAACTGATCTTGAGCCATTACAAATTTGTATTTATGACGCTACTGGTAAAATTGTTTTTGATGATGTAATTACCATTGAAAGCGACAAATATGATTATAGCTTTAATACAGGCTTAGTGGATGGCTTTTATATTGTTAAACTAAACAACAACTCTGAAAGCCATACTGTAAAGGTGATGATAGGGCAGTAAAAAGCTGCCCCTGTGCCAATAGTTACATTTTTGTAAGTTACATTTTTGTTACTTATATTTGAGTATAATTTACAGGCAATGGAAACAGCACCTTTTGTTTTTGGAAAAATAGTCAGCGGCCAGGATTTTACTAATCGCCAATTAGAAATGGAGCGGTTATTGCAAAATTTCAATAACGGCATTAATACTATTCTTATATCACCACGCAGGTGGGGTAAATCATCTTTAGTAAAAAAGGCTACAGAACAAAGCAAGCGTAAAAACCCAAAATTAGTGTTTTGCTATATTGATCTGTTCAATATCCGTACCGAGCAGGAATTTTATGAAGCTTATATTCGTGAATTAATTAAGGTAACTTCTACCAAATGGGAAGAACGTATCCGTATAGGTAAACAACTGTTTAAAAAGATCATTCCACAATTTTCTGTTGGTATTGATCCTATGAACGATCTTTCTATTGCTTTAGATTGGAAAGAAGTAAAAAAAGGTCCTGAAGAAATATTAGATCTTGCCGAGAATATTTGCAAAACAAAAAAAATTAAAGTGGTAGTATGTATTGATGAATTTCAAAACATTGCTTTTTTTGATGAACCACTTGCTTTTCAAAAAAAATTAAGAGCTCACTGGCAGCATCACAAGCATACTTCTTATTGTTTGTATGGCAGCAAACGTCATTTATTAATGGATATTTTTTCGAGTACCGCCATGCCTTTTTATAAGTTTGGTGATGTTATCTTCTTAGAAAAAATAAAAGAGAATTATTGGGTAAATTTTATAACCAAACGTTTTAACGATACCCGAAAAAAAGTAGATAAGTCTTTAGCTGAACGAATGGCCAGGTTAATGGAAAATCACCCGTATTTTGTACAGCAGCTGGCACAACAGGTATGGTTAATTTCTAAAAAGGTTTGTACTGATAAAGATATTGACAAGGCTTTGGAAAATTTAATGCTGCAAAACAGTATTCTTTTTCAAAGAGAAACGGATAATTTAACCAATAACCAGTTAAATTATTTACGCGCTTTAATAGCAGGCGCAACACAATTAAGTTCTAAAGAAACCTTGCAGGCATACAAACTTGGCACCTCAGCTAATGTTTTAAGGATAAAAGAAGGTCTTGAAAATAAAGAAGTGATAGATACCGTTGGGTCAACAATAGAGTTTATAGATCCTTTATTTAAAATGTGGCTCCAGCAAATTTATTTTAAGTAACATTTATGTAACTTACATAAATGTTACTTTTTAAAGTTTTAATTCTTTTGCTAATACGGCAAAATCAACTCCGTCAAAATTACCACTACTCATCATTAACAATACTTTATTGTTCCATTCTTTTGCTTTTAAATAAGCAATTACATCCGTACTTTTTGTAAATACTTTCAGATCCTTGCGGTTAAAAGCTTTGTGAACCTGTTCTTCAGTAATTTCTTTTAATTTTTTATGTGCAATTGTATGTGGATTAAAATAAACAATAGCTTCATCCGCAAGATCCATTGAGCCTTTGTATTCATTTAAGAATTCTTCATTCAAACTGCTAAATGTATGTAACTCCATACAAGCAATAATGTAACGACTGGTAAATTGTTTTTTTACAGCATCGGTTGTGGCTTTTAATTTAGAAGGTGAGTGTGCAAAGTCTTTATAAAAATTAAAATTACTTTCCTTATAAACCAATTCTAAACGTTTTGCCGCGCCTTTAAATGATTGTATGGCTTCGTAAAACTGTTCATCGCTTAAACCAATAGTGTTACAAACCATTCTGGCGCCATTTAAATTCATTAAATTATGGTTGCCAAAGATCTGTAATGGAATTTTTTTATCATTTGCCAAAAGATAACTTGTACCATCTTTTATTTCATTTTCAGGAACAGAATAAGGTGTTTTTGTAATGCCATTGTTCTCTGCATTTTTACAGCAGGTATCTAAAACTTTATCTTCAGAACAATAAATTAATGTGCCTTTTGGCTCAATAAGATCTATGAATTTAGTGAACTGCTCAACATAATTTTCAAAGGTTGGAAACACATTTATATGATCCCAGGCAATACCACTTAAAATAGCAATATTTGGTTTGTATAAATGAAATTTTGGGCGACGATCAATTGGTGAAGCTAAATATTCATCACCTTCAATTACCGCGTATTTCGAGCTGTTGGTTAAGTTTACCATTGTATCAAATCCTGCCAGTTGCGCGCCAACTAAAAAATCTGTTTCAATTTTATGATAATGCATTACATGAAGGATCATTGCTGTAATAGTTGTTTTGCCATGACTACCACCAATAACAATACGGGTTTTATTTTTAGTTGCTTCGTAAATGTATTCGGGATAAGAATATATTTTTAAGCCCAGTTCTTTAGCCCGGATTAATTCAGGATTATCTGCTCTGGCATGCATACCAAGTATAATGGCGTTAATATCGCTTGTTATTTTTTCAGGAAACCAACCTATGTTCACAGGTAAGATCCCGGCTTTTGCCAAACGACTTTTGCTTGGTTCATTTATCTCATCATCACTTCCCGAAACTTTAAATCCTTTTTCGTGTAAGGCCAATGCCATATTATGCATGGCGCTTCCGCCAATGGCAATTAAATGAACTTTTTCCATAGCATAAAGAAAGCGGTTTGCCTTTGTAATTTTTGTGATAAACTAAACATATTATACACATAAAATTGTTTATCTTGTAAGCCTATTAAAAAGTAAAAATATTATGCAAAAAAAGATCGTTAAAGTTGGAGATATAGAATGCGGTTCTAAAGAATTATTTTTGATATCTGGCCCTTGTGTTATTGAGGATGAAAGTATCATGATGAAAACTGCTGAAAAATTAAAAGAAGTAGGCGAGCGCTTAAAGATCAAGATCATTTATAAATCAAGTTTTTTAAAAGATAATCGTAGTAGTTTAAATTATTACGATGGCCCGGGTATGGAAAAAGGAATGAAAATTCTTGCCAAAGTAAAAGAGCAATTTGGTTTTCCCGTGTTAACGGATATTCATGAAAGCTACCAGGCTGCAATTGCGGGTGAAGTGTGCGATGTGTTACAAATACCTGCTTACTTATGCATGCAAAGCTCTTTACTGGTTGCAGCTGCAAAAACAGGTAAAGTGGTTAATATTAAACACGGACAATTCTTAGCACCCGATAATATGAAACATCCTGCTCAAAAATGTAAAGATGCAGGAAATGATAATATTATTTTAACCGAACGTGGTTATGTATTTGGTTATAACGATCTGATCGTTGATCCGCGCAGTTTTTTTCATATGAATAATTTAGGATACCCGGTTGTATTTGATGTTACACATTGTGTTCGTAAATACGGTATACCAAGTGCTGACGCAAAGGGTGGTGCCAGAGAGTTTTTACCTGTATTAAGCAGGGCAGGAGTGGCAAGTGGTATTGATGGTATGTTTATTGAAACACATCCTGAACCTTCTAAAGCTTTATGCGACGCGGCTTCACAATTATGTGTGTATGACCTTGAAGAGTTTTTAAAACCTGTTATCGAGATCCATAACGTAGTTAGAAAATACGATATTTAATTATTGATCAAATTAAAAAGCCACATAGCTCTAAACTATGTGGCTTTTTTATGCCATTTCAAAATAAAGTTTTTCCATTTCATCAAGATTTTTATTCCAGCTAAATTTTTCAGTAATGCGTTGAAAGGCATTATTGGCCAGAATATTTCTTAATTCATTATTCATTAAGTATTTTTCCATTGCAATATGAATATCATATGGCGAAGTTGAGCGTGTTATTAATCCAACACTTTCGTCAGGTATAAGGTCTTTAAAGCCATCCAGATCACTTACTATCACCGGTATCTGGCAGGCCATAGCTTCGGCAACACTTACACCAAAACTTTCAATTTCTGAAACATTCACCAACACATCCATAGTATTTAAATGTAAAGGAATTTGATCGTGGGCCACATAACCAAGCATTTCAATACTATTTTGTAAACCGTAGTAGTTTATCAATTCAATAAGATTTTCTTTCTGACTTCCATCGCCAATTATTTTTAATTTTAATGGCAGATCCGGATAGCGTTTAATTAAAGAATAAAATGCAATAATTGTTTTATCAATATTATAAACTGGTTCCAGGTTCTTTACAATACCAAATATAAAATGGTTACCAATAGCTTGGGAATGGGTGGCGTAAAATATATTTAAATTCACTCCAAACGGAATAACACAAACCTGTTTTTTCGTGTAAAACGAAATTTCTTTTTTTAATACTGTTGAAGTAACACAGATCTTATTTGCCCTGAATAAAATAAATTTCATTACCAGTTTATTTATAAGATTCTTTTTTGGAAAGTCCATTACATCGCTGCCCCAGGCCGATACGATAAAAGGTTTAAAAAGGGTTAATGCACCCAACAGCCCGTAACTTGACGCATAATGTGAGTGAATTACCTGCGGCTTAAATTTATATATCTGGTAAATTAATTTTGGCCAAAGTAATAAATAAGCGAGTTTATTTAGTAAAGTTAATCTTGTTTTTGTTTCTTTTTTATTTAAGCAGATGATATTCTTATTGTCGCTAAACCACTTGCTATCAGAAGCATTAAAAGAAAATATCCCGATCTGAAAATTATCATTAGCAAGGCTTAATACCCATTTTTGAATATGTGCTGAATTGATATCTGCTAATAGTAATATTTTTGGGGCCATAACTGATTTTCAGTTTGACTTACCTAAAAACGAAAAGTTTAATTCATTTTGAAAATTAACAGAATTTTAAAAAATAACTAGTTCTTATTTCTTACAAAATAAATTATTGTTCCAATAACTGCTACGATGGCTAAGCTAAAGAAGAATATCTTCCAGGCGCTGTATGGCCTTTCCCCTTGTACCTCGCCCGTACGCGCGTTAATTGTAAAACGATAAACTTTATCATTAAACTTGTAGGCACTTATCCAAAGCGGTAATAAAATGTGCTTGAAAGAAATATCGTTGTATTGTGTATTAATAGTAGTTATTTGTTGTGTATCGCCACCGATATGAGAGTTTACAGCACTGCGAATAATTGGTTGCATGCGTTCTTTTGCTTCTTCAAAACCGGGTTTTAATTCTGTTTGATAACTTTCGGTTACAAATCCGGCAAGGAATTGATCGTTGTATCCCACTAATTCCGGCAGATCCCAGGGTTCCAGATCCTGAACTAATTTTTTTGGTAAAGAGTGCGAAGCGCAAACTAAAATATCATCAAAAGAATTATTTACAGTACCACTCGCCGGAAACCAATTGGTATGGCGCACCTGGCGTGTTTGCGTTTTACCCTGGCTATCGCGATAGCTTTCGGTAACATAATAATAAACGCCACGTAAACCTGTGTAATTACTAATTGTATTGCTATCATAGGTCCAGTAGGGCATATAAACACCTCTTAATTTTTCGAGGCTGTGTTGCGCATAAAGTTTTAATTTACTTGGAGCAAACCAAAGGCCGCCAACCCATTTTATAAAACCTTCCTTAGCGTTATTTCTTTCTATTTTAAATGGTAATAAATATTTTGGTTTTATGATAGAACAGGTGGCTGCGTTTTTTATAACAAGCGGTGTATCGCAATAAGGACAACTGCTTGAAGTAACATTAGGAGGAAGAGTAGTGGCAGAACCGCAACTATCGCACTTTACAGTTGAAATAGTTTGTTTTTCAGAAGAAGAAACATTTTCTTCTAAAAAACTATTATAATCATTTTCGGTGATCTCGGTTTTTTCTGATTCGATCGTATTTTGCGTTTGGCAATAATTACAGGTAAGGCTTTGTGTGCCGGGTTTAAAACTTAAGTTAGCACCACAGTTTTTACATTTAATTGTGCCTGCAGTTTCTGCCGTTGGTTCAAAAGTTTGATCGCTCATAAGTGAAAATTTGATTATTTAAATTAAAACAAATTAAATCGATATTTAAAATATTTTTTTGAACCTGATTTTTTTAAGGGGGTAAATTAATTTGCTCAGATCATTTTATTTCGCTTAACCAGATAGGTATACAAAATGTTATCAAAACCTTTGTTGATATCTGCTTCAACAAAATCGATCTTGTATTGACCGCATTTTAGTTTTAAAAGATCTTTGTATTTGTTTATGGATTGCTGGTATTGCTCTTTGATCTGACTTGGATTTAATTTTATTTCTTCACCGCTTTCAAGGTCAATAAAGTGATATGGTTTGTTTTCAAATTCAAAATCAATTTCTTTAGCTTTATCAACTACGTGAAATAAAACCACTTCATGTTTACGGTATTTTAAATGTTGAAGCGCGGAAAATAATTCTTCATTTTCTGAATTATCTTCAAACATATCGCTAAAAATAACTACAAGTGAACGTTGATGAATGATCTCAGCAACCTGGTTTAATGTTTTTGCAGCAGAAGTGTTTTTATTCTCAAAATTCTTATCAAGGATCTCTTCAAGTGTATTGTAAATTAGTTTTTGATGCGAAGGGCTTCCTTTTGGTGCAAAATGTTTAACGATCTCGTTTTCAAACAAGGTCAATCCAAAAGCGTCGCGCTGTTGTTTTAATAATTCGCAAAGAGCAGCAGCGGCATAAACGCTAAAATTGAGCTTATTATTTTCAGCATCTTTTGGAAATTGCATGCTGGCCGAAATATCCAGAACAATTTGGCAACGCAGGTTTGTTTCCTCTTCGTAACGTTTTACAAAAAGCTTGTTCGATCTTGCAAATAACTTCCAGTCAATATGCCTTGTACTTTCGCCGGTATTATAGAGGCGATGTTCTGCAAACTCAACTGAAAAGCCGTGAAATGGGCTTTTGTGCATGCCCGTAATAAATCCTTCAACGACTTTTTTTGCAAAAAGTTCAAGTTTCTTAAATGGTTCTATTTTTAGGCGGTTTATTGGCATGATGTTTTTGTAAATTTACCTTCATTTTTTTGTTAATTTATGCAAAATTTCGATTTTTTTTGTATATTCGTACATTAATTACTTTTCGTTCAATATATGGTAAAATATTTATTTGTAGTTGCTTTCTTTTTCGTTTTTCTAATTAAGCCTAAGGCACAGATAGACACCAGTTTTTGGTTCGTGGCTCCGGATATTTCAGCAACGTTAGGACAATCGCCAATTGAATTACACATTCAAACTTATTCGCAAGCCGCAACAGTACATGTTGTACAGCCTGCTAATCCAACAACAGGTGTGAATTTAAATTTAAACATTGCGGCTAATAGTTTAAATGTTAGTAATTTAACTCCTTCTTTAACAGCAGTTGAAACCGGTACAGCTAATACAATTGGCGTAAAAGGTATCTACATTAGTTCTAACGCAAATATCTCGGTTTATTATACAATTGGCTCGGGAGCAAGTAAAGAAATGATAAGTCTTAAGGGTCAAAGAGCAAAAGGGACTGATTTTTATACTCCTTTTCCAACTTCTATCCTTACAGATAATACGCTTGCGGATGGTGGTGTTGGTTTTGATGTTGTTGCTACAAACACCGGTGTTACAACTGTATTAATAACTCCTCGAGCTGCTTGTGTGGGCAGGGCAAAGAATGTAACTTTTGCTGTTTCTTTAACCCAGGGACAAACATTTTCAATGCGCGATAACAATGCGGTTAATCCCAGTGAATTAGCAGGTTCTATCGTTTCATCAGATCAACCGATTGCTGTAACCATTAGCGGACCGATCAGAACTGCCGCTACACTTTGCACAAATTATTACGCTGATCAGATCACAACAAGTGATAACATCGGTAAGCAACACGTTATTGTTAAAGG
>JACDED010000219.1 GCA_013816615.1 Bacteroidota bacterium
CAATAAAACCTAAAGAGAGTAATGTTTTTTTCATGGCTATTTGTTTTTAAAGGTGAGTACTAATAATTTAATGTAAAGCTATGCCGCATAAAAAAAAGAAGCTACCTGTAATTAATAAGTGGCTAGGCTTTTTAGTTAAGTGGTTTAGAATAAAAAATTAATTAGTATTAAAAACGTAGAGTTTTTCGCCTTAACAATACGCGTTTTGAAATACGTATTACAGTTCATTAAGGTATTCTTTAAATAAATTTTATCTTTTTTGTATCTTTCAGGTAATGTTGTCCGTTTTATATGTAAACGTAACAGTTTGTATGCAGGCTATAAAAGAGGTGATCGTAAATGGAAAAACGGTTAATAAAAATGAACTCTGATATTTTAGAAATAAAATTACAGGCAATGAACTTAAAGGAAAATGAAAAAATTAAGATAGAATTTAAATATGCGAGAGATCTTGATCCGGTAATAATAAACCCTGAAGCAATTAATTAATTAATTAACCATTAAACTTCTTTGCATGCTTTTATCTTTATTAAATAAATTGGCAGAAAAGAATAATTCGTGTGCATCATGGTAACCATCAATTGACATATACGTGTAACCAAGCTTAACTTTTTTATAGGTTACATGAGCACCTAGTAAAAAATAAACTGACCGGCTTTGTATAGTAGAAATATCTTTATAATTATAATTGATAGTATTTCTAAAGCCGGTGTGTAATGAAACAAGCTTGTAAGACGTATAAGCGCCAACTTCATAATACCTGTTGCCATTACGTTGCAATTTTAAAATAGAATAGGGCTGAAGTTGTACCTTTTTTTCTGTAAACAAAATACCTGATATGTGATACACCTGTGAAAGGGCAATTTTTTGTGTTTCAAGCAAACCTTTGTCAGGTTGATTAATATCATAAACAGCAACGCCTAATGTTATTTTTTTATTGATATCAAGTAACAAGCCCGATGAAGCACTAAAATTATTTTTGCTCCTTACAATTCGATAATCCTGCGGCTGATAAGGCAAATAAGGGGTAGGAATACATTGATCTATATTCATAAGATCCTGGAATGGTAGTTTGCTTCCATCTACTTTTCTTGTAAAATAAGAAGCCAGTAAAGAAGGAATTAAAGTAAGTTTTGAATTTAGTTTTATCTTATAAGAAGTTGTTATATCTAATTGGTTTGATGAATACGCACCATTACCGGAGCTGTTAAATGTGTTTGAGATACCATAACTAAAAGATCTGCCGCCATAATCCACTCCGGTATAATTGCTGTAAAAAGAGCCCTTACTATTGCTTGCTCCGAGCGTTTGAATATTTAAGCCTTTTGAACTTCCTGCAAATGAAGGATTGATCAATAACTTTTGCCGACCCGTTGAAGCAAAATTATATTCTTTTTGTGCGAATAAAGCTGCATTTAAGAGCGCTAAAATTACAATTAGATTTGTTTTCATTAGGTCTTTATTAAAGGTTAAATAAATTTACAAAATAAAACCTTCGGTTCAGATCTAAAGCCTGTTTCTTTGTGTCTTTTTCCTTATATTTTAACTTTTAAGGAATAAAAAACTCCCTATTTTGCTACATGTTACCATTTGGTGTTTTATAGTATAAGAAGGCAAATGAGTTCAGGATCAACAACAGCTAATCTTATTTTAAAAGATCCCGAAAAAGGATTGAAGCAGTGTTATGAGCTGTACGGCCGTAAGCTTATTAACTATGCCATCCGTTCATGGAATTTAGAAGAAGACGCTGCCTGGGACCTGGTTTATAAAATACTGTTTAGCTTAAAAGATACTGTTAAACGTTATTCTTTTGAATCGGAGGAAAAATTCCAGTCCTTTTTATTTCGCATGTTCATTAATTACATCAAAAATCATTTTAGAGATGATGCGCGGAAGAAAAAAGGAGTTGTAGAAGTTGAATTAGATCAATCACATGAATTTTTGAAAAGTGAGAACGATTTGAATGAAAAAGAAAATCCAAACGTTTTTATTTTGCAGGAAGAATTGGATAAGCTGGAAGAGTGGCAAAGGATCTTATTATTAATGCGTTCGCAGGACGTACCTTATTCTGAAATTGCGAAACTGCTTGATAAACCTGAATCACAGCTAAAAGTTTATTACGGCCGGTTGAAAAATTCTTTATTCGAAAAAATGAGATCTAAAATTCAAATTAAAAATTAAGATGGAAAAAGATTTTAGTGTTGGTCCTGACTCAATGGATTTGCTTTTAAAGCAGGCTTTTTTAAAGCTTGATGAAAATAATTTGTCAAACCAAAAACTTAACAACATGTTAGCAAATTCAATATTAAATAGCAGTGAGGTCATTTACGTAAATAGTTCTAAAGAAAAAGAATTATTTGAAAAGATCAATTCAATAAACAAAGGTGGTTTTTTTACAACAGGTAAATTATGGCTCTTATTTTTTGTTATTGTAAGTATTTGTGTACTTACTTATTATTTAAATAATAAAGACCAGGTAAATATAAATGCAATTGTAACTTCTTATAATATAAAACCAGGTAGACCTTTAAGCGAAGCAAATACAGCAGTAGTACTAGAGGACAGTCTTGCGGAAAAAGCGGAAACGCTATCCATGCAAGAAAACATTAACCCTATAAAAGAACTCGGTTTAGAAACTGTTCCTTTAGCAATGAATGAGCAAGGTCCATTGCAGGCAATTCCTGATTTTACATTTAATACTGTAATTGAGCCAGAGGTAAAAAAAGCAGAAGTAGATGATGAAAATATGCCTGTGCTTACCGAAGATGATAAAAAGAAGAACAGGAAAAGAAAAGAAGCGATGATTAAATCGATGTTAAAAGCCAAACCCGGCGAATGGGTAAAAATAAATGCAAGCGGAGCAGGGATGGCTGCAGAATATTATTTAATGACGACGGAGATCTCCAATATTAATTACAAAGTGTTTTTGATGGATCTTGTTGAGCAAAACAAAGCAACAGAATATCATAAAGCCAAAGTAAATAATAACTTATGGCGTAGCATTGGTATAGGGGGTTTTGCGAGCAAGTATTTTTTAAGTACAAAGTTTCATGATCACGCGGTTGTTAATATAAGTGCTGATGGTATGCGCATGTATTGCGAATGGTTAACTGAGCTTGTAAATAACAGTAAACAAAATAAGATTGCAGCTAAATACAAAGTGAGATTGCCGTCAGAAAAAGAATGGAAGCTTGCCTGCACCAGCACCGTTGTACCTGAGCCTATATATACGAACGGATTAAACGTGATGATCAATTCAAAACACTGTATGCTGGCCAATTACAAACCACTACCACAAAACGGTGAGATCGTGAGCAACCCTAATTACCGTTGTGATGATTCAACACAATTTGTAATAGGCAATAATAAATACTGCACTACAATAAAAGATTCATTAATAGCTTATCCTGTTATGGTATTTGCATTCAACCCTAGTTACAGAGGATTGTATTGTATGGCAGGTAACGTTTCGGAGGTTGTAACAAAAGATAATGGTGAGTACCGATCAATTGGCGGTAACTGGAACAGTACACGAACCTATTTAAAAATGGATGCAAAAGATGAGTTTGAAAATAAACCATTGCAAAATCCTTTTGTAGGGTTTAGGGTTTTGTTTGTTAAAGAAAAATAAAAACCATTAACGTTTATTGATGAAATTTTCGGGCGCCTTAACGGGCTTCTTCGGGCTCCGCTTCGCTACGGTTGGGCGAGTGAAAAACTCGCCCGAACTAAACCCTACGCATCCCTGGCGCAGCAGCACGTAAAGAAATCCAGGACTGCGTGAGCGATTGCAACGAAAATCCTTTTTGAGAGGATACGAACAAAAAGATTGTAGTGTAAAGCGCGACCGCGAGTGATACTAATTAGTGTTCTAAATTATACAATAAGTGATTGCGATTAGTTAATGATGTTAAATATGCTTTATTTTTATTTAAACGTTTAATTCCTATAACTGCGCTATCCATTGCTTGGTCTATTGT
>JACDED010000009.1 GCA_013816615.1 Bacteroidota bacterium
GGAGATTGCTTTTCTTAATCATAGTCAAAGATACAAAGCAACTCACATAATAAAAACCAATGATATCAATAGTTTCAGACAATATAGTGTTGAAATCCCACTGTTCATTGCTTGCAGCGGACTCATATTAGGAATTATATGTCCTTGATCTAAAGTGTTAATGTCTATATTTTCGATTTTAACAGCCACTTCAGGAAAAGGTTTGTTTTTAAAAACCTGTTCTTTTATTATAGTTAATGCATCGATATCATTAAACGCTGTTACACCACATCCAAAATTTAATGGAATTGGATTATTTTCAAATTTAAACCAGAATCGAATTAATTTATTGTTCACTTAAGAAGTTTTTATTTAATCTGCGTCATCTGCGAAATCTGTGGCTTAATGTTCACAATGCTAATCCCCTTCACCAAATATCTTCGTAATTATTTCTTTATTCTTTTCAGCAATTATTTTTCTTTTTAAACTCAATTTCGGCGTAATTTCTCCCGATTCAACTGTCCAGTTGCCTTTTATTAATTGTGTCCGTTTTAATTGTTCGTAAGGCGCTAAAGTTGTATTAATGGCTTTTATATGGGCAGCAATTATTTTTTTGGCTTCATCATGTTCGTGAAATTGGTCATTGCCCGGCCATTCAATATTATTTTTATTAAAATGTTCTTTAAAGTTAGTGATAGAAGGAATAATTAAAGCCGAAGCATATTTTTGCCCTTCACCAATTACCATGGTGTGCTCAACAAACTTGCTTTCTTTTAATTTATTTTCAATTGCTACCGGCGAAATATATTTTCCCGAACTGCTTTTAAAGATCTCTTTTTTACGATCGGTAATTTTTAAGAAGTTATTCCCTACAAATTTTCCAATATCACCGGTATGGAACCAGCCATCTTTATCAATTACTTCGGCTGTTGCTTCCGGGTTTTTATAATAACCCATCATTAAGCTTTCGCCTTTCATTAATATCTCACTATCTTCTTGGGCAATTTTCACTTCTGTATTTCTTATCACATGACCAACCGTCCCAAACATTTGATTGCCTTTTCCTAAACGGTTAACAGCAACAACAACGCAGGTTTCTGTTAAACCATAACCTTGTAACAATTTTAAATTCGCACAGGCAAAAATGCGTTCTACTTTTGGATTTAATGCTGCACCTCCACTTACAATTACAAATACATTACCACCAACAGCTGCACGCCATTTTGAGTAAACCATAATGTCGCAGATCTTTCTTTGAAATTCGTACCAGGGTCCGTTTGCTCCATCCAATTCGAATTTTTCTGCTAATCGTACGCTCCAGTCAAAAACTGTTTTTTTAAATCCACCTAATTTTTCGCCGGCCGACATAATCCTTTCTAATACCCTTTCTAAAACGCGGGGCACGGCCACAAAAATTTCAGGTTTTATATCACGGCAATTATCGCCAATAGTTTCAAAATTCTCAGCATAATAAATACTAACGTTTTGATATAAATACATGGTATTTAAAAAGCGTTCGTAAACATGGTTCAATGGTAAAAAACTTAGTGCGCGCCAGTTCGGAGTAAAAGGGGCAATATCTTCACAATTTAATACATTACGAACCAAATTTTTATGCGAGATCATTACGCCTTTTGGTTGCCCGGTTGTGCCCGATGTATATAATAAGGTAAGCAGGTCGTTTTCGGTGACCTTACTTTTTATAGCTTCAATTTTAGTGAGATCTAAATTTTGTTTACCTAACTCTAAAAATTCATCAAACGATTTAACACCTTCAATAGGATGGAAACTGAAAACGTATTTTAAATTTGGTAATTCAGCTTCAAGGCTTGCCAGTTTTTGGTAAGTAGATTTTTCTGAAATGAAAATAATTTTTGCTTCGCAGTGATTTAAAATGTATGTAAGATCACCACTGCTAATGGTTGGAAAAATTGGCGCGGTTGGCATGGCTACCTGTTGTGCGCCATAATCCACAAAATTCCATTCGGGCATATTACTGGCCATAATAGCGATATTATCGCTGCTTTTTAAACCCAAATGCAAAAGGGCCGCGCTTACATAATTTGCTTTACTTACAAAATCGGCAACACTGTGCTTTACCCATTGCTTGTTTTCTTTAGCTGTTAAGATATCATCCTTTGTTGAGGTATTCTTTAGCTTATCAAGAATATCAAAAACTCTTTTTATCTCCATAATATACTTTAAATTTCATAAAAAATAAGCGAAAAACAAAATAGAATTTGTCACTGATCATTATCATTTTTCTTTTGTCACTTTTGTCGCGCAAAAGTAACCAAAACGCTTTCGATCTTTTGAAGGAGATTTTCAATTTCGCAACGAAGAACAGCGAAATCAAAACCGCTGCCTGTCTAAGCATTCTTCTGTATGCTTATTACGTTGAATGCTTAGCTTAGACAGCAGCTATCTCTGCAAAAGATCGAAAATGCAACAACCGGAATAGTTTGAGTGCTTACACGATTAAATCATTATGGCCTGAGCGCCAGGGATTGCAGTGGAAATCCTTTTTAGCTTTTTCAGCTAAAAAGATTGGAACGTAAAGCCCGCCCGGGCGCCCAAAAAATCCTCAGAAGCAATTAATTATTTTTAATTAACTTTACCTCACAAAATTTAGCTATGATCGTTATTACAGGCTCAGCCGGATTTATTGGCAGTTGTATTGTTTCAAAATTTAACTCGGAAGGAATTACTAACCTGGTATTGGTGGATGATTTTTCTATAAATGAAAAACAAGCTAATTATACTTTAAAAAGCTTTTACCAGAAAATAGAGCGTAAACATTTTAT
The DNA here is from genome assembly GCA_013816615.1 of Bacteroidota bacterium. GTDB lineage: Bacteria > Bacteroidota > Bacteroidia > B-17B0 > Aurantibacillaceae > Aurantibacillus. The sequence goes on from JACDED010000009.1 coordinate 2,784, forward strand.
TGAGTGGTTTGATAATAATTATAACATTGTTACAGATGTTATTCATGTTGGTGCAAGAACCGATACTACCGAAAAAGATGTTCATATTTTAAATGAGCTGAACTTACAATACACAAAAGATATCTGGACCATTTGCGCCAAGAATAATATCAATTTAATATACGCTTCTTCTGCTGCCACCTATGGTTTGGGCGAATTTGGTTACGATGATGATGAAACAAAGATTGGCCAATTAAAACCATTAAACCTTTATGGCGAAAGCAAAAATAATTTTGACAAATGGGCTTTGCAACAAAGTAAAACACCACCAAACTGGTACGGTTTAAAATTCTTTAATGTGTATGGTCCAAACGAATACCATAAAGGTAGAATGGCATCGGTTATTTTTCATTCTTTTCACCAGATAAATAATACCAGTAAAGTAAAATTATTCCGCTCACATGATCCAAAATATACAGATGGCGGACAATTACGTGATTTTGTTTATGTAAAAGATGTGGTTAGTGTGATTTGGTTCTTGTATTCTTCTAAAGTTAAAAGTGGCATCTATAATTTAGGAAGCGGAAAAGCGCGCACATTTTTAGATCTTGCTACAGCAACTTTTAAAGCATTAAATATAGAGCCTAATATTGAATTTATTGATACGCCAATTGATATCAGGGATAAATACCAATATTTTACCGAAGCAAATATGAATAAGCTTGTTAGTGTTGGTTATTCTAAAAAATTCACAAGCCTGGAAGACGGTGTAGAAGATTATGTGAAGAATTATCTGTTAAAAGGTAATTATATATAATTAGCCACAAATTTCACGAATAACACAAATTTTTCAATAATATTTTAATTCAGATTCGTGTAATTGAATATTCTTAAGGATTATCCTTAAGAATAATAATTTCACAAATTTAATGTGCATTACATAAATCATTGGTGAGAATTAGTGAAATTAGTGGCAGAATTAAATAATGCATTAAACCCTATTTTTCCACTTTCATAAAGATATTTTTCCTAAATTTAAGTTATGAGAATGTATTTAAAACTAGCCTGCCTATTATTGGCATTAACAGGTGCTGAGCTTTCTGCGCAAAATTACAGTTGCCAACATGGTAAACAACTTTCAGCTTCAACACCTATATATTATAGTGCCGAAAATTTAAGAAGCGATACGTTTGATATATTAAAGTATACGATCAATTTGGAGATCGGTAATTTTACTACAAAAAATATTTTTGGGAATACACAAATTCGTTTCGCGCCAAAAATGAATGGTAAAACCTTTATTCGTTTCGACCTTTTAAAACTCACTATTGATTCAATAAAAGAAAATGCTTCGCTTTTAACATTTACTTATAATGATACAGTTGTAAAAGTAAATTTTACGACTCCAAAAAACACAAGCGATACTTCTGTTTTTACAGTTTATTATCATGGTCTGCCACAAGGTGATCCAAGTGGTTGGGGCGGATTTTATTTTGATAATAATTCAGGTAATCAATACGCCTATAATTTAGGTGTTGGTTTTGGGGCCAAGCCACACAACTATGGCCGTGTATGGTTTCCGTGTTTCGATAATTTTGTGGAGCGCAGTAAATATGAGTTTAATATTACCAACGATTCAACAAGAAGATCATATTGCAATGGACAATTAATCTCGGATGTTGTTACATTAGCTAAACGTACGCGTAAATGGGTTTTGAATGAAGAAATCCCAACTTATTTGGCAAGTGTTGCTGTTGCAAGATACAGGCAGGTTAACTGGAGCATTAATGCGTTGGATGGTGTAAAACCAATTACTTTAGTTTCTGCAGCAACGGATACAACTGCTATGAAGAATGGTTTTGTGCATTTAATAAGTTGTATAAATGGATTCGAAAATTATTTTGGTCCTTATAAGTGGAATCGTTTTGGTTATTGCCTGGTACCATTTAATAGCGGTGCTATGGAACATGCTACAAATATTGCATATCCAAAAGCGGTTGCGGGAAATCTTGCTTACGAAGCAGATCTGATGGCGCATGAATTATCTCATCACTGGTGGGGCGATCTTATTACCTGCGAAACTCAGGAAGATATGTGGATCAATGAAGGTATGGCCACTTTTAGTTCTTACATGTTCTTGGAATGGCAATATGGTAAAACAAGTTATTTAAATTCTGTAAAAACCGAACACGACAATTTGTTGCATTTTCTTCATAAAAAAGATGGAGGGTTTAGAGCAGTAAGTGGCATACCACACAGCACAACCTATGGAGATCATGTTTATAAAAAAGGTGCAGATATTGCGCACACCTTAAGAGGTTATATGGGTGATGTTGCTTTTTTTAACGGAGCAAAATATGTAATGCAGCAAAATGCATATAAAAGTATTAATAGTAATGAGTTTAGAAATTTATTGCAAACAAGCAGCGGACAAAACCTTGCCGATTATTTTACCAATTGGGTATTTAATGGTGGTTGGTCACATTTCTCAATTGATTCGGTAAAATATAACCAGATCACACCAACAAATGTGGATGCGGTTATTGCTTTAAAACAAAAAACGTATGGTACAACAGTTTTACATAACAGCGTGCCTTTGGAAATAACTTTTTTTAAGAATGATTGGACCACCGTTGTAAAAACAGTTACCCTGAGCGGTGCAACGGGAAACTTTACAGTAACAGGCCTTCCTTTTACTCCGGTATATCATGCATTAAATTACGATAGTAAAATTGGCGATGCTACATCTCATGAATATAAAAAAATAAAAGCAGTTGCCAATTATAATTATGTTTTAGGGAAAGTTTTTTTAACGGTAAAAAATAAAGGAGCTGATTCCAGCTTAATTCGTGTTATTCATAATTATGTAAAACCCGATGCCTTTGTAAGTAATCCATTAAATCACAAATTATCAAATCAGCATTATTGGAAAGTTGAAGGGATTTTATCACCTGGCTTCCATTCAAAAGCAAGATTCAATTACGATGGCAATAAAGTTACTTCAGGCACCTATGCATACATGGATACAAGCTTAACGGTTGTAAACGGTGATAGCGTTCGTATGTTTTATCGTGCAAATGCAGCTGACGACTGGAAAGTAGTAAAATACATGAACAAGTTTACGGCTTCCTTACGCACCGGTTATATCGAAATTGATACTTTAAAATTAGGTGAATATACATTTGGTAATTCTACCGACACAAGTTCAGTTGGTATTAACGAATATTCAAAAAATGAGGTAAATGTAAAAGTGTATCCAAATCCCGCAAAGCATAAATGCACTGTTGATTTTAAAGAAGAATTAAAACAAATACACGTTTTAAGTATTTATGACCTTGAAGGGAAATTTATTATGACTAAAGATATTACTGATAAAACAACAGTTTTAGATATTAGCCAGTTGGCAAAAGGGACTTATTTTGTAAAGATAGAACGCGATAATAAGATGGTGTATAGCCAGAAGTTATTGATAGAATAATTTTTAGGCCATAGAAAATTCCGCTAAAATAAAATTAGATACTTTTTTTGAAAATAAGTTTCAGAATGCAATACATAAGAAATTTATTTATTTTTTCTTCCTGTTTTGTTGTGTTTTATTAGTTGTTACTTTCAATCATCCTATTGGTGATTTTGGGAATTATTATTACGGCAGCAAATTCTTTTTACAAGGCATTGATCCGGTAAAATTTTATTCAGACATTCATTTTTTTAATGCTGAGATCCGAAATTATGAAACCGGTGCTTTTTTGGAAAATTACGCACCCGTGCCGCCTTTTTCCTTATTATTTTATATCCCTTTCACATTTTTAAAATTAGCAGTCGCCAAGCTTGTATTTAACGTGCTGGGACTTTTTATCTTTTGTTTTTCATTGAGCCGTTTAATAGGTCAAATAAAATTTTTCTGTTTATCGTTTTATTTTCTCCCCCTTATATTTTTTCAACCTATCTTTTCTAATTTTCATCATGGCCAGGCTTACTTATTAATAGCAACTTTGTTTTTTGAATTTTACATTGCATTTCAAAACAATAAAAAAGTAACTGTTGGTTGGATCGTAGTTTTATTGTTTGCATTAAAGATCTTTCCGGCGTTTATTGCCATATTTCTTATTTTTAAAAAAGATTGGAAATCGATACAGTGGATGGTCTTCTTCTCAATTATTTTGTGTGTGATCTGTTATTTTGCAATAGGAGCAAATACTGTAAACTACTACTATCTGGATGTTTTCCCACGCTTAGCATTAAATGATATTACCGCACCGTTTTATTTTTATAATCAAAGCATTTACACCTTTTTCTTGAACGCGTTTGTTGCGCAGCCATATTTAAATCCTTCACCGGTTATTAATGCGCCGATAATTGCAGTGATATTACAATTACTTTTTTGCGCTTTTGTTTTCAGTATGTTCATTACGATCATTTTAAAACAAAGCTTTATGGTTTCCTTTTTTGTTACTGTTTTAGTATTGTTTCTCTTAAATAAATACTCTACTGTTTACGGCTTAATTGTGTTGTTCCCTTTTGTTTTTTTAGCAAAAGAACTTCCGGCAAAAAAAAGCATGCTTATCAGTATTATTTTATTAATACTATGCAATATCCCTATCTATAAACTTCAAAATGCGCCTTTACTGTTTCAGTACACACGTGTTTGGCTTTTAATACTATTATTCATTTTACTGATCAGCACATTAAAAACGAGTTTCGACCTTAAATATTTTTTTATTTCTTTATTGATCTTTGCTTTGCCATCTCTGGCTTTTTACAAGTATACAAATGATCCTGATCTTGAGATGAGGCCTAAAGCCGGCGTTTTGTACAACTTTAATGTAGCGCGTGATCATATAAAATTATATACCTGTTTGGGAAACAGGGATTCAGTTGAATACATTAATTTTACTGCTTTAATAATTGATTCCACTAGTATTGAAATGAATCAGGCTGTATTTTTACCCGGTAATAAAGCGGTTTTTGTGAATAATGAAAAACTGATCTACATGACGGATGAAAATAATGGAGTAGGATTGTATTATTTAAAAGTAAAAACACCACGTATTATAAATAATTGAAGAAGGGATTCATATATATAAGTATAATTTTCTGCTTTCTTTTTTCTTGTAAAAATGAAGAAGCGATAGATGCATCCTTAAATCTTCAGTTTACCAAAATGTACGACATTGATACCTGGGAAAATGGAAGAACAGGATTGTTATGGACCTTATCCTTTTTAGGCGCCGAATTAAAAAAAGATAGCTTGGATCATGCCATAACTTGGATCGATTCTACAAAATTTAAACTTGATCTTTCAAAAGTTGGATTTTCAAAAAATGCGTTAAAAGCACTAATCTTAATTAGTGATTCACTTAAACGCTCTGAAGAGTATAAAATTAAAAACGCGATCGATCTTGGAGCTTTTGTTTCATTGACATTAGGTTCGAGCAAACAATATTATAATATTACCGATGTGGAGAAAGAGTTTTCTGAGAAATTAGAGAAACATAAAGGTCACGAACCGGCGATCTTTCCGGTTTCTAAATCACTGATCTCAAAACACACACGCGTTTTAAAATTATATACTGGAGGCGCAATTACCGACTGGTTGTTTATTGCGGAAGAAGGAGATGGTAATGTTTCTAAAAATGCATTTAAGGCAAAAGGCTTTGAAGTATTTGATGTTATGCCTAACGGACAATTACGTTTTTCGGTATATAATGCAGAAGGGAAAATAATTGACGGCAGTCCGCAAAACTTAAGTGAGGCAGGTAAGCCGGCAAAATGTTTATGGTGTCATGAAATGTTCATACAACCCTTATTTACTCAAAATGATTCTATAAGTGGTTTTATGTCGCAAGATCAATTTCAGAATTTAGTAAAAACACTAATGTTTAAGCTAGAATTGTATCGTAAAAGCTTGAATAGTGATCTTGATTTTTCGAAAACGCAGGATCATTCTTTGGCTGAGCGCTTATATTTAGGATATATGGAACCATCTTTATTAAAACTTTCTAAAGAGTGGAATATTCCTGTAGATAAATTAAAAGAGATCTTAAAAAATAACAGAACTCATAAACACTCTGAGTTTACTTTTTTTGGAGATATTTATTTTAGAGATTCCATTAGCGCATTTGCACCATTTAAAGCATCCGTACAGCCTTTTGACGTTAGAGAAAACAAAAGTAAGTGAATATTTTAAGATCAAATACAGAAGTCATTTTTTTTCAAATACGTTAGAGGAATATCTTATTTTTTTTCAAGCCAGATATTATTCTTTCTTTCGCAATTATTAATTATTTTGGTATGTTAGGCGCAATTTTAGCAAACATTCTGAGACTTTTTAGTTTATATTTATTCGTTAAAATAAAAAAGTAATTAATGAAGATCCCAAAATTAATATGCTTTGATGTTGGCGCCAGGAATGGATTGAAAGATCTTAAAACACTTTCACGAGTCACGTCACTTTACAGTTTTGAGCCGGGTGGACACGAAAACGACGGTTTAAATAAAAATTCAGGGAAGGCGTATGCTAATTTTGAGCTTATCAATAAAGGTTTGTATTCATCAACCGGTATTTACGACCTTTATTTAATGGCAAATCCAAGCATGAGCTCAATGTTAAAGCCGGATGAAAAAATTCTTGACGAATATTTTAATGATATAACAGAGTTTAAGGAATGGCGCAAACAATTAAAGATAGTTGATGTAAAAAAGGTTGAAACAACGACCATTGATGCTGTGATTAAAGAACAGAATATTAAAGCAATAGATTATTTAAAAATAGATACACAAGGCACTGAGCTTGAGATTTTAAAAGGAGCAGAAAACAGTTTACGAGATAAAAAGATAAATGTCATTAAAACTGAATTTGCGTTTATTCCGCTTTATAAAGATCAGCCAACCTTTACAGAAATAGATCTATACTTAAAAGGTTTTGGATATAAATTAATTACCTGCGAATTTAATTACGATGTAAGCTCTGCTCTTACCAAGAACGGCGAAAAACCAAAATGGGGTATTGGTGGCGATGCGTTTTATTGTCTTGATGCTGAAAAGGTGAACGATAGGGAAAAAATCCTCAACATGGCTGTTGTTATTGGTGGCCTGGGTTTTTTAAGTAACGCTACCCATTTATTTAATAGCATAAATGTTCCTGTAAACGCGCAAAAACAATTCTACAAGAATGCACAAAGCGTCAATAAAAGAAAGATGTTAAAATATTTTCTTCCTCCTGTTTTCATAAACTTGTATAAAAGACTTTTTCGTAAGTAAAGCTATTGGCTTTTGCCTTATATTTGTAATACAACCATGTCACTAACAGTATTATTATTTAATCCGCGAAGCGCTAATTCAAAACCGAGAATACCGAATAGTATTCTGCAGATTGCTGCGAGCATAAATAATAAACATGAATATATTTTTGTTGATGGGAATCTTGAAACGGATCCTCAAAAAAAGATCCTTGATTATTTTAGAGAACGAAAGATCCATGTTTTTGGTTGCACGGTAATGCCTGGTCCACAATTAAAGCAAGCGATTCCAATTTCAAAAAAAATAAAACAATTATATCCTAACATTAAAACTATCTGGGGCGGATACTTTCCTTCTAATCAACCCAAGTCTGTTTTAAATTCAGGCTACATCGATTATATCGTTAATGGCCCCGGGGATAATACTTTTCCTCAGCTATTAAATGCGATCGAAAATAATTTACCGGTTAATGGTATTAAAAATTTAATTTATAAAAAAGAAGATCAGATCTTAAAAACAGCAAAAGAAGATCTACTGGATCTTGATAAATTGCCGGAACTGCCTTACGAAAAATTAAACGCGTTTTATCCTTTACAAAAATATTTAGGTAAAACCTATCTTGGAAAAAAAACTATTGCTTATCACAGTAGTTTTGGTTGTCCATTTACTTGTTCCTTCTGCGCGGTAGTGCCAATTTATAACGCGCGTTGGAAAGGGAAGTCAGCGCAGGGTATTTATAATGACATTAAATTCTTGAAAGAAAAATACAATGGTGATGCGATAGAGTTTCATGATAATAATTTTTTTGTATCTGAAAAGCGAACTGTTGAATTTGCCAAATTGATAAAAAATGAGAACATGATATGGTGGGGCGAAGCCCGCATCGATACCATGGATAAATATAAAGACGAATCGCTGGCAATTATTCGCGAAGCAGGTTGTAAGATGATATTTTTTGGAGCAGAGACCGGTAACGATGCTGTTCTTAAAAAGATGGATAAGGGCGGCACGCAAACTGGCGCGCAGATCTTAAAATTTGCAGAACGGTTAAAAAAATTCGATATCATTCCTGAATATTCTTTTGTACTTGGTATTCCAAGCGATACTGAAGAGGAAGCTGATAAACAAATTAACGAGGATATTGAGTTCATTAAAAAAGTGAAAGCCATTAATCCGAAAACAGAAATAATTATTTATACATATAGTCCGGTGCCAACTGAAGGGTCGGAGATGTATAATAATGTTTTGGCAAGCGGATTTAAATTTCCTGAAACCCTTGAAGATTGGATAAGCCCTGCCTGGGAAAATTTCGATCTTCGTAAAAATCCTTTAACGCCCTGGTTAAAACCATACATGATCGATAAGATCAAAAATTTTGAAACCGTTTTGAATGGATATTTTCCAACTGAATCGGACATCCGTTTTAAGAAATGGCAGAAAAATATTATCAGGAGTTGGAGCGGTTTACGCTATCACACCGGCTTTTATAAATTTCCATACGAGATAAAAGCACTTCAAAAAATTTGGAAATACCGTCAGCCGGAGATCGAAGGATTTTAATGCTGAATTATTTACATAAAAAGTATTACGATGTATTGGTTCAGCCAATTCTTAAACGTTATTTAAAAAAAGTACGTATTTATACTTATGCAGATCTTAAATTAAAAATATATCCTGGTGTTTTTCATCCTGAATATTTTTTCAGCACTCAGGTTTTTGCAGAATTTATTCAAAAACTATCCTTAAAAGATAAAAAAGTTTGTGAAGTTGGGGCAGGCTCCGGGCTATTGAGTTTTATTGCATTTTCAAAAGGTGCGAAGGTATTTTCATTTGAGATAAGTTCAAAAGCGATAGACGGGATAAAAGAAAATCTGCAGAATAATTTTAAAGATCAGAAAAATTTTAACGTTTGTTTATCAGATCTATTTGATCAGGTTCCTGAAAATAAATTCGATGTTTTTTTGATCAACCCACCTTATTTTTTTAGCGATCCTTCAAATGAAGGCTCTTACGCCTGGTATTGTGGAAAAAATGGTGAATATTTCGAAAAACTGTTTACGCAACTTGGTAATTATTCAAACACTTCTTCGCAAATATTCATGATCCTGGCTGATAATTGTGACCGGGAAAGAATTTCGACTATCGCAAGAAAGTATGATTATTTGTTAAACCTTGTTCATGAAAAGAAAGTAAAGTGGGAAAAAAACTTTATCTTTAATATAGTAAAATCTGCATGATAGCGATTGAAAATAACGAGGTTATTACTTTATCAAAAACACAATTCGCAATATATAGCTGTATTGCTTATTTTGATGTTTTTAATTATCCTATAAAACCAAGCCAGGTACTTGAATTTTTAAACCTGAAAACAAATCAAAACCAGGTTAATTTAATCTTAAACGAATTAATAGAGCTTAAATTAATTTCTGAATCAAACGGATTTTATAGCCTGGAAAGTAAACCCGAATTTGTTACAAAACGTATTAATTCCGAAAAACAGTTCCATAAAAAACTAAAGACTATAAAACGTTACGCCAATTTTATTTCACGTTTTCCATTTGTTCAATCGGTTTGTATTTCCGGATCTTGTTCAAAAGGTTTATTAGAAGAAGATGGCGATATTGATTATTTTATAATTACAGCGCCACATAAATTATGGCTATGCCGTTCTATTTTGATCGCGTTTAAAAAGATCTTCCTGTTCAATTCACGTAAATATTTTTGCATTAATTATTTGGTCGATTCTAATAACCTTCAGATTCCTGATGAAAATATATTTGTAGCAACAGAAATTAAAACACTAATACCTGTTAGCAATAAACAACAATTTGAGGCTTTTTTAAATGCTAACAATTGGACAAATGATTTTTTGCCTAACAGAACAAAATATGATTCTTATCTTCTGAATGAAAAAAATACAAAAAAATATTTTTTCGGACTAATTGAATTTTTATTTAAAGGAAAACTAGGAGATAAGCTTGACAAAAAATGCTTTGAATTAACACTTGCATCCTGGCAGAAAAAATTTCCCGATTTCAGTAAAGCAGAGTTTGATCTTAATTTGCGCAGTCGTAAAAATGTATCTAAACATCACCCACGCGGCTATCAGCAAAAAGTTTTACTCGAGTTAAATAAACGTCTTGGAAAGATCAAAATCGTATCCCTGTAAATGAAAATTTTATTTACACATTCATATTTCCTGTATTTTGATAATAAACAACTAAAGACCCAAACGCCTTTTCCACCATTAGCTACACTTTATGCTGCTTCTGTTTTGAGGGAGAATGGTTATGATGTAAAATTGGCAGACCTGCAATTTTCTGTTTCTGCTGAAGAAATAAAACAGCATATTGAAGATTTTAAGCCTGATGTATTTGTAATTTATGATGATTCGTTTAATTACTTAACTAAAATGTGCCTTACAAATATGCGCGAGGCAGCTTTTAGAATGCAGCAAATAGCTAAAGAATTTCAGATACCGGTCATTGTTTCGTCATCTGATGCTACGGATCATTTAGAAAAATATTTTTCGAATAATGCAGATTATATTATTATTGGTGAAGCTGAACAAACACTTTTAGAATTAGTAAACGCATTAAAGAAAACAAACGCCGTGGATGTTTCTTCAATAAACGGCCTCGCTTATTTTTCTGAAAATAAAATTAATAAAACATCGCCACGATTGGTTTTAAAAGATCTTGATGAGCTGCCTTTACCGGCCTGGGATCTTGTAAATATTAAACCTTATAAAAAAACATGGTTAAATGGCCACGGTTATTTTTCGATCAATTTTGTGACTACCCGTGGCTGCCCCTATAAATGTAATTGGTGCGCAAAACCTGTTTATGGTAACCGTTATAATTCTCATTCACCTCAAAACATTGCAAAACAAATTAAAGACTTGCAAGAAAAATTTGGGTTTACACATATATGGTTTGCCGATGATATTTTTGGTTTAAAACCTAATTGGCTTAAAGAATTTAATGAAGCTATACAAACACTTAAAATTAAGATCAGGTATAATATTCAAAGTCGTGCTGATCTTTTATTGGACGATGAAAATATAAAATACCTTGCACAATCAGGTTGTGAGGAAGTATGGATGGGCGCAGAAAGCGGCTCGCAAAAGATCCTGGATGCTATGGATAAAGGCACAACAATAGAGCAAATAAAAGAAGCAACGAAGCTTTTAAAAAAGCATAAAGTAAAACCTTGTTTCTTTTTACAGTTTGGTTATTCGGGTGAAATAATGGAAGATATTAAAAAAACGATCTTATTGGTTGATGAATTAAAACCGTATGATATTGGCATTTCTGTTTCGTATCCCTTACCGGGTACAAAATTTCACGAACGTGTAAAAAAAGATCTTATTGAAAAACAAAACTGGAAAGATTCGGATGATCTGCATTTGATGTTTAACAGTTCTTATAAAGCAGATTTTTATCGTCACCTGCAGCGTTTTGTACATTATAAATTTCGCACAGCGCAGTCTATAGAATTATTAAAAGATAAGAAGTTCAATAAAAGAATGGTTTTAGGCCCTTATTATTATTTTAAGCAAATAAGCTTAAAGAAAAAATTACAAACTATTGAACCGGATGCAGGCAGCCTCTTTTGATAATTACGCACAGCAGTATGACGAGCATTTTACGTTCTCGCCGGTTGGTTGGTTGCAACGCAAAGCGGTGTATGATTATTTGCTGCCATTATTGAACAAAGAAGTATCCGTTCTTGAAATAAATTGTGGTACCGGTTATGATGCTTTTGAAATTGTGAAATATGTTAAAGAAGTTTTAGCTACAGATGCTTCTTCAAAAATGATAGAACAATGCGAAATAAAAAACAAGGCGGCTAAAAATATTTCTTTTAAAGTAAAGCCAATCCAACAATTGCAGGAAGAAATAAAGAACACAAATTTTATCTTTTCAAATTTTGGAGGGTTAAATTGTCTTTCACCGCAAGATCTTGCAGCGTTTTCAAAAAAATGTAATACAATATTAAATAAAGAAGCCGATCTGTTTTTTGTGATCATGGGACGTAAATGCATTTGGGAAAGACTTTATTTTAAAATAAAAGGAGATCCAAAAAAAGCAATAAGAAGACAAAGCAAAGAGGGGATAGATACAGTGATTAACGGATCAGAATTTACAACCTGGTATTATTCTCCAAAAGAAATTCAGGATTTTTTTACTTCAGGATATAAAACGCAGCATATTTCGGGAGTTGGTCTTTTTGTTCCACCTTCTTATTTAAATCCTTTTTTTGCAAATAAAAAGATACTGCTTAAATTATTTAACGGACTTGATAAAGTATTCTGTAAATTTAAGTGGACAGCTAATTATGCCGATCATTACATTATTCATTTAACAAAAATAAATTGATCCTTTTAACCCACGGATATTTTTTGCAGGATGATCCCAAAGAAATGGAGATCATGAAACCTTATGTACCATTAGGAATACTTTACATCTCGGCTTACCTTGATAGTAAGGATGTGGAGCACGAAGTATACGATTCCACATTTTCTTCATTTGACGCATTTAAAAATTATTTACTAAAGAATAAGCCTGAATTAATTGGTATTTATACCAATTTAATGACGAAGGTCTCTATCTTAAAGATCACAGAATTCATTCGTAGTAAACCTGAACTTAATGTATGTAAAATTATTTTGGGAGGGCCGGAAATAAGATATAACGCCGAAAATTATTTATTAAACGGCGCAGATATGTTAGTGGTTGGAGAAGGTGAATGCACTTTTTTTGAGATAACAGAATATTATAAGAATAACAATTCGCTTCCTGCAGAAGTTACAGGTACTGCTTATTTAAAAGATAAAATAGTTTTTTTTACGCCGGAAAGAACATTGGTAAAAGATATTAATGTACTGCCAATGCCTGCCCGCAAAAAGATCGATCTTACATTATACGGTAACGCCTGGAAAAAGTATCACGGCTATAGCATGTATTCTTTAAGTACTATGCGCGGATGCCCGTACACCTGCAAATGGTGTAGCAGGGCAGTTTATGGAGGGACATACAGGCGAAGAAGTCCGAAATTAGTTGTAGATGAACTTGAATATTTAAAGCAGAATTATAATCCCGATCGTGTATGGTTTGTAGATGATGTATTTACGATCAGCCATAAATGGATGAATGAATTTAAAGAAGAGATCTTAAAGCGCAAAGTGTTTATTCCTTACGAAATAATTACCCGAGCCGATAGATTGAATGAAGAGATCATTAAAATATTAAAAGAAACAGGTTGTTTTAGAGTATGGATTGGTGCAGAAAGTGGCTCGCAAAAAATAATTGATGCCATGGATAGAAGAGTGAATGTGAAAGAGGTAAGAGAAATGATCATTAAAGCAAAAGAGTATGGAATTGAGGCCGGTACTTTTATTATGTTAGGTTATCCTGGCGAAAACAAAGAAGATATTAGAGAAACGATCCGACATTTAAAGATCTCTGATCCCAGTTATTATACTGTTACATTGGCTTATCCGATCAAAGGAACGCCTTTACATAATGAGGTGAATGACACGATTGTGGCGGATGGCGAATGGAATAAAATAAGTGACAGGGATTATGATTTTACGCGTACTCACTCAAAAAAATTCTATCAATATGCAATACGATGGGTATATAATGAGGTTAATTACAGTAAATCCAACAGTTTTACCAACAAATTAAAGTATAAGGTGAAGTCTATTTTGGCGCAATCCCTTATGTTGCTTAGTTAAACGATTATCATTAAATTTGAACTTCAATAAATTTCAAGAAAATGAATAAGGCTTTTTATATAATTTCATTTGCGCTGTTCTCAGTTCTTGCGTTTTCTCAAACTCCCGATAAAGACAAACCAAAACCTGATGATGAATTTAGTATAAAAAAATACAAAGGAGAGCCTGGTGATCGTTTGATCATTGAAATAAACCGAACCGTTTGGTTGGGCGCACCGGCAGATATTAAAACAAATTGGAGAAGTTTAGGATTGAATTTTGCATTTATGTTTGATAAGCCAATTGGCCATTCAAGCTTTAGCTTTGGTTATGGTATCGGTATTTTTAGCCATAATTTTCACAGCAACGCCGATTTTATTTATAAGCTAGATAGTAATAGTAAATCAGTTACTACTATTCTTCAGCCAAAAACAACTGCATATAAAACAAACAGCTATAATGAAAAGATCCTTGAGATCCCATTGGAATTAAGATTCAGAAGTAAAACAGATCGTAAATTTAAAATGGAATTTGGTGTAAAAGGCGGTTATGTAATAAACGATTTTAGAAAAATGGTAGATGCTGATGGAAAGATAAGGGTTTATAATACAAAAAACATAAATCACATTCGTTACGGTGTAAATTTTAGAATTGGCCTTGAACAAATTTGCTTAACCGCTTGTTATTATGTTAGCGAAGTATTTCAAAAAGACAGAGGTGTAAACGGCCTTAATATGTTTTCATTTGGAATAGCCATAATTCCATATTAAAAAAATGAAGAGGGTAGACATAACAGATCAATTAACCAGGCTTAAAAGTAAAACAAGAAGCAAGGAAGACGATCTGATCAACGAAGCTAACCGCATTCTAAGCAATGATCTTTTTTCTGAGAACAAGATCCTTAATAATTTAAAAGACTATAAATCATCTTTCGAAATTGTTGATGAAGATGATGTGGATAGCGATACGATCTTTAATTTATCTGAGATCAAGAAAATCGCTTTACAGTATCGCTTAAAATTTATTGATAGCCAGTATTTCAAGTCTGAGGTGCCTTATGAAGCTATTTTAAAAATAAAACATATTAATTTAAAATATCATAAAGACCTTAAAGGCTTTAAGATCTTAGCACCCATCGAAGCTTTTAAAGAAGGTGGCTTAAAACGCCCTGCTATTTTATTGGCACCAACCAACCTGGGAAATTATTATATTATTCATAAGTGGGGTGAAGATTTTAAATGGCACAGGAAAATGTTATCATGGCCGCTGAAAAATTTTGATCATTTGTTTGGCACTGTTTTGATCTATACTTTAATTGTAACATTAAGTATACCTACAAATTTAATTACCCTTGATGCAACGGCAACCTACTGGTGTGGTTATAGAGCCGCAGCCTTTATGCATTTAGTGATCTTTCATTGTGGCGTTACTGCCTATATAACTTTTGCTTTTGGTAAGAACCTAAGCTCCATTACATGGAATCATTATAAAGATTTTGGATGATCGACACTATTAGCCGCAGATTTCACTGATTACACAGATTTATAATTTTGACAACACTAATTTGTGTAATCAGCGTAATCTGTGGCAACCCTATACAACTCCATCACCCCAGATCTTAACGGTGATGTTATCCATTTCGGGAATTAATTTTAACTGACACGATAAACGCGAAGTAGGCGTAATATTTGGAAGTGTATCCAGCATCGCATATTCATCATCAGTTATTTCATTTAAATTTTCAAAGCCTTTTAATACTTCTACATGGCAGGTTGCGCATAATGCCATACCGCCGCAGGTTGCTAAAATATCGTAATCGTTACCCTTTAAGATCTCCATTAAACTTAAACCCATATCGGTAGGGGCCTCAATGGTTGTAATAGTATTGTCAGGATTTTGTATGTTTATTTTAATGTCTATCATAGTATTAAATTTTTTAGAATTATTTATAATGAAGTGAGGTTTGCTCTACTTTATTCATTTCTTCTCTTCGCACAATTCTATTAAAACACCATTGGTTGTTTTTGGATGTAAAAAACAAATGCGTTTATTATCTGCGCCATCTTTTGGGCTTTGGTTTATTAATTCAAAACCTTCTTGTTTCAAACGTTCCATTTCTTCATCTAAATTATCTACTTCGTACGCAATGTGATGAATACCTTCACCTTTTTTCTCAATAAATTTTGCAATGGCGCTATCCTCATTTGTGGCTTCTAATAATTCGATCTTGGTTTCGCCAAGCATAAAAAAAGAAGTACTTACACCTTCAGAAGCAACAGCTTCAACTTTGTAATGTTCTTTACCAAACAATTTTTTAAATAATTCATTACTGTTATTTAAATTCTTAACGGCAATACCAATATGTTCTATTTTTTTTAGCATAAATTTTAATCTCTTTTAAAAAATCGTTTTTCACTTACTCTTTTAAATCCTTCATTTAAACCCCCTTGTAAAGTTAATTCATTAATTGAATTTAACTCGATAGTATTCCTACTCTCATAAAATTCAGGATTTACTTTAAAGGCACCAAAAATATCTTTTTCTTTTAATTGATAAGAGTAACTAAAATAATTTCCGGTACAATATTTTATAATGAGTGGGGCTTTTGGAAGTTGAGATATTTCAACATAAAATCCCTGGGCAATATAGCAGCTGCGTACAAATTTATTTTTTGTAAAAATACAAGCGATCAATTCCAAACCAGTATTGTTTTTTATAACCAAATTTAATTTAGATGCTGTATCGTATTTATTTCGTCCAAAATAACTGCTATAAGGAGTATCTCCCATTTTGAGTTCAGTAACTTCAATAATTTTCTCTGTCTTTTTTTGCGGAAGTGGCGCTGAGCCAGAAGGCGCTGCTAAATGCAGGATCAATAAAAAGAGCGCTACCGCAATAGGTGTTGCAAATAGTATATATTTAAATTCGTTATAATGTTTTTTTCCTTCAGTTTCCTGTTTATAGGTTTCTTTTGTTTTGGCATATTTTTTAATATGCTCTTCGTAATATTTTCTTCGCTTTAGTTCTTTTTCATCAAAGCTCCAGGTTTTTGTACCACTGTTTTTTGAGTTACTTGAACTTGTTTGTGTGATAGCCCGGTTATAGTTTAATTTATAATCGTAAGTAGATTTAAGCTGAGGATCTGATAAGGTTTCGTATGCTTTTAAAATTACAGCAAATTGTTCCTTGCCCAAAGGGTTTTTATCAGGGTGATAGATTTTTGCCAAACGACGAAAAGCAGATCTTATTTCAGCGAAACTGGCTCCTGAATGTACACCTAAGATCTCGTAGTAATTAGCCAAAGTTTAAAATTTAATTTGCTATTATAATTTTACACAAACATTTTTAGGTTCGGTAAAAAAATCAAGGGCTTCAAAACCACCTTCTCGGCCAACACCGCTGGCCTTAACACCGCCAAATGGTGTACGAAGGTCGCGTAACAACCAACAATTTATCCAAACAATACCTGCATGTAAATTATTTGCCATTGTATGTGCGCGGGTTAAATTTTGTGTCCATAAAATACTCGCAAGACCATACATTGTTGAATTAGCCATCATCAAAGCTTCTTCTTCTGTATCAAAAGGTGTTATGGTAACAACCGGACCAAAGATCTCTTCCTGGTTGGTTCTGCAATCGTAAGTTAAGCCTTCAATAATTGTTGGTTCAATATAATAACCCTCACTTAAGTCGCCGCTTAAATTAATTTTATTTCCACCGCATAAAACTTTACCGCCTTCTTTTTTAGCAAGCTCAATATAACTTAATATTTTTTCCTGGTGTGGTTTAGAAACGATAGCACCAACTTTTGTTTTTTCCTCTAAAGGATTGCCAACATTTAGCTCTTTTGTTTTGGCAACAAAATCAGTTTTAAACTTATCGTAAATTTTACGCTCAACAAAAATGCGTGAGCCGCATAAACAAATTTGTCCCTGATTTGCGAAAGAAGAATTTAAAGTAGTTGCAAGCATTTTATCATAATCGCAATCTGCAAAAATGATGTTTGGGTTTTTACCACCTAACTCTAAGGATAATTTTTTAAACATTGGGGCAGCAATACTGGCAATACTTTTGCCGGTTGCAGTTCCGCCTGTAAAAGAAATTAATGGAATGTCTTTATGGCTCACAATAGCGTTTCCTACTTTGGCACCAAGGCCGTGTACAATATTTAAAACACCGGCAGGTAATCCGGCTTCAATACATATTTCTGAAAGTAAAAATGCTGTCATTGGTGTTATCTCTGATGGCTTTGCAACTACTGTGCAACCAGCTGCTAATGCAGGTGCAATTTTCCATGTAAAAAGATATAAGGGTAAATTCCATGGAGAGATGCAACCTGCAACACCAACAGGTTGACGTAAAGTATAATTAATTGCAGTTTCTTCCATGCTATGTGCATGCGATGCGTAGTGTAAAATACCTGTTCCGTAAAAATGGAAATTAGCTGCAGCACGAGGAATATCAACAGTTTTAGCCAATTTTAAAGGCTTGCCATTATCAATACTTTCCGCAAGTGCTAATTTATCTAAATTTTTTTCGATCAATGAGGCAATTTTTAAAAGATAAGCAGAACGTTTATCTTTTGAAGTAATGCTCCATTCTTTAAACGCGGCTTTTGCAGCAGCATAAGCTAATTCCACATCCTTCTCATCACTATCCGGTATGTGTGAATATACCTTACCTGTTGAGGGATTAAAATTATCTAAATATGTTTTTGAAACCGGTTCAACTAAGGCCCCGTTTATATAGTTTTTTATCTGTTGCATACCTTCTGAAAATGACACTAAAGATACGAAACAAACAAAAACCGAGCAATTAAATTTTAGAAATATACGTGTTCCTGATTCTTATGTCAGGATCCCTGAAAGGCCCGTCGCCCATAGAGTAGAACTCTATTTTTGGGTCTTTTCCCAACATCATTATTCTTATGCTTTCCTGTATACCATAATTAATGATCTTAAGCTCCTGTAAAATTTGTTTTGTGATCTCGCAATGCACAATATTTAATTCTAAAAAGGATAGATTTTCTTTTAGCTCAAAACAGATCTTTAATTTTTTGCTTATAATATAATCTTCATAAGGTTGTAATATAAATGAATGAACTGCTTCCGTTAAAAACGGGATCCTGAAAATTGTTTCCTGGATATCTGCTAATAATCCAAAACGTTGTAAAAAATCTTTCTGTTCCATTGTTTTGTTTTTAAAATTAAACGTAAATAATAAACTTTTTTATAAAGAGCATTAATTAAAAGCGTAACCAATTTTAAAAGAATAAACCAGTTTCGGAAAAAATCCATCACGGCCGTCAGCGTTATATAAAAATTCCAGTATCCTGGCATTATCATAATTTGTTTTGTAATAAATATATTGTGCGCCAAAACCAATACTCTGATCTATAGTAAAACCATATTTATTAATTGATTGAAATCCGAGCTTGGCTAAAAATGCAGGGTTATGCCTTTGTAAAAGATTTGTGTGATCAACTGCATCAAAAGTAGTTTTGGGAATTTTTGAATCGGTATATTGATAAACAAACTGTCCCGAAACGTAGAGGCCCGCATTATTTTTTTTGATTCCTTTTAATTGAAAAACCAATGGCCAAACTAATAAGCAAAGCGGTTCAAATACTTTTGTTCTGCCAAAATAATGCCTGTACTCAACACCGGACTGAAACCCACCTGTATGGTTTTGAGTGAGCGAAGGAAAATAACCCCCGGCAATTGTTGGTCCGTAAGAATACAAATAACCCGCTAAAAATGAAACCGAATTTTTGTGATAAAGTTTTTCAAACTCAATATTGGCATGGCCTGTATTAAATGATATTGTTGGAAGGTAAGAAGTAAGCGAGGTTTTAATAATTAATTTATCAGATAAGCTATCCTGTGCTACTGATCTCATCATTAAAACGGATAAAGCGATCATTAAAAATAGTGTTTTCATTTTATTTAGTTTTTAATTTCCGGGGACATTATTAAAACAGTGTGTGCCTGGTAAAAATGTTTTAAAATTTTAAGCGTAAAGCAAGTGCCGTTATTTTTCCATAAAAAGGTGCGCGTAAAAAAGCCGGCGCAAGCGATAGCTTTTCTTCTTTAGCATGTTTTTGTTTTTTTAATAAACGAATGCTGCTAAAAATCACAGTTGCTGCACCAACTGATAAGTCAATAGTTTTAAGATCTTCTTCTTTTTCATTAAAGATCAAACCATTTGCTATTTGAGCACAGCCGGTTATAACGCCAAAACCTGCATTGCTTCTGTTTTTGGTATTATTAAAGTCAATTATGTTGCTGGCATTCATAGCCGTATTAATAGTTGAAAAAATAATTGTACTGCCGGCCCTTTCAAATTCTTTATTATTTGACGAATAAGAACCACTTAAGGATATATTAATGTATTGTGCCTTTGCTGTCAATGCTAAGAATAAGACTGAGATGTAAATTAATGTTTTCATGTTGTTGTTTTTCTTATTCAAAATTACAGCATCAAAAAACCAATGCCTTACGGCTTTGCGTGCGTTTAAACCAATAAAACGTGAAAAACACTTGCTGGAGGGCTTAACAGGCTTGGCTTTGGTTAAATTTGCAATAATTGCAAGTCTGTAGCCTTAAATTTTCTTTTTTTACTAAAAAGCTTATCTTTATCTCTAATAAATCATTAAAATATGCCAACAAAAAAGGAGAAAAAACCCGGTAAAGTTAATTTACCGATACAAAATCAGTTTATAGCCAGGTTTAAAGAGGTAATTCCGCCAAGTGTTGGGTTGGCAGAAGAGATCGCAGATGTATTGGATGTAAGTATTGATAGCGCCTACCGAAGAATTAGAGGCGAAACTGAATTGACTATTGAGGAGGTTTACAAGATCTCCAAAAAATATGAGATCAGCCTTGACGAAGTTTTCAGTAACCAAAATGACACAGTAACTTTTTCATACACCAA
Source organism: Bacteroidota bacterium (assembly GCA_013816615.1). Taxonomy (GTDB): domain Bacteria; phylum Bacteroidota; class Bacteroidia; order B-17B0; family Aurantibacillaceae; genus Aurantibacillus. The sequence goes on from JACDED010000009.1 coordinate 23,656, forward strand.
ATTAACCGATAGTGAGAAAAATTTTGAAGCCTATTTAAATCGTTTATTAACGCATCTTGTTACATTAAATAAATTCGAGAATAAAAAAATATACTATGTTGCTGAAGAGATCCCTATTTTTTATTCTTTCTTCTCAAAAAAACTAACCGATTTTAAATTATTTTATTGGCAGCGTAGCGTTCTAAATGTTCCGGACTATCAACAAAAGAAATTTGACTGGGGTGTTGTTCCGCAAAATTTAGTTGATATAGCGCATAATGTATATAAAGAGTATTTAACTATTCCGAGCTCTGAGATCTGGACAACAGAAACCGTATTAACAGGATTAAGACAAATACAATTTTATTATGATAGTGGAATAGTTTCGGCACAACATGCTACTGAATTATTACAGGAGTACAGGCAAATGATAGATATGATCTTAAAGAATGCCGAGAATAGTAGAAAAAATATTAGTGATAAGACCGACACATTTGCTTTATATTATAGTGAAGTAGTGTTAGGCACAAATTGCATTTATGTTGTAATGGGCGAAACAAAATTTTCATACATTTCATTTAACACTATGAATTCATTAACTACCAACAATCCACAGTTTTGCGACGAAACAGATCATTGGGTGCGAAATCTTGAAAAGAAAAGTACTTTAATAAGTGGTGTTTCTGAAAAACAACGTTATCAGTTCTTCACTAAAATGTATAGGAATATTGATGATTGTTTAGAGCGTATTAAGCCATAATTGAAAAAAACGATTTCTATAATTGGTGGCGGCGCCAGTGCGCTTATATTAGCTTGCGAACTGGATCCCAAAATTTTTTCCGTTTCTATTTTTGAAAAAAACAATGCCCTGGGGCGTAAATTTTTGGTTGCCGGTGACGGCGGATTAAATTTGACGCATTCAGAAAACGAAGGAGAATTTGTTTTACGTTATACACCTAACGAATTTTTAAGGCAGGCCTTTTCGCACTTTTCAAATAAAAAATTTATTGAGTGGATAAATGCATTGGGCATTGAGACCTTTGTAGGTACTAGCGGCCGCTTGTTTCCAAAAAAAGGGATCAAACCCATTGATGTTTTAAAACGCTTTGAAGAAAAAATAAAAAAGAATAACGTAATATTAAATTTTAAGCATGAATGGAAAGGTTTTGAAAATAATAATGAATTAATATTTAAAACAGCCGAAGGAAACAAGGTCATTAAAAGCGATATAGTTATTTTTTGCCTTGGTGGCGCAAGCTGGCCTGTTACCGGGAGCAAAGGCGATTGGCGAAGTTTATTTGAAATAAAAAGTGTAAAAACAAATTCTTTCCAGGCAAGCAATTGTAGTTTTAAAGTGGATTGGCCAAAAAATATAATTAATGACATAGAAGGAAAACCATTAAAAAATATTTCAATTACTTGTGGCGATAAAATGCATGCCGGAGAAATTGTACTAACAACCTTTGGTATTGAAGGAAGTGGGGTCTATCCTTTAAGTTCACAAATTAGAGAACAAATAAAAGAAAATGAAATTGCAAAAATAATTATTGATCTAAAGCCTCTTTTAAGCAAAGAGGATTGTTTAAATAAACTATTTAATCTTGATCCTAAACTTTCGTATACTGAAAATAGCGCAAAAAACCTGAATTTAAATAAAACGCAAATTGTTTTACTAAAATCTAAAATGAGCAAAAATGACTTTTTAGACCCTGTTAAATTTGTTAATAATTTAAAAGCGCTTGAAATACATATTTCTGCATTAGGATCGATTGAGGATGCAATTTCCAGCGTTGGCGGAATTTCTTTAAATCAAATAACAGAGAATTTTGAGCTCAAAAAAATAAAAAATAATTATGTGATAGGTGAAATGCTTGACTACGACGCTCCTACAGGAGGTTACTTGCTTCAATCGTGTTTTAGTATGGGAAAATATTTAGCAGATCATTTAAATGAAATAGCTAAGTGAGATGATAAAGATCTTGTTTTAAAACTTGGTTTTAACCCCAAAACAGTAAATTCTTAACTTTTTAACGGTTTAAAACTTTTGTATTAATTAAAGTCTAATATTCTATATTTGCTCAGTTTATAATTAAAAAAAAGATGGTGGCTACAAGTGAATATATTTTATGTGAAATACAAAATGGTGTTTTAGTTGTTACAATTAATCGCCCTGATAAATTAAATGCTTTAAATAAGCAAACGATCGAAGAACTGCATGAAACTTTAGTAGAAGCAGAAAATCAATCAGAGATCCGTGCAATTATCTTAACAGGCTCAGGCCAAAAAGCATTCGTTGCAGGAGCTGATATTGCAGAGTTTGCAAATTTTTCAGTGGAGCAAGGAAAACATCTAAGTTCAATAGGTCATTTTAAGATCTTTAATTTTATAGAGAATTACAGTAAGCCAATTATTGCTGCCGTTAATGGTTTTGCTTTGGGTGGTGGACTTGAATTAGCGATGTGCTGCCATATTCGTGTGGTGAGCGATAATGCAAAAATGGGCTTGCCAGAGGTAAGTTTAGGTGTAATTCCCGGATATGGCGGAACACAACGTTTGGCACAATTAGTAGGAAAAGGGAAAGCATTTGAAATGATCGTTACTGCCGATATGATCAACGCACAGGACGCTTATAAATGGGGCCTTGCCAATTATGTTACTACACAGGATGAATTATTAAATAAATGTTTTGAAATAACAGCTAAGCTGGCAACCAAAAGCCCTACAGCTATAAAAACTGCAATTAAAGTAATTAATGCAGGTTATAACACCAAATTAAATGGTTTTGAAGTTGAGATCGAAGAATTTGGGAAATCCTTTGGTACAAAGGATTTCAAAGAAGGTGTAAGCGCTTTTCTTGAAAAAAGAAAGGCAGATTTTAAAGGTGAATGAGTAGTTTAAAGTTTAAAAAAAGGGTAGCTAAAACAGCTACCCTTTTTTTATGCTCATTTCGCGATATTACTGTTAAATCTATAAAAGAAAACAAAAAGTAGCTTAACTTTACAGCATATATTGAAAAATAAAAAAACATATTTTGCTTTTTTGATCATCCTTATCTTTGTTTTTTTTAGCACAGATATAACGGCGCAGTGTGCTATGTGTAAACAAGCTGCTGCAAGCTCATTAAAGTCAAACCCAAATTCAATGGCGCGTAGTTTAAACAGCGGTATCCTGTATCTGATGGCTGTTCCATATTTATTATTAGGCTTTATTTTTAGAAAACAGATCGTACAGCTTTGGAGAAAGATATTTTCTAAAACCTCGCAAACGCCCGCTAAATAAGGATTTAAAGCACTCTTTTCAATTCCCTCAGTAAAAAAGCCTTTTCGCTCAGTTCATTTTTTTTCCCTTTGTTAAGTCGGCTATTTAATAAGTTACTTCTGACTTCAACTCAAATCAAAATTTTGTTAGTTTTTAATCAGGTAGTTTTGAATCGTAAACTAAATCCTATGAAAACTTTAAAACTAACTCTCTTCATCCTTCTTACATTTGTAATAGGATATCACCAAGCGAAAGCATGCCATGGTATGCCGCTGTTAAATTATAATGTTACTGTTGGTACAACAGGTATAACTATTAATGCTAATTCAGATCCTTCAACATGTGGTTGTGGACCATATTGGTTACAAACAGAAATTTCGTGTACTCAAAATTTTGTTGGAACACAGCCTGCATGTCTAACCAGTACATTAACCAACTGGAATAACCCCGCAACATCTTATTTAAATTATCCATATTATAATGCATTATTAAATGTGCCTAATTATAATATTGGTACAGGTTGGTTTGATAATTGTGTTTTAGAACCATATCATCCAAATGTAATTCCATTTTCAAATTTATGCCCGGGTAAAACATATTATATCCGGTCACGCGAAATGGTAATGGCTGGTAACCCCGGTCCATGGTCACCCGTTCAATCATTTGTTGTTCCGGGTTCACCTATTGTTAATCCACCAAATACTTTAAACATGACGCTTAGTGCTTCACCTAACCAAATTATTTGTTGCGGCCCTGTTCAGCTTACTGCAATTATTACCGGAACAAATTATGGCCAATGTGTTGGTAACGTACCCTCTTGTGAACAAAATGTAACTGTAACGCCAACATTTAGCTGGACGTCTTCAAACAATGTATCAACAACAGTAGGTAACGGTAATACATTTACAACTTCAATAAATTTATTATCAGTTACAAATATTACAGCAACTACAACATTCAGTGTTTGGTTAACCTATTTATGTTCTTCACCATCGGGTACTATAATGTATACACCGCCAAGCATTCCAATTATTTTTACTAATCTTCCTTTATCTTCATCAAATATTACAAACACATTTGTAACTGCAGCAAGTAATGCTGCGTGGACGCAAGCTCTATCTGCATGTTTGAACGGAAGCCCTTGTATGTGTCAATTCTTAAGCGCTCAACCCGCAGTTGTAACCGTAAACGTTTTAAGTGTGCCACCACCATTAACAGTTACTATGACGCCTAACACATGTTTAAGCTCACCTAATTTTACATTTACCGATACAAGTCCTAACTCTTCTAACTTTAATCTTAACTGGAATTTTGGTGATGGTGGAACGGGAACCGGAACAACTGTAGTACATACATATACAGCAGCAGGTATTTATACTGTTACAGTTAATAAAGCGGGCTGTGGTCCCTGTATGGCATTTGGTTCTTATACAGTACAGGTTTATCCTGCACCAAATGCAACACTTTCTGTTAACTCACCGGTTTGTATTGGCGGTACAGCTTCATTCACAAATACCTTTAATAACGGTGTAAGTTATAGCTGGACAGGTCCGAACAACTATACATCAACTGCGCAAAATCCGGTTATTAATAATGTTACAACTACAATGGCAGGTATTTATACATGTGTAACTACAGATGCAAATGGTTGTACCGGAACATCAACAGTAAGTTTAGCAACTTACCAGGCAACTATGAGTGCTGCTGCAAATTCACCAGTTTGTCCCGGAAGTACATTAAACCTTACTGCTAGTGGCAATGGAAATTATAGCTGGACAGGGCCTAACAATTTTACATCAACACAACATAACTCTTCTTTCATTGCCGCAAATAATTCAGGAGGAACTTATTTAGTAACTGCTACATTAACAGGTAACTGTTATGCAAGTGCAAGTGTTACAGTTGCAATTAGTACAACTTCAGTTTCGGCAAACAATAATGGTCCTGTATGTTCAGGTAACAATGTTCAACTGCATGCTTTCGGTAACGGAACTTTTGTATGGTATGGCCCTAATGGTTATACTTCTAATTTGCAAAACCCTGTTATTAATAATGCGACTGCAAATGCAAGCGGTGTTTACACTGTTGTAATTACTTCAGCGCAGGGTTGTACTGCAACAGCTACTACAAATGTTTTAGTTAATTCACAAAAAGTATTAAACCCTTCATGTTCTCCAGCAGAACTTTGCGAAGGAGGTGTAATTAATTTCGAAGCACTTGATGGAAGTGGTGTGAGCTATCTATGGAAAGGGCCAAACGGATTTGTTTCAACAAATGCTAATATGGGTATTTTAGATGCTACACTTTTAAACAGTGGCACATATACTTTAACAATGGTAGATCCTGCAGGTTGCACTGCAGTTGGTAATGTAAATGTTCTGGTAAACGCAAAACCGGTTATTGATATTGATATGAGCAAAGCCATCTCAGCATGCGCACCGGTTTCAAATGTTGAATTTGAAGCAATTGCTAATTCCGGCATTGAGCTGGAGTGGCAATTAGGCAATGGTCAATTGGACCAAACTACTAACCCAAAAAATTTAGTATATAACACTGCGGGTATATTTACAATTACTTTAACAGGAACCAACGCTAAAGGGTGTAAAGCAGAAATTCAAAAAACATTTGAAACTTATCCAACACCTATTGCAAATTTTGATATCGGTAATAACGGATCAACATGGGTAAATGGAACTACACAGTTTACAGATCTTTCTTCAAGAGCAAAAATTGTAAATTGGGATTGGACATTTGGCAACCCTGATGTAACATCTACAATTCAAAACCCAAGCTTTACTTACCAGGATAGCGGAAGATATAATGTAACATTAGTAGTTACCAGTGATAAAGGTTGTAAATCATCTATCTCTAAAACAGTAATTGTTGGCGATGAAATGGGATTGTTTTTACCAAACGCTTTTACCCCAAACGGTGATGGTAGCAATGATGTTTTCTTAGCTATTGCTAACAACATTACTAAATTTGAAATGTTGATCTTTAACAGAGGTGGTAGTTTAGTGTTCCAATCAAGTGATATCAAAAAAGGTTGGGATGGAACTTATAAGGGACAATTATCTGAAAACAACGTATATGTTTACAAGGTAAATTATATTGGTAAAGACAGTAAATCGCATGTCTTAACAGGAAGCATTACTTTAATAAGATAAAAAATTTGTGTATCTTAATTGCCCGAAACTATTGTTTCGGGCTTTTTTATTTAATGAAATATTTATTTTACATATTACTTTTTTTTGCTTCGAGATCACATTCTCAAACCTGTAATTATTGGTCAACTTATTTGGGAAAAACAGGCTCGGATGATATGCGTGGCATAACGATCGATAATAACAAGAACAGTTATATTATTATGCAAACAGACAGCCCTTCGCTAACTGTTACTCCGGGTTTAATAAGTGATGTGATAAATGGAATTAACGACGCCTACCTTGCAAAATTTGATTCATGTGGAACCTTAGTATGGGCAACGTATTTAGGCACTTCGGCTTTTGAGAGTGGCGAAAAAATTACAATTTGCCCGGATGGTAATATTGCATTTACTGGTTATACACAAGGAACGGGTTTACCAACTACATTGGGATGTTTTCAGGCGAATAATGCCGGGCAGTGGGATTGTTTTTTAGGCAAGATCTCGCCAACAGGCGCGCTTCTATGGCTTACTTATTTTGGAAGTAACGGTTCGGATTTTGCCTATGATATTAGTTGTGATTTTAATGGAAATTTATTTATTGGCGGCACAACTACTTCAACAAACTTATATACCAACGCCTCTTCTTTTCAACAAACGTTTGGTGGAAGCAATGATGCGTTTATTGCAAAATTTTCAAAAAATGGAATTTTAAAATGGTGCACGTATTATGGCGGAACAGGTAGTGAAGATATACATGTTTTAAGTACAGATGCTTTTGGAAATGTTTTTGGTGGCGGAGGCACCTTTAGTTTTAATTTAAGTACTTCTGTTGGATGTATACAGGCATCCAAAGATGTTGGAATGGATTGTTACATTATAAAATTTGATTCATTAGGCAACAGGATCTTCTCAAGTTATATTGGAGGAACCGGGCAGGATGATACCTGGGGTCTTGCAACAGACGGACTTGGAAATTTGTATATGAGCGGCCAAACTACGAGCCCTAATTTTACAACTACTGTAGGAGCATATCAATCAACAATTACAGGCATGACAGATATGTATTTTTTAAAAATATCACCAACCGGTAGTTTGATGTATTCAACATTAATTGGTGGTTCAGATGTAGATGCGGTTAACAGGATGAAGATCCATAATACTGAATTGTATATTTTGGGCACAACAGGATCATTGGATTTTCCTATGTTAGGAAGTTCTAATTATAGTGTACTTCCGGGGGTAGTTAATTTTGTAGTGATAAGATTAAATTCTTCAGGACAACCAAATTATTCTACTTATTTTGGAAGTCCGGGTGGAAACGATTATGGAAACGACCTTGCTATTACAACACAACATATGTTCTTTTGCGGCAAAACTTCTTCAGCAACTTATCCTGTAAGCGCTTCGGCCTTTCAAAGCCTGTATGGTGGAAATGATGATGGCGCTTTAACTAAAATTGCCAATAACAATGCCAGCTTAATTACAAAAGTAAATGAAGCTAAGTTAAGTAGAAGTGAGATTGTGTTGTATCCAAACCCAACAAAAGAAAAATTGAGAATAAAAACCAATTCGGTTTTAGAAACAAAAGCAGAAGTAATTAATTATTTGGGTCAGTGGATAAAAACAGCAACTATTGAAAATTCAGAAATAGATGTAAGAGAATTGTCTGAAGGAATTTATTTTTTAAGAATAAATAATTCTATTTATAAATTCATTAAAATAAATTAATTTTTTTGATCGATCACTTTTGGCGCTTTAAAATAATCGCTGTCTTTTTTCGGAGCATTCTTTAAAGCATCTTTTTGAGTAAGCGTAATTTCAGCGACATCTTCGCGTAAAATATTTTTTTCTTCGGTCATATAAATAAGCGGTGCAACATTTTCAGTATCCAATTCGCTTAATTTATCTACAAAGGCCAACATACGATTCATGTCGTTTAAGATCTCAGCTTTTGATGCATCATTAAATTCTAATCGCGCTAAATGTGCAACTTCATCAACCGTTTTAATATCTATTTTATTTGCCATTAAACTCTTTTAATTTTTCCTGTGTAAAGATATAAACTTTCTCTTTAAGTTCATCAACGTTTTTATCAGTCATACCTATCGTTGAAATGGGGTCTCCAACAATAATCCTAGGAATACCCGGCCGGCCATTGCTTTTAAAAAACCCGCCATTTTGTAAAAAATGCCAGTTATTTAAATTAACCACTGGCACTATAGGCACTTGCTTTTCTATTGCCATTTTAAAAGCGCCGTTTTTAAAGGGCTTTAATTTTCCGGTTTCACTTATAGTTCCTTCAGGATAAATAACTACGCTTAAACCTTCATCTATTTTTTTTCCGGTATCTGAAAAAGCTTTGTGCGCATTGGTAATACTTTTACGGTTTACAGGAATATCGAGATACACAAAAAAGTATTTAAACAACGGAATTTTTAGCAATTCATATTTCCCCATAAAAACCGCGGTATGATCAATATAAAATGGAGAAAAAACAATATCTAAATAAGACGTGTGATTTGAAACAACAATACAAGGCTGTGGTAAATTGTATTTTTTGCTTTGGTATTTTATAGAAGGATATAAAAAAGCACCCATAGATATCATTCTTGCCCATAAACGTTTTAATTTAAAAACAAGACTGAATCTTCCTGTGCGTAATGCAAAATAAAATATCGGAAATAAAATTAAAAATGGAATTACAAAACACAGAACAAACCAAAGTTTCCAAATAGGCGAAAATATGTATCCAAAGATCTTCATGTTATAGAGCAAACAAAATTAGCATTAAACTTTTAACGGAAGATTAATAAATACTAATTAATATTGAACCACTACAAAGCCCGTTATTGTTTCTTTATCACCATCTAAAAACGATATTACGTAATAATAAGTTGCAGGCGGTACTTTATTATTACCTAAAGTATTAGCTACATTTGGATAAGCATCCCATGTATTATCATATTCGGGTTTTTCATAAACCTTATTTCCCCAACGGTTAAAAACAGTGAGTTTTACAGGCCTTCCATTCATTCCTTTAATAAAGAAAACATCATTGCTACCGTCACCATTCGGGGAAAATCCATCAGGGATAAAAAGATTTATTAGTGTAAAATCAATTACTGTTGCCGTATCATTATTTGTCGGATCGCCATCCTGATCCGGATCCCAGATAAAACCATTGTTTGAACTATCAGATACAATAACGTTATTAATGAATTGTGCAAAACCGATCACAGAGTTTTTAAACGGACCAAAATAACCTTTCGGATCTACTCTAACTGTAAACACAATTGTATCACGTTTATTAGCTAATAATGTACTTGTAAACGGTGATGTTAAACTTATTTGAGAAGAACCGTCAAATAAAGGATTTATCGATAAACTACTATTTTGCGAAGTAATAACCGGCAGGCTCAACACAGTAAAATTTGTTGGCGAAGGAAAAGTAACGGATAAATTCTCATCCATACTTACATTGGTTAAGTTAATGGTTGAAGCGTTAACCGCTGTAACTGTAAATGTAACATTGTAATAAGTGTTGTATACTAAAACAGGTTTGCTTGCAGCTTTGGTCATACCAAACATGGTATTTGAACAATCTATTATAATCACGGGCACTGTTGCTGTATTTGCACAACCTCCCGTTTCGCCGGTAACCGTATAAACTGTAATTGCATTTGTTGCAGTTGTTGTAATAGCACTGCCTGTAATATTTATTGGCATCCATGTATAATTTGTGGCACCACTTGCGCTTAAAGAAAAAGTACCGCCATCACATAAAAGCGTAGCAGAGCTCGCTGCTGTAATTGTTGGTCCGGCAGCAATGCCAATGGTAATTGTTTCTGTATCAGTACAACCAAAACTATTTATACCTGTAATTGTATACGTGGTATTAACTGTTGGAGAAACAACAATAACAGAACCCGTTTGTGCGCTTGGTAAAGCCAGGTAATTAAGGGCGCCGTTTAATGTTAACGTTGCAGAATTTCCTGAACAAACAATGTTAGTTGATGAACTTACAGAAACTGTTGGAGTTGGATTAACTGTAAGTGTTATGGTAGCGGTATTTTTACAACCGATAACATTAACACCTGTTAAAGTATATATTGTGGTTATAGTGGGTGTTACAACCAATGTATTGGTATTAGCATTGCCTGGCGACCATGTATAACCGATAGCGCCAGTGCCTAATAATAATGCTGTGCCACCATTACAAATAACAGTAGGTATAGCGTTAATATTAACAGTAGGACTGGATAATACATTTAATGTGTATGTTGTTGTGCTGCTGCAAATACCTGATGTACCTGTTACAGTATAAACAGTAGTAGCGGTTGGCGAAACAACCACAGATGTTCCTGTTAAGCTTCCCGGCATCCATGAATAGCTATTAGCACCAGAAGCTGTTAAGGTAGCCGGGCTTCCGTTACAAACTGCTGTTGATGATGAGGTAATATTTAAAGTTGGTGTTGGAGATACTAAAATACTAATGGTTTGCGACATTACGCATCCAAAATTATTGCTGCCGGTAACTGAATACGTAGTAGTTACCGTGGGTGTAACAACCAATGTATTGCTGTTGGAACTAACAGGGCTCCAGGTATACGTTACGCCACCACCAGCGGTTAATAACACAGGTGTATTACTTGCGCTACAAATATTTGTTGGAGAAGCAACAGCTGTGATCGTAGGATTTGGATTAACTACAACAGCTGAAGTTGCTGTACTTGTACACCCAAAAGAATTTGTTCCTGTTACTGTATAAGTAGTATTTGTTGTTGGTGAAACAATTGCAACCGAACCTGTAATTGTAACAGGAGACCATGTGTAAGTTGAACCACCTGTCACGGAAATTGTAGCCGAGTTACCTATACATATTGTAGAGCCAATGGATGATACTATTAATGTTGGTGTTGGAGAAACTGCAATTGGAACAGTATTTGTTGAACTACAAGCACCACTTACACTTGTTAAAGTATAAATTGTATTAATTGTTGGAGTAACAATTATTGAAGGTGTTGTTGCGCCTCCCGGATTCCATGTATAACCTGTTGCGCCGTTAGCAGACAATGTTGCAGACTGGCCTGAGCATAAAGTGCTTGATAATGGTGAAACAACAATTGTTGGATTATCTACAAAAAGTTGTACTGTTGAACTAGCAGTACAGCCCAAAATATTTGTTCCTGTAACAGTGTAAATTGTAGTTATTAATGGGGCAACGGTTACTGATGTGCCTGATAAATTTATTGGTTGCCAAGTATATGTTAATGCGCCACCTGCAGTTAAAGTAGCAGTACCGCCCTGGCAAATAATGGTTGGCGATGCGGATGAAGTAACAGTTGGTGCAGGTAAAACTACAACACTAACAGCTGCAGCCATTGTACAACTTCCGTTGGCGCCTATAACTGTATAATTACTTGTTGTGGTTGGAGACACAGTAACACTAGGGCCTGTCATTAAACCGGGAAACCAGGTGTAAGAAGACGCACCACTTGCTGTGAGTGTAGCAACAGATCCAAAACAAATAGGACTGTTAGATCCTGCAATAAGCGTTGGCGTTGGTGTTACAGAAACAGTAATAGTGGTACTACCTGTACAAACACCTGTTGAGCCTGTGATAGAATAAGTTGTAGTAACAGTTGGATTTGCAATTACAATTGCTCCTGTACCAGGAACAGTTGAGCCAATTGGTGTCCATGTGTAATTTGTTGCACCACTTGCTGTCATTGTTATTGGCGCTGAAGGAGAGCAAAGAGAGGTGTTGGATGCAACTGCGTTTATTGTAAGTGTTGCTAAGCTGCTTGGAACATTTATTGTTTGCGTACCGGTGCAACCTGTAACCGGATTTGTAACAATTACACTATATATACCTCCGGCATTTACAACTACAAATGACGAAGTGAAAGGACTTATAATACCCGGGCCACTCCATGAAAAAGTATGTGGCGCTAAGTTTGGAGTAACTGAAAGAGTGGCTGTTGGAGCTGTACAACTTAAACTATTTGTAGAAGTAATAGTTGGAGTAATAGGAGCTGTTCCACTCAACACTGTAAAACTTGTAATAGATATTTTTGCCGGGCAGGCACTTGTTAATGTACAGTTATAAACCCCGGGCGCATTTACCTGAACCGTTTGCCCTGTTGTAGATGTTACAATGCCAGGTCCCGTCCAAGTATAAGTTACCGGAGTTACTGTTGTATTTGCGGCTAACGTAATTGTTGGTGTTCCACAAGTAATAGAAGAAGAGGGAATTGCAGTGATTGTAGAATTAAAAGATGGAATAGTAAAAAAACAATTTGCAAAATCGCTTGGTGTAGCAAACGATGCACCGGTTGTTGTAAAATTTAATGTTGATCCTGTAAATGTTCCTACATAATAATTTGCTCCGGTATGAGCTGTAACAGTATTACCGATCATTGCAAAACCGCCACCAGATACAGCGGGTAAAATACCCGTTACATTATAAGAGCAAGTTAATACACCCGTTGGATCATACATATTAAGGCTTTGCGGAATTTGTGTTCTGAGGTAATAAAAATTATCATAATCATCGCCTGTAACATCATACGGCCCGCCACCTGCTAATGCAGGAATAGTTGCGAGTAATGTGGCAGCCCCCGTACCGTTATATTTATAAACTTGTCCCGTGCCTCCAACTAAATTATAAATAAAGTTCTTACTTCCTCCGGGGTTAACTGCATTAATATTTCCGGTAGAATGAGTGGTATTTACGAAGCTGGTTCCGTTGTAATACCAAAAGGTACCACCTGAAACTGTCCAATAAGTTGGGTTGGGTGCAGGAAAACCAAAAGCCGGCCCAACGGCCAAGCCGCTTGCTCCCGTCGGAAGCGGTAAAGCAGAAGAGGTAGATGAGTTAGGGATGGATGCATTTGATTCATAAACATTTGTGCCTACCAGGGCATAGTAAGAACTGCAATTAGGATTTGTAACTGTTGAAATACATGCAGGATCACTTATATACAATTGATTAAATTCCGATCCGCTTAATTTTCTGTTGTAAAATCTGATGTTGTCTAAAGTTCCATCTAATGGTAAATTAAATCCAAGAGTAGTGCCTCCTAATAGTACTTTGGATAAAGGGTTATAAACTAACGAATTTGAATTTGCCATTGTGTTTTCTAAACTTCCATTAACGTATAACTTTAATGAATCTGGTCCAATGTAAAAACCAACATGATACCATGTGTTTAGAGCAGCCATGGTTGTGCCATTAAAATAAAACTGACCGCTGGGTGAACAGGAGTTATTAGCTTTTGCGATTTGGAAACGCGAATTACCCGGACTTATACTTGCAAGTGTAAGTTGATAACCTTCATGATAGCTTAAACAACCATTATGCGCAAAAGCAATTATTTGCGAATTTAACGAGTTTAATTTTACCCAACCAGAAAAAGAAACCGCTGTTGGTTTAATAAGAGGATTGTTTGGTAATTCGATATAGCTTGCAATAGTTCCATTAAAAGCCATTGCCGAATTTGCATTATTAAACCTATCGACCGTTGGAGTAACTGCACTCAGTGTACCGGTTAAATTATTTATAGGTTCCGATGCGTTTCCATTCAAAGCATAACAAGCCGTTAAACTTGTAGATAAACTTTGCGAATAAAATGTAGCTGTGGCTAAGCTAAAAAATAAAAAGAATAATTTTTTCATCAATAACTTATTTCAGCTTAGTAATAATAAATTCAGTTCTTCTGTTTTTAGCATGGTCATCTTCAGAACATGTTGGTTTTATTTTCCCTTCACAGATACAACCATTTAATAGTTTCGCTTCACCAAAACCTTTACTGACTATCCTGTCTTTTTTAACACCTTTTTTAACGATGTACGCAGCACTTGATTTTGCGCGTGCCCCTGATAATTTTACGTTTGCTGCTGCTGCACCACGGCAATCTGTATGCGCACCAAGCTCAATATACATATTAGGATATTCATTCATTACTTTAACAACCTTATCTAATTCAATGGCTGCATCTTTACGAATATTTGATTTTCCCTGGTCAAAATAAATGGGTTTCATATCTATCATCTTTGCAAGATCTGTACCCACTTCTACTTTTCCTAAAGTAAGATTTAAAGCTTCGTTTATTTTTATTTCACCCGGCGCTTTAATGTCATAAATAAAAATCGCATCTTTTGTTAGGTAACCTTGTTTTTCAAGTTTTATCGAGTAACTTATTTTATCACCCACTTTTTTTCCTTTTAAAGGTTTACGATAATCGCCTGTTGCGGCAGTTGTATAAGTGTCAAAAACAGATTTGGCAGGCAATTCAAGAATTGTAATCTTAACACCTTCTAAAGCCATGTTTGTTTTTGCATCAGTAACAAAAGCCAATAAATATAATTTAGGATCTTTTTCTATTCTTAGTTCTTTTGTAAATGTGTCTTCTGCGGATGTTTTTGTTGAAACGCTATCTTCTAATTTAAAATAGTCTGCTTTATCAACTACTAATTTATAATTAAGATCTTCTTCAATTACAGTTGTTAATTCTCCTTTTTCATTTGTAATAACTGTATCACCATTCATTGTGAATTTTGTATTAGCAATGATCTCGCCATTGTCTTTGTCTTTTGTGATGATCAAAATTTCTTTTCCTCTTTTTACTTCACGTAAGATCTCAAAATTATAAATATCATCATCCATACCGCCATTTTTGCGGTTAGAGCTTATGTAACCGATTTTATTATCTTCTGCCAACCAAACACTAAAATCATCTTTATTACTGTTTACAGGTTCACCCATATTGTAAACTCTTCCGGCTTTTTCATCTTTAAATTTTGTTTCGTAAACATCTAATCCTCCCAGTCCATCAAGTCCGTTAGAAGAAAAATATAATAAACCGTTAGCTGCAATAAAAGGAAAAACTTCGGTTCCGGCAGTGTTTACTTTAGGGCCAAGATTTACAGGCGTTGTCCAGGCTCCGGCTTCTTTTTTGCTGTAATAAATATCCATACCACCAAAACCTCCGGCCATATCAGACGCAAAGAATAAATAATTTCCGTCAACAGATAAAGCAGGGTGAGCAAAGTTATGATCATTATTATTAAAAGGTAATACAGTTACATGATCAAATCCATTTTCATTTAAGCCGGCTTCTAATATTTGTAATTTAAATGTCTTCTCACTACTGATATTAGCTTTACTTGCGTTATTCCTGGTAAAATAAACGGTATTGTAATCTTTTGAAAAACATATTGGCCCGTCATTATATTTAGAACCAAGATCGCCCATAAATATTACAGGCTTTGCATATACGCCCATTCCAATATTTTCTGTAGTATATAATTTTAAATAACTGTCGCTCGTCCAGCCATGTTTTTTATTTATCCATTTTGTTTTATTTCTTGAAGATGCAAACACAATACCTCCCTGAAATTTAAGAGCAGAAAAATCATTTTGATCAGAATTAAATGGAGCTATTTCTACTTTATACGCATCGGCATTTTTAGTATAAGATTTCATTTTATCTAATGAGGAAGCAAGGTTTTTTCCCCTGCTATCCGCACCATACTGATCAAAATAAGTTTTAGCACTTTCTTTTTGACCGGTTTGATTTAATGCTTGTCCGTAATATAATTTATGGATAGGCTCTTCGTTACCCGATTTTATCAATTTACCATAACACAATAATTGCCCTTGCGAATTATTAGTTAAACGATAGCAGTCTCCTAAATTAGAAAGTATGATCTTGTTGCTACTATCTTTTTTCAAAACTTTTTCGTAATACGGAATTGCCTGCGAATAAGCTTTTGTACTATAATAATTATTTGCTTTTTTTAATGCAGCGGTTTGTCCGAACGCGTAGATCGAAAAACAAACATTCAACAACAATAAATATTTTAAATTATGTTTCATAAGAAAATTAAAATGTAAAAATTAAAAATAACGCGGTGTAACAACTTTTTTACCCTTGTAAGAGAATAAATAATTTATTCCTATTTCATGTGAGCCCTGAGAATATTTTTGGATCTCGTTAATACTATAATCATACGAATAGCTTACTAAAAATTGCGGGTTAATTTGTATGCCAACAATTGCGGCAACTGCAGCATTACTTCGATATGAAACTCCCGCCCAGATCATTTCTTTAATAAGGAAATTGGCACTGATATCATATTGTATAGGTGCATTTTGAACGGCTTTTACCATTGCCTGTCCTTTTAATTTCAGATTATCTGATAAAGTAAACATATTGCCAATTGTAAAATAATAAGTGAACTGGCTGGCGCTTACTTTTGTTGATTGCAACGCAGCACCATTGGTACTAAAAAGCATTCTATCATCCACCATTCTTGGAATGGATATACCTGTGTAAAATGTTTTAGTATTAAAATAAATTCCTCCTCCAAAATTTGGCGACATAAGATTTGTAGAATTTTGAGACAATTGAGGATCGAACGTCCCGTCATCATTTGTTTTTAGTGATGCAAATTTATTTTGTTGCATATGCACACCTCCCATTAAACCAAAAGATAAATGTCCTTTATCACCAGTTTTAACTCTATACGCATAACTTAAATAAACTAAGTTTCTGTTTAGCACGCCAATTTTTTCGTTTAGCACGCTTAAACCTAAACCCATTTTATTTTGCAACAGCGGGCCGTGCAAAGAAAACGAAGTCGTTACCGGTCTGCCAGGAAAATTTACCCATTGCTGGCGATGCAATACAGTTGCGCTCATTGCTTCTTTACTTCCAGTATACGCCGGGTTAATAAACATTTCGTTAAACATATATTGCGTAAAAAGCGCATCGTACTGTGCTTTACCCGTGGCAACCACTGCAAACAGAAATGCGATCAGGGCTATTTTTTTTGTTTTTTTCATTGTGTTCATTTAAAATATTTTCATTAATTAATATTGTATCACTATAAATCCGTTTGTTGTTTTTATATCACCACCTTTAAATTCGAGGATGTAATAATAAGTTCCAGGAGGTAATTTATCTGTACCTAATGTGCCATTTACATTCGGCATTCCATTCCATGTATTATCGTAATTATCTTTCGCGTAAACTTTATTTCCCCAACGGTTGTAAACTGTAAAAACATTATCTACACCAACCGGCAATCCTTTTATAATGAACAGATCATTTTTGCCATCACCATTTGGCGAGAAGCCATCAGGAATAAAAAAATCTGTATTAGGAATAATAAGAACAGTTGGTACATTATCCGCCGGTTCATTCCAAACACCATTGTCATTTGAATCAGGATCATTACCAGTATTTGAAGTATCAGAAACCGTAATGCTTGTACTACTTAATGCATTACCATATGCACTGTTTTTAAAGATAGTTACTGTGTCCGGATTTACATTAATGGTAAAGATGATCGTATTCACATTTCCGGGCGCCATAACATTTAAACCGGATAATAAATTAATATCGCTGTTACCATTGTATAAACTGTTGGCAGTTAAATTTCCACTTACTGTAGGACCAGATTTCATTGTATAAGTAGCAGGATACTTAATTGTATTATTAAACAAGCTGTCTTTTGCGGTTATGTTTTTCAGCGTATCGTTCCCTAAATTGTGAATGGTGATCGTATAGGTAATATCGTAGGTTTTATCAGCCATTTTTGTACTAACGGTTCCTGCCTTGGTTATACCAAAGAATATATTTGGTGTGAACTGAATTGGAGTAGGAATATTATTATTAGTAGGATCAATATCTGTATCCGGATCCGGATCTGATCCAACTTGCGAGGAATCGCTTACGTAAACACTTGGGCTTGGACTTGCTAAACCTATTACAGAATTATTGAACGGACCAAAGAAGCCATTAGTGAAGATCTTTACACCAAATACAATAGTATCACTTTGCCCGATATTTAATGTACTTGTTGATCCTGTAGTTAATGATGTTTGTAAATTTCCATCAAATGCAGGATCTATTGTTAAGCTACTTCCTGTTGAAGTTATCACCGGCGTAGATGTCAACGTAAATGTGGATGGTAAAGGGAAGGTGCTATTCAGGTTCTCGGTTAAAGTAACATCTGTTAAAGGTAACAAGCCGTAATTTTTAACTACCACTTTATACGTGATATCATAACTGCCATCTAAATTTAAAGTAGGAGTACTAACTGATTTTGCAATTCCTAATGAATTTACTGATAAACAATTTATAGGAATTAAAATTAAAGTAGTGTCTTTTATACAACCATTCGCATCAAATATTCTTACTGTATAGGCAACAGTTCCGCTTGGATTCGCTAATGTATTTGTAACAATACCCGTTGTTGGAATATTTGTTGCAGTTAAATAAGTTGCTGTTCCTGTATATGTACTTCCCGAAACATAATCGTATTTATCTGTTCCTGTAAAATTGAATAAAGTAATTGTTCCATCGTTATTAGAAACACTACCGGTGCAAGTTGCCGGAGTAATAGATGCCGTTACAGCAATATTTGTTTGAATGGCCACAGAAGCAATTGCTGTGGTTGAACAAGAACTGTTAAGGTCTGTTACAGTTACCGTATAAGTGCCCGATTGTGATGATGTAAATGTTTGCGCACTGCTTGTAAAACTACCCGGCCCGTTCCAGGCATAAGAAACATTTGTTGATGTTGAACTTGCGTTTATTGTAACACTTGTGTTTGAGCAGGTAATGCTTCCGCTTACTGCAGTTGTTACAGATGGAATAGTTGAGTCGGTTGGTACAGTTAAAGTAACGGAAGCGCTGCAACCTGTGCTGTTATCTATTACATTAAAGGTATAGGTTCCTTGTACGCTCACTGTTGGATTTTGAACAGTAGAAGTATAAGAGCCAGGACCATTCCATAAATAACTTACGTTAGTTGAAGTTGAACTTCCGGTTAGAGTAACAGTTTGTGCTGAACATGTAATAGAGCCACTTGTTGTTGCGGTTAAATTTGCAGGTAAAGGTGTTATAAATACAGCAACAGTAAACGAAGAAGAACACACGCCGTTTGCCCCTGTTACAGTATATGTTGTGTTTATAGTTGGCGTTTCAACAGTTGTTGAAGTTGTATTCCCGCTTGGTAACCAGGTGTAGTTCGTTGCACCCATAGCGGTAAGCGTGGTTGAATAGCCACTACAAACTGTTGAGTTTAATGGAGAAATTGTTAAAGCCGGAACAGAATTTACAACAACCGTAACGGTTGAAGTTCCTGTACAGCCAAACGCATTACTGCTTGAAACTGTATAAGTTGTTGTAATAGTTGGTGTATCTGTAATTGTTGCTGTAGTTAAACCTGTAGGGTTCCATGTGTAACTGCCCGAACCGTTAGCTGTTAGTGTAACCGTTGAACCAACACAAATAGAAGTTGCGGATGCTGTAGCTGTTAATGTTGGTATTGGCGACACATTCACGTTAACAGTGCCTTGTCCTGAACAACCATTAAAATCTGTACCCGTAACTGTATAGGTAGCGTTTGTTGTTGGTGATACAACAACTGAAGTGCCTGTTGCCGTTGTGCTCCATGAATAAGTTGTAGCACCCGAAGCGGTTAAAGTAGCACTATTGCCCATACAAATTGTAGTTGGCGAAGCAGTAGCAGTTACTGTTGGATTTGGACTCGGAACCAAACCAACAGTTTGTGTTGACTGGCATAAACCATTTGAACCTATTAATGTAAATATTGTAGTAGCGGTTAAAGGAGTGATCAATACCGTTGCAGTAGATCCACCCGGCAACCAGGTATAATTGGCTGCTCCTATTGCAGTTAAAGTGGCGTTATTGCCAACACAGATAGGCACTAATGGGATAGCAATTATTAAGGTCGGATTTGGAGTAACTACTAAGTTAACTGTATTATTTGCGGTACATCCAAAACCGTTAGTGCCTGTAACCGTATAAAGTGTAGTGGCGGTTGGCGTAACTGTTATTGTGCCTCCCGGTAATGAGATCGGGTTCCAGGTATATGAAGTAGCGCCACTTGATGTTAAAGTAGCAGAGTTTCCGGCACAAATATTTGTAGGCGAAGCTGTTGCCGTAAGTGTTGGATTTGGATTTACAGTAATGGTTAATGTTTTATTATTTGTACATAAACCATTTGCGCCTGTAACAGTATAAATAGTAGTAACAGATGGAGTAACGGTTACAATACCTCCTGGTAAAGCACCCGGATTCCAGGTGTAAGATGATGCGCCTGTAGCTGTTAAAGTAACTGAAGCTCCTGCACAAATAGCTGAACTGCTTGCAGAAGCAATGACTGTAGGTGTTGTTGTAACGTTAACGTTTATGGTTGCAGTATTCGAACATAAGAAACTGTTAACGACACTCCATGTGTAAACTGTATTTACCGTTGGAGAAACAACGGCAGTTGCACCGGCAACAGCACCCGGGTTCCAAATAGAAACAAACGGCCCGCCATTTGCAGCAGTGCCTGTTAATGTGGTTGAGTTTCCACTACAAATAGCAGTAGGTGAAGCAACAACCGTTAAAGAAGGAATAGGGTTAACAATTAAAGTAATGGTTTTAGTACTTGTACATCCTAGTGCGCCTGTACCAATAATTGTGTGTGTTGTTGTAACAGTTGGGTTCACTACAACAGCCGATCCGCTTAATGCGCCCGGTAACCAGTTATAAGTGTTAGCGCCAGTAGCTGTTAAAGTAGAAGAGGCTCCATTACAAATAACAGTAGGTGAAGCAACAACATTTATTGTTGGTGATGGATTAACGTTTACAGTAATGGTTTCGCTATCAACACAATTCCCATTCGCACCCGTAAGTGTATAGGTAGTGGTGATGGTTGGAGATGTTACAATGGTAGTTCCGCTTAAACTTCCCGGCATCCATGAATAACTTAAAGCTCCACTCGCTGTTAATGTAGTTGAATTTCCTGCGCAAATTGTTGTTGGTGAAGCCAATGCGTTCACAGTTGGATTTGGAGTAACCACTAAGTTAACTGTATTGCTTGCGGTACATCCAAAGCCGTTAGTGCCTGTAACCGTATAAAGTGTAGTGGCGGTTGGCGTAACTGTTATTGTGCCTCCCGGTAATGAGATCGGGTTCCAGGTATATGAAGTAGCGCCACTTGATATTAGAGTAGCAGAGCTTCCAGCACAAATATTTGTAGGCGAGGCTGCTGCTGTAAGTGTTGGATTAGAGTTTACAGTAATGGTAATTGTTTTAGTATTTGTGCACGAACCATTGGCACCTGTAACAGAATAAGTAGTTGTTACCGTTGGCGTAACAGTAACGGTGCCGCCTGGTAAAGCCCCGGGGTTCCACGTATACGATGTTGCACCGGTTGCTGTTAATGTAATTGAAGCCCCCGCACAAATAGTTGAACTACTTGCAGAAACAATAACTGTAGGTGTTGTTGTAACGTTAACGTTTATTGTTGCAGTATTTGAACAGCTAAAACTATTTGTTACACTCCATGTGTAAACTGTATTTACCATTGGAGAAACAACAGCCGTTGCAGCGGCAACAGCGCCAGGATTCCAAACAGAAACAAACGGTCCGCCATTTGCCGCACTGCCGGTTAATGTTGTTGAGTTTCCACTACAAATAGCAGTAGGAGAAGCAACAACAGTTAAAGAAGGAATAGGGTTAACAATTAAAGTGATTGTTATAGAATTTGAACAACCCGCAGTGGTTGTACCAATAACAGTATACGTTGTTGTAATAGTTGGATTCACCGCAACGGCCGAGCCGCTTAACGCGCCTGGCAACCAGTTATAAGCATTAGCGCCTGAAGCAGTTAAAGTAGAAAAAGCGCCACTGCAAATAACAGTAGGTGAAGCAACAACTGTTAAAGAAGGGATAGGATTAACAACAACTGTTATTGTTTTAGTGTTTGAACAGGTTCCGTTAGAACAAATAACCGTATAAGTAGTTGTAATTAACGGAGAAACAACCACGTTGCTTCCTGTTAAAGCTCCGGGACTCCAGGTATAATTTGTTGCTCCATTCGCAATTAAACTCGTTGAACCTCCCGCGCAAATAGCGGTTGGTGAAGCAATAGTATTTATAGTTGGAACAGGCGTAACAATTAAATTAACGGTGTTAGTTGCGGTACATCCAAAACCGTTAGCACCTGTAACAGTATAAAGTGTAGTAGAAACCGGGGTAACACTAACTGTACCTCCGGGTAAGGCACCCGGGTTCCAAGTATATGAAGTGGCACCCGAAGATGATAAAGTTGCAGAGCTTCCTGCGCAAATATTTGTTGGCGAAGCAGAAGCCGTAACTGTAGGATTTGGATTTACGGTAATTAAAATTGTTGCAGTACTAGTACAAGCACCATTAGATCCAGTAACAGTATATGTAGTATTGGACGCAGGTGATACCACTACGTTGCTTCCGGTTAACGCACCTGGATTCCATGTGTAGTTTGTTGCACCGGTTGCAGTTAATGTGCTGGATTTTGTTACACAAATTGTAGCAGGAGATGCCGCCGGACTAATTGTGGGAATAGGCGTAACACTTAAATTAACTGTATTGGTTGTGGTACAGCCAAAACCGTTAACTCCTGTAACTGTATATAATGTTGTAGTAGGAGGTGTAACTGTTACAGTTCCTCCAGGCAATGCGCCCGGATTCCAGGTGTAACTGGTGGCCCCCGATGAACTTAACGTTGCCGAACTTCCAACGCAAATATTGGTTGGAGACACGATTGCAGTAATAGTTGGGTTCGGGTTCACAATTAAATTAACTGTTTTTGTTGAAGTACAACTTCCATTACTTCCTGTAACGGTATACAAAGTAGTTGCTGTTGGAGTTATGGTTACGGGGTTGCCGTTTATGTTACCGGGGTTCCAGGTGTACGTTAATGCGCCTGATGCGGTTAATGTTGCAGATCCGCCGCTACAAATTACAGTTGGCGACGCTGTTGCATTCACTGTAGGAATTGGATTTACCAATAATGAAATAGTTTTTGTATCACTACAATTTGCTGTTATACCCGTAACATTGTAAACCGTTGTTGAAGCTGGATTTACAGTAACTGTACCTCCTGATAAAGTTCCCGGATTCCACGTGTAGCTTGCAGCGCCACTTGTTGCTAAAGTCGCACTTCCACCAATACAAATAGATGTTGGGCTTGAAACCGGATTAAGCGTTGGTGTGATATTTACAGAAACCTGGCTAGTGGTTGAATTTGTACAACCTGCAGCATTTGACCCCGTTAAAGTATAAACTGTTGTAGAGCCCGGTGTAACTGTTACTGTTCCACCTGGTAAAGCTCCCGGATTCCATATATAACTTAATGCGCCGCTGGCTGTTAAAGTACTCGAGCTTCCACTACAGATCACTGTTGGTGATGAATTTGCGCTAACTGTGGGGTTTGCATTTACAACCAACGCAATTGTTTTTGAACTTGTACAGCTTCCATTAGCACCAATAACTGTATATGTTGTAGTTATTGCAGGTGTAACTATAATGGTACCTCCAGGCAAAGCACCCGGATTCCATGTATAACTTGCAGCGCCTGTTGCACTTAGTGTTGCAGAACTTCCGGCACACACTGCAGTTGACGAAGAAGTTGTATTTAATGTCGGCGTTGGCGTTACAGAATAAGAAATCGTATTTGTTGAAACACAACCTATCGCATTTGCACCTGTTACAAAATAATTTGTTGTTACAGTTGGTGTAATAACAAGTGATGAAGAAATTACGGCTCCCGGATTCCAGGTATAACTTACAGCGCCGCTGGCGGTTAATGTTGCAGAGCCACCACTTGCACTACAAATAGTTGTAGGTGAACTTACAACGGTCATAGTTGGACCGTTACTTACAGTTACCTGTAAAGTTTCGGTATCGGTACATGAAAGTAAAGATCCTGTTACGGTATAAACTGTAGTAGCCGCAGGTGATACGCTAACAAAAGATCCAATTAAATTTCCGGGCTGCCATGTATATGTTAGCGCGCCTCCGGCAAAAAGATTTACAGAGCTTCCCGCACAAATCGTATTGGTGCTGCTAAATGCAGTAACCGTTGGTGAGCCTATTACACTTATGCTTATTGTATTTGATCCTGTACAACTTCCACTACCACCAACAACAGTATACGTTGTTGTAATTGTTGGATTAACGACAGTAACCGAACCGTTAGCTCCTGTGCTCCAGGTATAATTGGTCGCACCTGTGGCTGTAAGTGTTGCCGGAAAGCCTGCACAAACAACATTGGTACTTGAGCTTACCGTAATAACCGGTGCCGTAGTGACCGTGACCTGCACTGTTTTTGAAGAGATGCAATTTATAGAGCTGGTAGAAGTGACCGTATAAATTTGCGTTGCTCCGGGGGAGACAGTAACCGTACCACCCGGCAGTGAGCCGGGCATCCACGTGTATGTGACGCCGCCTGTTGCTGTTAATGTTGAGCTTGTAGTAGGGCAAATAGTTGCAGGTGTTGCTGCTACGATTATATTGGGCGCTGAAATAAATATAGTCGTCATTTGTGGCCAACCCCCACCGGGGAAGCCGCAAGAGCTCTTTGGAGGACAAACGCCGTTACCGCCACATGAATCTATCCTGAAAACAGAATAAGTTGTTGTAGCAGTTACACTTGGTAAAGCAAGTGTTGGTGAAATTGTAATTCCCTGTAAAGCACCTGTGTTATCATAATATTTATAATACACAGTGGAGGTAACACAGCTCGGCGCTAAGGCAGGGCTGGCACAGGGTAAAGGACAGTTCGGATTTAAAATAGTTAACGTTTTTGCACCGGGGCAGGTTGGTGAAAGCGTTGTGGTAAAAGGTGAATGTGTTAAAGATGCAGAGCATACTACTGGTGGCACACCTGGGACGACAAAGGAATTTACAGCTGTCCAGGGTCCGGTACTGGTTGTTCCGTAAACAGCCTCCCTGGCCCGAAAATACATGGTGGTTCCGGGGCAAAAATAGGAGTAGGGAATGAGAATATTATTATAAGGTTCCTGAACACATTGATCGTTCCAGCCGCTTGCGGCATTATAACCAGGGATATTTAATAAAGAGTTGAAAAATGGATAACTAACATAAGTCACACCGGGGCCGGTCCAGTTACTTAAAGCATTTATCAAACAAGTAGGCTGTACGCCACCAAAGCCGGTAGGCGAACACGCAACTTCTATCTGCATCCAGTATGGGCCACCACCGCATGTAGCTCCGTTTGACTCACCGCTAACAGTAATACCGGTAGGACCAGTGGTAAAATTATAGTTAACCAAAGGAAATGCGTGAGTGGCAAAAGTGGTTTTGCAAAATAAAGCTAAAACAAAAATAAGGGCGTAATGAAGCCGCATAGTATATTAATTTAATTGGCTAACTTATTAAATATTTTTGAACAATTTTCTTATAATTAGTTTACGAATACAATCAATTATGTATCAATATGAAAATCAATATGTTAAAAAGGTCACAAATAATAGGTAAGTGGTAATTATTTTTTTAACGAAACTGTTTTATGTTATTTTAGCATGTTTTAGCAAAAATATTTTAAAAGAAATAGAACTTTTAAAATAGCAGAATCGTTACTTTTGAGAGAATTATATGTCAAAAAACACAATAGCACTATTACCGGATCATGTGGCAAATCAAATAGCTGCAGGTGAGGTAGTGCAAAGGCCGGCAAGCGTTGTAAAAGAGCTTTTAGAGAATGCGATAGATGCCGGTGCTACACAAATAAAACTTATTATTAAAGATGCCGGCAAATCATTGATCCAGGTGATCGACAATGGTAAAGGCATGAATCCTTTTGATGCCAGAATGAGTTTTGAAAGACATGCAACTTCTAAAATAAATTCGGCTGATGATCTATTCGCTTTAACTACCAAAGGCTTTAGGGGCGAGGCTTTAGCAAGTATTGCAGCCATTGCACAAGTGGAATTAAAAACGAAACAAGCAAGTGATATAGTTGGCCAGCATATTGAAATTGAAGGTGGAAAATTTATTGCACAAAGCGAATGTCAATGCGCCAACGGAACAACATTTATTGTAAAGAATTTATTTTTTAATATTCCCGCGCGCAGAAATTTTTTAAAGAACGATCAGGTAGAACAAAAACATATTATTGATGAAATAGAGCGTGTAGCTATTCCCCACACTGATATTCATTTTATTTTTCAAAGCAACGGCAACGAAATCCTGAATCTTCCTGCAGGAAATTTAATGCAGCGCATAAAATCGTTGATAGGAAGTTATATCCAAAAAGAGTTAGTTCCTATTAGTGAGGATACTAATTTTGTAAAGATCCGCGGGTATGTTAGTCTGCCCGAAAATGCTATTAAAGCAAGAAAAGAACAATACTTTTTTGTGAATAATCGTTTTGTAAAAAACCCTTTTTTAAATCACGCAATTTACGAAGCGTACAAAGAATTAATTACGTATCAATCACACCCCCGTTATTTTTTGTTCCTTGAGATGGATCCAAAAAACATCGATATCAACATCCATCCAACAAAAACCGAAGTAAAATTTACAGATGATAAGGCTGTTTATATGCTTTTGGTGAGCTCCATCAAACGGGCGCTGGGCAAGGCAAACGTGGGCCCGTCGTTAGATTTTGATTCGGAAATGAGCTTGAGTTTGGATTCACAATCAGAGAACAGGATCATTACTCAACCTAAAGTAAGTTATAATCAAAATTATAATCCATTTACAAATGCAGGATCAGGCCCTGTAGAAAACCAGTTACAAAAAGCAAATAAACAACATTGGGAAACCATGTTTGATGGCTTTAAGAATACACAGGAAAATACTATTACAACTTCAGAGGTTTCACAGCAAAATGCTTTGGAAGAATTAAAGCACGAGGCAATTAATTTTATTTTTTTCCAGTTAAATCAAAAATATATTGTTACAACTTTCAACAAGAACGTTTTAATTGTTGATCAGCAAAGAGCGCACGAACGTATTGTTTACGAACATTATTTAAAAACCAAACAGGAAACAAAAATCGCATCACAACAATTGCTTTTTCCCGAACAAATAGAATTAAGCGCCAATGATTTTACCTTAATAAAAGACCTTAACGATGAATTTAAAACATTGGGTTTTGATTTTGAGGTTTTTGGAAAGAACAGTATTGTTGTTAACGGCACGCCGGTTGATCTTAAAGATTTTAAAATTGCAGAAACATTGGAAGGTATATTGGAAACCTTTAAGATAAATACAATAGATACCAAGATGGAAAAGCATGATAATTTATGCCGCGCCATCGCTTATAATACATGTATAAAATATGGCAAGCAATTGGAAGAGCAGGAGATGAGCCTGATACTGCAACATTTAATGAGTTGTGAAAACCCTTTATATACAGCATCAGGCAAATCAATTATGATGGAAGTAGATCATACAGACATAGAAAAGTTTTTTAAGAAATAAATGAATTTCAATAATCAATATAGGCCAGGCGCTTTTGGTGGTTTGCCAGTAGTTACCAAAAACATTATTATTATTAATGCAGTGTTCTTTCTGTTAACTGTTGCCTTACAAAGTACTCAACACATTGATCTTGCAAAGTATTTAGGTTTGCATTATCCAACCGCACCCGATTTTAAGCCACATCAATTTGTTACATACATTTTTATGCATGGCAGCTTTTCTCATATTTTATTTAATATGCTGGCCGTATATATCTTTGGCCAGGTTTTAGAACAGATCTGGGGCCCTAAACGTTATTTGATCTTTTATATTTTAACCGGGTTTGGTGCCGCGTTAGCCCAATACATTGTTATTTACTTTTCTGTGGGCCCGTTGATCGATTCTATCCAGGCAACTCAAAATAATTTAAACGGAGGAACAATTAATGCATTACTAAATAGTTTAGAATTTCAAAACAGTCTTAGTTCTCAAACCTTTTCTATTTACGAAACCTTTGTCGATCAATACAATAAAGCTATTCAGGAAAATTCACCAAGAGCTTTGAGTTTGGCATCACAGTTTTTATTGGACTATAAGAATGAATATTTAAATCAAAATGTGGTTGTAGGCGCTTCCGGCTCACTATTTGGCTTGCTTGGTGCATTTGGAATGATATTTCCTAACCGAATGCTGTATCTTTATTTTCTTTTTCCCGTAAAAGCTAAATGGTTAGTGATCGGTTATGGAGCAATTGAACTTTTTTCGGGCTTAAGAAGTAATCCCGGTGATAATGTAGCTCATTTTGCACATCTTGGCGGTTTATTTGTTGGTATTATTATTGTTTTAATTTGGCGTAAAGACAAACAACATTTTTATTGATATGAATTTTTTTCAAAAAATAAAATATAACTTTCAGCAACAAGGTGTTCTCCTGCAAATCATTATTATTAACGTTGCCATTTTTTTAACAGTTAATATTGCTCAAAACATTGCGTCCCCTGGTCTCCTTGCATACCTTGCTTTACCGGTAGGTGGCTATGGATTTATTTATAAATTCTGGACACTTTTTACTTACATGTTCACGCATGCAAACCTTGGCCATATTTTTTGGAATATGTTCCTGTTTTATTTTACGGCCCAAATATTTTTTACCATTCTTGGCCAAAAGAAAATGCTTTATGTATACGTTATGAGCGGTTTGTGTGGTGGGGCGCTTGTGTTAATTTTAGGTTTATTATTTCCAGAATCATTTGGTCACGCTTTGCTATTAGGCGCTTCTGCATCGGTACTTGGTGTAGGCGCTGTTATGGCCATTTATTCACCAAATTACAGGATCTATTTGTTTGGTGTAGTAGAAATGTCTTACAAATACTTTTACCTTATCACCTTTGTAGTGAGCACAATTATTGATCTTTCGGTTAATACCGGAGGTAAGATATCACACGTTGGGGGCGCTTTATTTGGTGTATTATATGGTTATTATCTAAAAAAGGGTATCGATCTTTTTAATTTAGATATCTTTTCAAGAAAGAACAAAAAGTTAAAAGTGGTAAGTAATAATACCGGCTCGGGCTATTCTGCAGCCAAATATGATAATTCGGAGCAGGCAATGAACGAAATACTGGATAAAATTTCAAAAAGTGGCTATGACAGCCTGACAAAAAAAGAAAAAGACGAGCTTTTTAAATTGTCGCAAAAAAAATGAAGTTTTATTAATATTTTATTATATTAGTCCTCCCAAAATGAAACTAAAATTTTCCGGCATACTAATTATCCTGTGTTTTAGCACCGGTCTTTTTTCGCAAGCTACAAGCAAGAAAAAAGACATTGAAGATGCCAATGAACATTTTAAGCACAAAAATTACTTAATGGCCATTCCTATTTACAAGGCCGAATTAAAAAAAGATAAGGACAATAAAAAAATTAAGTATAATCTTGGTATTTGTTATCTCAATACAAAGATCAATCGCGAAGAATCGATTAAATATTTTGAAGATTATTCTAACGAATCCGGAGCTGATGATGAGGTTTGGATCAATTTAGGAAGAGCTTATTTATTGAATAACAGAATTGATGATGCTGTTACCGCTTTCGAAAAATTTAAAAACGTAAAACCGAAAGAAGCCGATAAGGTTAAACGTTATCTCGAAAATTGTGAGAACGCCGCAAGATTTATAAGTGGCCCCACCAATGTTACGTTTCAAAATTTAGGTAAAGAGATCAATAGTGATGAGCCTGATTATTATCCTTTTGTTAGTGCCGATGAAACTATTATGGCTTTTACTTCAAGAAGAAAAGAAAACGTTGGAGGAAAAAAAGTGGAGATGGATGGTTATCACAGTAGTGATGTTTATTATAGTAAAATAGAAAATTCAAACTGGACCAAAGCTGTAAACGCAGGAAAGAACATTAATGGCGCACTTGATGAGCAGGTTGTAGGTATGCGTCCTGATGGTTTAGAGTTATATTTATATTTAGATCACATTGATAAATTCGGTGATCTTTATGTTTCGGCCAGAAAAGATCAAAATACAGATTTTCCAAAACCAAAATTATGTGATCCCATAATTAATACAAAAATCGAAACCAGTGGTTGCTTAAACGAAGGGGGAAACATTATGGTATTTGCAAGAAGAGATAATATCAATTCTAACAGTGATCTTTATGTGTGTAAAAAATTACCGAATGGTAAATGGGGTCCTGCACAAAAACTGCCGCCAAGTATTAATACATCTTATAACGAAGATTTTCCTTACTTATCTAACGATTGTGCTATACTTTATTTTGCCAGCGAAGGGCATAACAGTATGGGCGGTTTTGATCTGTTTAAAACTGAATGGAATGTAGAAGAAAACACCTTTTCTGAACCACAAAATTTAGGTTATCCTATTAACTCAACAGATGATGACAGAAATATTTGTGTAACACCAGATGACCGTGTAGCTTACATCAGCGCATTCAGACCGGGAGGTTTTGGCGATCTTGATCTTTATCGTATTAAATTTAATGAGAATGACCAGGTCAGCAAAATTTTTGTTGGACAGGTTTATTTAGGCGACTCGCTTAAAAAACCAAAAAATTATGTTGTGTCGATGATCGTAACAAATGCACAAAATAAAGTAGAATATAATTTTACGCCACATTCAAAAACCGGAAAATTTGTAATGAGCCTTCCTGCCGGATTTTACAAACTAACTATTGTATCACAAGGTTATCTTGACTATAAAGAAGAAATTACTATTTCTGATTTTGGAAAAATAGATATTGAAAAGAACAGGAATTTTATACTTAAACCAAAGCCCGGTTATGTGCCTCCTGTACAAAAAGTGGATAACAAAAAACCAAAGCCTAAAGCCGGCGCAAAATAAATTAATTTATTTTTCTGGTTAGTATACCATTTTTGTATTCTCTAATTTCTCTTCTTAAAACGCCTGTAAAATATCGTTTAAGATATCTTCTTTGTTCTCAAGACCAATAGAAATGCGAATTAACCCGGGTGTAATTCCAACAGTTAACCTTTCCTGCTCTGATAATTTACAATGTGTTGATGAGGCCGGATGCGTAGCAATTGTTCTGGCGTCGCCCAAATTTGGCGAGATCTTTATCATTTGCAATTTATCTAAAAATTGTTTTGCAGCATCATAACCACCTTTTATCGTAAGAGTAATAATACCGCCACCAGCTTTCATTTGTTTTTTTGCTATGTTGTAATTTGGATGAGATTGTAAAAATGGATAAGAGATATTTTCCAGTTTTGTATTTCCTTCCAAAGCTTGTGCAATGTATAAAGCATTTTCGCAATGCCTGTCCATTCTTAATGCTAAAGTTTCTAAGCTCTTGCTTAATACCCACGCGTTAAACGGACTTAAAGACGGGCCGGTTAATCTGCCAAATAAATAAATATCATTTATAAGTTCTTTTTTACCAACAGTAATTCCTCCCAATACACGGCCTTGTCCATCCATGTATTTAGTGGCAGAGTGAATCACCAGATCGGCACCAAACTTAATGGGTTGTTGTAAATAAGGCGTTGCAAAACAATTATCTACGATAAAAAGTAAATTATGTTTTTTTGCGATTTTATTTACTACTTCAAGATCAATTAATTCTATTGCAGGATTGGTAGGTGTTTCTAAATAAATAAAACGTGTTTCAGGTTTAATCAGTTTTTCTATTTCGGTAACGTTATTAGTATTGAAATAAGAATGTGTAATATTTAATTTAGGAAAATATTTTGTAAAGATGGCATGTGTGGCACCAAAAACAGAAGAGCAGGAAACAATGTGATCGCCCGATTTTAATAGAGCCATAAAGGTGGTATAGATCGCCGCCATACCAGATCCAAAGGCAACACCTGCCTGAGCACTCTCAAGCAGGCAAACTTTATTTACAAACTCATTTACGTTTGGATTGGTATAGCGCGAATATATAAACTCATCTGATTCATCATTAAAAGCAGCACGCATTTCTTCTGCAGTATCAAAAATAAAACTCGACGTTAAATAGAGTGGGGCAGAATGTTCGTTATTCTGACTGCGCTCCGTTTGCGCCCGTATTGCCTGTGTTTCAAAATGTTTATCTTCCATTTATAATTTTTGATGTATGTCCTTCGACTCTGCTTCGACAAGCTCAGCACAAGCTCCTCAGGATGACATGAATATTTAGTTTACGCTTACCTTATATGTTATTTTTGCTGTTGGCTCTAATGTTTTTGAGACCGAACAATATTTTTCTGCTGATAATTTTACAGCGCGTTCCGCTTTATCTTTATCTACGTTACCTTTAATTTTAAAGTGTAATGTAATGGTTCTGAACAGCGAATAGTCTTCAATTTTTTCACGTTCACCTTCCACTTCAATTTCAAACGAATCAATAATTTGTTTTTGTTTTTTTAAGATCAAAATAACATCAATAGCGCTACAGCCTCCCAGAGCTGATAAAAGCAGCTGCATGGGCCGCATGCCCTTTCCGTGTCCGCCAATGTCTTTAGCGCCATCCATTAATAAAGAATTACCTTCTTCGTTAACGGCTTCCATGTTAAAATCATCATCTATTCTTTTTATTGCGATCTTCATTTTAGAAAATAATAATTGGTTACGAATTTTTAGCAGTATTAATAGCGGAAAAATATATTTCATGCCAATCCTGTTTATCCAATTCAATATTTACTGCAGACGTTGCATTTTTTATTCTTTGCAAATTATTTGTGCCCACTATAGGTAAAGCGCCTGTTTTTAATAACCAGGCAATAGCAAGTTGTTCTTCATTAACAGAATATTTTTTAACAATTGATCTTAATGTGTTTCGGATATTAAAAGTAGAAGGATCATTTGCATCAAGTAATTTTCCGCCAGCCAATGGTGCCCATGCTAAAGGGCGACTGTATTGTTGTTTAATAAAATCAATCGTTCCATCGGTAAGCGGTTTGGTATTCAATAAATTAAATTCAAGATGATTGGTAATGATGGGAATGCTTAAACGCGATTGTAATAATTGATGTTGATGCACTGTAAAATCGGCAACACCAATATATCTGACTGTTCCTTTATTCACCAGTTTCGTTAACGCAGAAGCAGTTTCATCTGCATCCATTAGCGGATCGGGATGGTGAAGCAAAAGAATGTCAATATAATCCGTCTGTAAATTTTTAAGAGAATTTTCTACACTTTTAAAAATATGCTCGGGCGAACTATCGTAATGTCTTAAACGATTGTTGGGATTAGAAGCGCTTATATTATTAATGCCACATTTGGTAGAGAGGACGATGTCTTCACGTTTTACATCTACTTCTTTTAAAGCTTTACCAAATAATTTTTCAACCTGGTAATCACCATAAATATCAGCATGATCAAAGGTGGTAATACCTAAATTAAGGCAGGCCTGTAACTTACTTTTAACAGTTCCGTAGGCAACACCGTCCGGATCTTCCATTGCGCGCCAAAAACTATAAATTACCTGCGATACTTCGGGTCCATTTTCTCCTAAATGTACTTTTTTCATACTATTTATTTTAAATATTTGGTTGAGGTGTTGTTCTTAAATAGGGCTTTATTTCTTTAAATCCTTTTGGGAATTTCGCAGGAATATCTTCTGTTTTTATTGACGGAATAATTACTACATCTTCACTGTATTTCCAATTGGCAGGTGTAGCCACACTGTATTCAGCGGTTAATTGTAATGAATCTATTACGCGCAATATTTCGTCAAAATTTCTTCCTGTTGAAGCTGGATAAGTAATTAATAATTTTACTTTTTTAGCAGGATCAATTATTACTACTGATCTTACGGTAAACTTATCTGAAGCGTTTGGATGAACAAAGCCATACAACTTTGAAACTTCAAAAACGGGATCAGCAATGATCGGATAATTTACTTTTGTATTTTGCGTTTCGTTAATATCGTTTATCCATTTTAAATGCGATTCAACAGGATCAACACTTAACGCGATAACTTTTACATTGCGTTTATCAAATTCAGGTTTTAATTTGGCAACAGTGCCTAACTCTGTCGTACAAACAGGTGTGAAATCCGCAGGGTGAGAGAATAAGATCCCCCAGCTGTTACCCAAGTATTCGTAAAAATTTATTTTCCCTTCGCTCGACTCTGCTACAAAGTCCGGTGCGCTATCTCCTAATCTTAATGACATTTATTTTTCTTTTTTAATTATTAATTAATTGTTTTTCTTTAATTGAAATTTTAGTTTTTGTATTTAATTCTATTTTGTCATTTACCAACGAGATAAATAAATTATTTTTTAAAATATAATCGCGGTTAGTTATAAGTGTTTGCAGGTTTACTTTTCCCACAATGTAATTGTAATCAGTACCAGTGTATTTTTCAGTGATCTCATCAAATTCGATCTTATCAAGATCGATGATAGAATTATAGCGGAAATATACATTTATGAATACATCGTTTGTAAAATCAGAAGCATGCTTTTGAACATGTTTTTTATATTCGTATTTGTAGCCATGCGAAAGCGCCGAAATATCAGATAATACAGCCGCACCTGTTGGATAGCTTCCGGCACCTTTACCCTGTAAGAATTGCTCGCCCGAAAATTTACCTTCAACAATTACACCGTTAAATTCATTATCAACATTAAATAATTGATCAGTTTCTTTTACAAAACGTGGCGCAACTAAAATACCCACTTTGTCATTTTCTAGTCGTTGAATAACCGGTGTCAGTTTTATTTTATAACCCTTTTCAGATGCGTATTTAATATCGTTATCATGTAATGTAGTAATACCAAGATTTAAAATTTGTTCCGGTTTAATGATCAGTCCAAAAGCATGTAATGCAATGATCACGGCTTTGTATTTTGGATCAAAACCTTCTACATCGCTTGTTGGATCGGTTTCTGCAAAACCTTTTTCCTGCGCTTGTTTTAAGGCTGTTGCGTAAGATAATTTTTCGTTAATGGTTTTTGTAAGAATGTAATTCGTTGTTCCGTTAAAGATGCCCGATACTTTTTCCAGTTCTTCATTATCAAAATATTCTTCTAAAGTTCTAATGATAGGAATGCTTCCACCAGCTGATGCTTCATACAATAAAGAAACATTGTTTTCCTGCTGTAGTTTATATAATTCTTCCAAATGATTAGCCAATAACTTTTTATTAGCTGTTACCACATGCTTACCTCTTTTTAATGCTTCGCTTACAATATTAAATGCTTCTTCTGCATCGTCTATCAATTCAACAATTACATCAATTTCGGGATTGTTTAATATTTCCCATTTATCAAAGGTGATTAGCTCTTTTGATACGCTGCGTTCTTTGGTTTTATCTTTCACTGCAATTTTTACGATGTCGGCTTTAAAGCCGGTGCTATTATTCAACACATAATATAAGCCCTGGCCAACACAGCCAAATCCGAATAATCCTATTTTTAATTTCTTTGCCATTTTTTCTAATATTTTTAATTGTTCGTTTTTTGTAAATTCAATTTGTCTTTTTTTATTTTTTCCTCCGCGTAATACACTGAAATGATCTTTGTTAGTTTTTCTGTTTCAATTAAAAACCCATCATGGCCAAAAGCTGAATCTATTTCTGCATAATTTGCACCGTTAATATTCTTTGCTAAGAATTTTTGTTCTGCCAAAGGAAAAAGTATATCCGTTGTTAAGCCTATTACCAAAGTGCTAGCTTTAATTTGTTTCAATGCCAGCTCTTTTGTTTCACTTCTGTTTCTTGCAACGTTGTGACTATCCATGGCATCTAATAATCTTACATAAGAGTAGGCGTTAAAACGATTCGCTAATTTTTCTCCCTGGTAGCGTTGGTAAGAAGCCGACGCATAATTATTAGTTTTATTATAATTCTCATCTTTTTGTGTTGCATCATACGTGTTATAGCCTCTATAGCTTAATAAGGCAATACTTCTTGCAGCAGATAAACCCTTTTTCGCAGCGTCCACTGTATTTGAATAATATGTTCTATCCGCTTTTATCGCTAAACGTTGCGATTCATTAAAAGCAATTCCCCATGGCGAGTGTTGCGCATTAGTAGCGATCAAAATTAAATTTTCTGCCAGGTCTTTATTTTGTAATGCCCATTCTTGTGCAATTTGCCCGCCTTGCGAACCACCAATCAATGTGTGAATTTTATCTATTCGCAAATGCTCTTTTAATAATTCTAAGGATGCAGCAATATCTTTAATAGTTATTTGAGGAAAGTAATTGAACCATGCTTCTTTTGTTTCCTGGTTAATACTTAGCGGACCTGTTGTGCCATAGCAAGAACCAATATTGTTTGCGCAAACAATAAAATGATCTTTTGGATTGTAAAGACTATTGTCGCCAAACAAACCATTCCACCAGTCGAACACATTGCTGTTTGCGGTTAGTGCGTGGCACACCCAAATAACATTGTTACGCTCTTTGTTAAGCGTGCCAAAAGTATGGTATGCAATTTCAAGCGAAGGAAGTGATTGACCACTCTCTAATTGAAATCTTTTTTGATATGTAAATTTTGATAAGCTCACGTTTTCAGTTTTGTTTTTTAGTTATTAAAAATAGTTCCTGAAAAAATTAATTGTTTTTTCTCAACAGAGCTTAACAAATTGACATCGCTTGTTAAACGATTTACATGAGGGGGAATGATAGTGAACGGATAAGCGCCACCGCGTTGTGCTATACCATATTCGGTTTGCAATGCTAAAAAATCTTTATGTGTATCATCGCCTAATAAATTAGCAGAGATAAGTATGCTTGTATTTTTTGGTTTGTTATTATTGTTATTCATGATTTCTTTTTTTAAGGATTAAATAAAATTGTAATTGAAGGATGCGAAAAATCCGGGTAACAGAATGCATCAATTTTGCCCCGGTTGCCAGGGTTAAATTTTCCAATAAAATTTTGAGAAAATTTAGCTTAGCACATGTAGCAGCAGCAACACATACAACAAGCCATCATTAAAAATGAAGAAATGCGGTTAGAATTAAATCCTTTTGACTGAATGTCGTTTTGTTTTTTTGAGTTTGTGTGTTTCATTTTTCTTTTTTTAATTTATTTCTCTCCGTTTTTCATCGGAGTAGGAGTTGGCACCTGTTTTCCAATCCGTAAGGACTTTTAGTTGGTTGCCAGTGGGTCAGTGAGCCTATTCTCTCGCCACTTCTTAATAAATTAAAACACACATTGGGTGGTTTTAATCTGCGACAAATTTAATGCATTTATTTTTATACTTCCAAATAAATTTTAAAATAATTAGCCTTTTGTAGAATTAACGGGTATTTCAGGGCGAAAAAAACAGGCCGGATGCTATCATTTTGGATAATCTTTGAATGAATTTGAGCTTTTGATTTCCGGAAGCGGCTAAAATTTTGTAAATTGAAGAATGAAGAAATTCTGGATATTTATTTTTTTTAGTTGCTTTTTGACCTGCTTTTCGCAAATCGACCCCAGTAAAACCGAAACAGGAACGGCCAGCTTTTATGCTAAAAAATTTGAAGGAAGGAAATGCAGTAGTGGGCAAAGATTTCATCATGATAGTTTAACGGCTGCACATAAAACCTTAAAGTTTGGAACAAAAGTGAAAGTGATCAATATAAAAAATGATAGTGTTGTATTTGTTACTGTTAACGATCGCTTACCAAAAAGCTCGAAACGAAAAATTGATCTTACCATGCGTGCTGCAAAACAATTAAATTTTGTAAAAAGCGGTTTAACTAAAGTAAGAATTGAAGTTTTAAAAGATTCATTACCTTAGCGTATATGAAAAATTATATCTTTCTTTTTTGCGTTTTACTATTTGCTTCTTGTAATAACGAAGAGCAAAAAAAGTCTGCTGATGTTGTAAAATCTGATAGTAGCGTTGTAGAAACGACATCTTCTTTTCCTTTTTTAGAAAAAAATTTTAAACAACTTACTTTACCATTAAACATGGATACATTGTTTGTTCAAACGGTGGATACGAATCACAGAATTACCTATCAACAAATTCGTCAATTGGGTATTAACTTTTTAAAAGGACAATTAGGTGATGGTTTGGTTTATGATATTAATGAGCATGCGCAAATTGATTCGTTAAAGCAAAGCGGCGGCTATAAAGCGTATTTGGAAAAGCTGGATATTGGCATGACCAAAACCTGTATTGCTTATAAAGTTGGTGT
This sequence comes from Bacteroidota bacterium, assembly GCA_013816615.1. GTDB lineage: Bacteria > Bacteroidota > Bacteroidia > B-17B0 > Aurantibacillaceae > Aurantibacillus. The sequence continues at coordinate 61,931 of JACDED010000009.1, forward strand.
TGTGAATTTGAGTGATGGAAATAAAATTTTTATCTGGGGAATTACTAATGCAAGTTATGAAGCTTGCCCGTTCTTTTCAGGAACTTTGTTAGTAGGCACTTTTGTAAATAAGAATAATGAAGCCACACTTTTTAATATGGCTGAACTTTCTGCAGGTGGCGATCCTCCGGCAATGATGGACACCGAAACAATGGGTCAACTTAATTTTCTGGGGAGCAGATTCATTAAGCAAACAGTTTCCCTAACCTAAACAAGAAGAATTTAACATCAGTTACGCCTCTTAAATTGGCTCTAAAGAGTTTTATTTTGGAGTTAAAC